>JANMQV010000185.1:0-3492 GCA_031370645.1 Candidatus Eiseniibacteriota bacterium | reverse complement strand
GGGAAGGCAGTTCACGAGAATCGCGTCGGGATGGAAATCATCGACGGCGCGGACGGCGTCGTCGAGCCCCTCGCCGCTCCAGATCTCCTTTTCGCTCCGCGCGATGAAGGAGACGAAGACCGGGAGGCCGGTCGAGACCGCGGCGCGGGTCGCCACCACTGCTTCCGTGATTGAATTCATCGTCTCGACCAGGAGGAGATCGACCCCAGCCGCGACGAGTCGCCCCGCCTGGGCTTCGTGCTCCACCGCCGCCACGTCGAACTCCGGCGCCAATTCGGGCTGGTAGCAATCTTCCAACGGAGCGAGCACGCCGGCAATCCAGACTTCCCTGCCTCGAACGACGGCGGAGCGAGCCTGCCGGGCGAGATCGACCGCGAGTCGCGTGAGCCGCACGGCTTCCTCTTCCTTCCTCCCCGCGCGACGCATGGTGCGGGCCGTCGTCCGAAACGTGTTGGTCGTGATCACGTCGGCACCGGCGCGGAGGTAGTCCTCGTGAATCGCGCGAACAACTTCCGGGGCGTCGATCAACGCCTGCGCGCTCCAGAGCGGAAGCGGTGTCTTCACGCCACGGCGGTCGAGCTCGGTTCCCATGGCGCCGTCGAGGAGGACTGTCTCTCCTCGGACAAGCCGAGCGCGTAGCGGATCGAGCGGGAGCGGCGGGTCGGTGTAATGCACGACGTCAGCCCTCCGCCGAGAGGTCGTCGCTCGGATTGAAGCCGTGGATCTCCATCAGTTCCTCGATCACGCTCCGCCGCCTCTTTAAGATCGAAGTCATGGAGGAGTAGCCGTAGCGCAAAATCCGCTCCCGCTCCCGCGACGACATGGCGTGATGGAGGAAGAGCATCACCTCGGAGGATGAGGGCTCGATCCGGTAGATCTTCACCTGCGGATACTCGACCTGATAGCGGCGAATCTCGCCGTCCAGGCGGACGCGCGTTTCGATCCGCGTCGCCTGATCGTGGATGAACGACATCCCCTTCTCCCGGATGCGCGCGCACTTGCCGTCGCGCCTCGGGATGCAGACCACCGATTGGTCGTTCGAGATGTTGATCATCGGGTTGATCACGAGCACCGTGGAGGCGCCCCCCTTGATCGCCACGTCGAGGTGCGCCACCTTGCCGACCGAGCCGTCGATGTAGTCGCGCCCTTCGATCTTCACCGGGCGAAAGAAGAGCGGGATGGCGGAGGAAGCGGCCACGGCGATGGAAAGCGGGATCGTGTCGCCGTCGGCGTTCGAGAAGAGCCGCCGCGTGCCGAGGTCGAGGTCGGTCGCCGGAATGTAGAGTTCGCGACTAAGATCGGCGAACGAGTCGGTCTTTCCATGCGCCGCGAGCACCTTCGAGAAGAACTCCTCGTAGAACTCGAGCGCGAAGATCCCCGCCGGAAGTTGCTCCTCGATCCAGTGCATGAATTCGAACGGCGACGGACGGACACCCGTGCGGACGCAGTTCACGAAGTAGGCGGGCACCGAGAAGAGGACATTGAAGAACGACGTTATGATGCCCCACCGATTCGCCACGTACATGTCGCCGCGCTTGAACTGGAGCGCGGGATCGGAGTCGGTCAGGAGCGCCCAGTAGATCTTTCGGGCGGGAATCCCCTTCGCGAGGAGTGCGGAGACGGAGGCACCGGCGCTCACGCCGATGTAGAGATCGAATCCGGTGGAGGAGAAATCGAGCCCGAGGAAGTCGTCGAGGGCGGCGAGGCAGCCGATTTCGTAGAACGCTCCGGTCAGCCCTCCGCCGGAGAGACTGAGCGCGATTTTACGAGGGGGAGAAGTCATGCAGGGGGAGAATACCGCATCAAGCCCCTCAGAATACGGTCCGAAAGTCGCGGAAAGGCCACGTCGAGTACGGCGAGGAGGCGATGCGTCCGCGGGAGGTAAATCTCGGCGGGGTGCTTCTCGAGCGCGCGCACGATTGCCCGCGCCACGGCGTCGGGCGCCAGGACGATTCCAGCGGGACCGCTTCCGAGCGCGCGATCCCGCCCTGCCTTCTCGAGAAACGCCGTCTCCACCGCGGCCGGCATCACGGTTGTGACCCGTACACCGCGAGGTGCTAGTTCCCGCCGCCACGTCTCCGCCAGCGCCACGACCGCGTATTTGGTCGCGGAGTAGTAGCCGTAGTCGGGGACCGCCACCCGGCCGGCGAAGGAACCCACCGTGACGATCGCCCCCTTCGATTCGAGAAGGGCCGGGAGCGCGGCCCGCGTCATCCGAATCGTCCCGAGGAGGTTCGTCTCGACCAGTTCCAGAATCTCCGCCTCGGACGCCTCGTCGACGCGCTTGAGGTGCACGATTCCGGCGTTATTCACGAGAGCATCGAGCCGCCCGAAGCGCTCGAGCGTCGCGGCGACGGCTCGCGCCGAATCCTCGGGGCGCCGCAAGTCACCTGGAACAACCAGCGATTCCCCGCCCGCGCGGAGCACCCCCTCCGCCGTCTCCCGTAACAGCGCCTCCTGCCGGCCATGGAGCGCGACACGCGCCCCCGCGGCCCCGAGGCGGGCCGCCGTCGTACGGCCGATGCCGCCCGAGGCGCCGGTCAGGAGAACGACGGCGCCACGAAGCTTCACGCGCGGCGGCCCCCGGACATGGCGAGCGAGTGGACGCCGGCGTCGGTCGTGGCTGCGGGCGCCCCGGTCGGACTCAGGTGACGAACGAACCAGTCGCGCATGATGTGGAGCCGCGCGACGCGGCGCGTCGGGGTCCCCATCCGGGAGAGGCCGTGGCTCTCGGCGGGATAGAGCACCATTTCGACTTCCCGCTTCAGCCACTTGAGCGACTTGTAGAGCATCTCCGCCTCGCCCACGGTGCAGCGGAGGTCTTCCATGCTGTGCGTGATCATGAGCGGCGTCTTGATCTTCTCGACGTACGCTAGGGGCGACTGCTCCCAGAGAATCGGCGCGAAGGTCCAGGGCTCGGCGCCGAATTCGCCGATGCTCGATCCGCTGATGTCGTCGGCCAGGAGAAGCGTCGGGATCGTGGTGACGCAGCGCTGAGTCAAAGCCGCCTTGAAGCGCTCGGTATGACCCACCACCCAGGTCGTCATGTACCCGCCGTACGAGCCTCCCGTGACGCCGAGGCGGTTCGGGTCGACTTCCGGATGGCGGCGAAGCGCCTCATCCACCGCCAGCATGAGATCGTCGAAGGCGGGGCCAGCCCAATCTTTAAGGATTGCCTGCGTGAACACCTCCCCATAGCCCTGAGAGCCGCGGGGATTCGAGAAGAGAACGGCCGTTCCCATGTTCGCGAAGACCTGGAACTCGTGCATGTAGGTGGCGCCGTACTGTGCGCGCGGCCCGCCGTGGATCTCGAGGATCATCGGAATCTTCTGGCCCGCCGGCGCGGAGGCAGGCTTCATGTACCACGCCTGAACGCGATGCCCCTTCGGAGCGTCGATCCAAATCTCCTCCGGCTCCACCAAGGAAAGCCCGGAGAAGAAGTCGCGATTCGGATCCCAGAGATCCGTCTTCGCACCAGTCGCGCCGTCGAAG
>JANMQV010000163.1:0-6479 GCA_031370645.1 Candidatus Eiseniibacteriota bacterium | reverse complement strand
CTTCTTCGACGTAGACGTCGATACCCTTCATGCTCCCCCTCCTTCGGAATCCATGGGCTTAGGCGGAGGCGTGCTCTGAAGCGCTCCCGCCAGCCTCGCCATACGGTTATCGGTCTTGTTCTCGGCCATCTGGAGCCTTTTCTCCCGGGTGTTGAGCCCGTGGCGGCGGAGGACGTCATAAACTCCTCGCTCGGAAAGCTCGGAACGACAACGATTTACGGCGGCCAGCGTCGTCAGGATTTTCTTCGCCCCGGCCAGGGGGTCGAGGCGCACCTGCTCGAGGATCGCACCCTCCTCCTCGAGGCTCGCGCGGGCGAACCGGAAGCGCCCGGTCGGCTCGTGGAGGACTCCCTCCCCGTGCTCGTCCACGCGGCGCTTCATCCGGTACCAGGTGGACGACGCCACTTGAAGCCGCGCGCATGCCTCGGCGACGGGGACGCCTTCCGTCTCGATCAGGCGGAAGAGCTCGCGCCGCTTCTCCTCGAGACGTTCCTCTACCGCCACGCGCTCCTTCACCGCGACGAGCGTGATGTCGTCGTTCTGCGGCGCGCCGCCGGTGAACTCCTCGATTTCGAGATTCAATTTATCCGCGAATTCCTGCGGCGTGTGGTGCCCGTACTTCTTCAGCGCCGCCAGAAGGCGCCCTTCGCCGAACTGCTCGCGCGCCGGATTCATCGCCTCGGTGATTCCGTCGGTGTAGATGACGAGCATGTCGTCCTGGCGGAGGCGGAGCTTCTCGACGCTGATCGTCTTCCGGAAGAGGTCCTGATCGGGCGTGTTGATCCCGACCGGAATCCCCTTCGGCTTCAGGAAGTAGGTCGTGTCCGACTGGCCGCGGTAGAGAATCATCGGGTTGTGCCCGGCGCTCGCGTAGGAGACGTCGCGATTCACCGAGTCGAGCACGACGTAGAACATCGTGACGAACATCCCTTTCTTCATGTCCTCGGTGACGAAGGCGTTCATCTTCGCCATGACGTCCGAAGCCGAGCGATTGCCGCGCGCCTCCATGCGGAGCGCGGTCCGGATCATCGTCATGACGAGCGAGCCGGGGACGCCCTTGCCGGATACGTCGGCCACCACGATCCCCTCCGTGCGGTCGTCCACGTGGAGGAAGTCGAAATAGTCGCCGCCGACTTCCTTGGCCGCGCGGTAGAGGAAGCCGACCTCGAACCCTTCCAGGTCGGGCACCTTACGCGGCAGGAGCGTCTGCTGGATCTCCTGCGCCACCTGCATTTCACGCTGCATGCGCTCCTGCTCCATCAGATGGCCCTGCGCGGAGCGGAACTTGGCCGTGACCTCGTTGAAGGCGCGCGCGATGTCGTCGATCTCCTCGTTCCCCGACGCGCCGATATCGGAGACCATCGTTCCCTCGCCGATGGCGCGCACCGTCTCCGAGAGCGTCTGG
Organism: Candidatus Eiseniibacteriota bacterium; assembly: GCA_031370645.1. Taxonomy (GTDB): domain Bacteria; phylum Eisenbacteria; class RBG-16-71-46; order SZUA-252; family SZUA-252; genus SZUA-252. The sequence goes on along the minus strand of JANMQV010000163.1, from coordinate 5,074 downwards.
ATCGGCTTCACGAAGATGTGAATCAGGAGCGCCGAAGCCACGAAACCGAGCACCAGCGTGAAGAGCGCAATGATCGCCAATTCGGTTCTCGCGTGCGCCACCCGTTCCCCGATCGCCGCTTCCCGAAGCGTGATCTCTACCCAGCCGACCGGCCGGATCGACTTCGCCGCCGCGGCGCCGGGGGGACGGACGGGCTCGTAGAGAACGCGCGTCTTTCCGTCCGACGGCGTGGAGCCGCCGTCCGATTCCAGAAGGGGAATGGTGCGCCGCGTGAAGAGCTCCTCGAAACGATCGGAGCCCCAGACGCGGCCGCCGGCGTCGAGCACCCGGAGCGATGCCACTTCGTCGTGGGCCTTCCGCATGGCGACGATCGATTGATTGAGGAGCGTCTGATCGATCGACATCGGTTCAGGCCGCGCGAGCGCCGCCAGCGCGGGAGCGGAGAGCGTACGGCCGCCATTTCGCGCCTGGGCCACGACGTCCCGTTCGAGCGTCTTCATCTGCTGCAGGTGGATCAGGCCGAAGCCGATCAGCACGAGGAGCGTGAGCGCTCCGAACGCGCGCACCGTGTAGGTGAAGCGGAGCGACCGCCGCGGAGCCGAGCCCTTCTTCGCCCGGCGCGGCGCCCGGTCGAGCCGCTTCGACATGGTGAGCGTATTCGAGCCGCCGCCCCCCATGTAGCGCACTTCATCCATCAACTGATTCATCAAGAAGACACCGAGGCCGCCCTTTCGGCGCGTCTCCACGTACATCTTCAGGTCGGGGCTCCGCACGCTTCGAAGATCGAAGTTCTTCCCCGAATCGCGGATCTCGATCGAGAATTCGCGGCCGTTTCCGATGATCGTGACGTCGATGTCGCCGCTGCTGCCGTTGTAGCCGTGCTTCACGACGTTCGTGCACGCCTCGTCCACGGCCAGCTTCGTGTTGGCGAGAACCTTGTTCGGAATGAGGAGCTTTTCGCCCGCCTCCTGGACGAAATCGCGGATCTCGGCCAGGTGCCGCTCTTCGCCCGCGACGCGCAGATGAAACCGGCGCGGCGGAAGCATGGGGCGCCCCTTCGGAAGCCGGATCATCGACGCGCTTCCGCCTTCATCCGCTCCCGCGCCTCGAAGACGTTTCGGCGCGCGCTCTCGTTGAGCGGGTCGATGATGAGGATCTGCCCCCACTGGCGGAGCGCTTCGCCGTAGTCGCCCGCGGTGAAGGCTTCCATTCCCTTGATGTAGAGCTGCTTCAGGCGCGCGTCGAGTTCCGGCTTCGGCGCGGAGAGCCGCCGCTGGATCCGCTCCCTCCACGCCTTCGCCTCCGCGTTTTGCGGTTCGGAGGCGAGCGCCTTCTCCACCGAACGCGCCGCGTCGGTGTAGCGCCCCTCCGCGAAGGCGCGCGACGCCTCGCTCAGCGATCCGAGCGCATCGATGCGACGGGTCAGCGTCCGCGTTTCGACGGCGCTCTTCCCGAACGTGTTCTCGAGCGACTTCCAGAGTTCGAGCGCGCGCGGGTCCTCCGGCGCGAGACGAAGCGCCGTCGCCGCCTCGTCCACGGCCGTCAGCACCTTCCCCGCGGCGCGGAGCGAATCGGCGCGCGCCAACGAGCGGGCGAGGAGCCGCGACTGAAGCGCGGCCACCTCGGCCTGCAACGCCGCCACGCTCTCGGGCGAAGCGGCGCCCGTGTGCGCGCCCGAGCCCGGCCCTCCGCGCGCGAGCACGCGAGCGAGGCCCGCCGCTTCTTCCACGTCGCCTCGAACGAGCGCCTCCCGAATCGACGCCGCGAGCGCGGTGGCGCTCTGTCGCGCCCCTTCCGCCTCGAGCGAGCGTCGCGCTGCCGCGGCGATGGCGCTTCGTGCCTCCGCCGCCTTCGTCTCCCAGGCCTTCTCCTCCGGGCGAGCCCGATGGAGCACTTCATAGAGAACGAGCGCCGCCTCCCAGTCGCCTCGCGCGACCGCATCCTCGGCCCGGAGGCGGTCCGACTTGTACGCCGCCGCGGTGCGCGTCTGGAGCGACTCCTCGGCCGCGCGCTGGTATTGCGCCGCGCGGCGGCTTTCGTACTCGCTCACGCGCTCGCCGAAGCCGAACCGGAACGCGAACTGCTGCGACGATCCTTCCGCCCCCTGGAGGAGCGAGAGATCGACGCCGTAGCGGCGGTAGTTGACGCCCACGCCGAGCACCGGCTTCCCGTTCTGGATTCCCGCGCGGAGCGCGCCGAGCCCCTGAAGCGTCGCTTCCACGCCGAGCCGCGGCTTCGTGCCGGCGCTTCCCTCGTGCGCGACGTCGCCTACAAGCCGGAGCGAAGCGCGGCGCGCCACGGCGAATTCGGGGCTCGCCGCCCCGAACCGAAACGACCGCGCGAGCGGCTCGCTTGCCCCACCGAGGTCGAGCGAGCCGGCCAGGGCGTTCTGGAGCGAGAACCCGACTTGTCCTCCGCGGAAACGCGCGGGGCGATACGTGAAACCGAGATCGACTCCGGGCGCCGCCGCCGAGAGATCGCCGAGCGACTGGCTCACGACCTTGAAGGTGAGCCCGGCATGAAGCGGCCCGAAGACGCGGCGCGCCACGCTCGCCGCGAGCGAAGTTTCACGGAATCCGATCGTGCCGAGCGACTGATTGTTCTCGTCGAACGCTTCGAGCCCCGACGTGCCGACGCGCGCCACGCCGATTCCGACGGCGCCGAGACCGGGAATCGGGTAGGCCACCGCCGCCAGGTCCCAATCGGTGCCGAACGGCAGGAGCCCGTGCTGCATGAGGAGCGAGCGCTCGTCCTGCATGGCGAGTCCCGCGGGATTCCAGTAGACCGCCGAAGGGTCGAGCCCGAGCGCCGTGAAACCGCTCGCCGCGCCGGTCGTAGGCCAGGAGCCGGGCGCGGCGAGGAGATTCGTCGATCCCGCCGACTGCGCGGAAGCGCGCGCCGGCCAAAGCGCGCTCACCGCCCACGCGATGACGAGCGCCGCGAGTGCCGCGATCAGAAGCCGGCGAAACACGCTCATCGCCGCACCCCCACCTTGATCGTCTCGCTCACGCCGCCGCCCTCAATGCGAGCCACGTAGACACCCGGCTTCACCATGGCGCCGGAGCCGTTCGTTCCGTCCCACGGAATCTCGTTCAACCCCCGCGTTCCGCCCGCTCCGCCCGGGGAGAACGAGAGCTCGCGAACCAACTCGCCGAGGAGCGTCACGATCCGAACGCGAACGGTGGCGTCGGCGCCGAGGCGATAGGCGAGAAGCACCGACTCCTCCCCCGCTCGGAAGGGATTCGGATAGCCGTGCGCCTTCGCGAAGAGGGTCACGCGCCGCGAATCGAGCGCCTGGAACGGGAGACCGCCCGTGGCGCGAATCGGAACGACCGTGCTCGAGAGATTGTCGCGCGCCACCACGTCGGCCTCGGCCGCAAGCCGGAGCCCCACGTCGTTCGCTTCGAGCCCGGCGGCGAGCGTGACATCGAAGAAGAGCGTGACGGGCCCGGCCGAGAGATCGATGGCCGGCGTGAAGAGGAGCGTCACCGGATTCGCGCCGGCCGGAATGGTCTGCGCGAGGAGGGCTCCTCCCACATCGCGCGCCTCGATCAGCGTGACGGCGCCACCCGGCGTCACGGTGGGAGCGCCGTCGAGGAGAAGCGTGAGCGAGACCGACTCGAGCCGCGTGGAGGCAGCGCCTCCGACGGGCACGAGCGGATCGAACACGAGGCTCCAGAGGCGAAGCGACGCGGCACCAGAGGCCGCCTGCTTCGGCGCGCCCGGATCGACGGCGCGGACCTGGAGCGCCGCCGCCGGTTCAACCAGGCGAATCTCGCCGGCTGGAGAGGTCACCGTCACGTTCGACGCGAGCGACCATTCGCCACCCGCCACGTCGAGGGCGACCGGATAGGGCTGGCTCGCGAGCGCCGACGGGAACGCGACCGACGGGAAGGTGAGCGTCGCCTGCGCTCCCGGCGCGAGAAGGAACGGCGCGCCGGTGGCGAAGCCGATCGCCGACTCGACGTTGTCGGTCACGAGAAGGCGCGTCGCCGCCGGATCGAGGAGATAGGGTGAGCCGCCGTTGTTTCGAATCGCCGCCGTGATCGTGACCGTCTGTCCCGCCCGGATCGTGTCGGGCGCGGTCGAGCCGGCGACGTAGGAAAGGGATGCGGGAGCGCGCGCCGCGAGAGTTCCGGCTACGAGGTTCTCGTCGCGCGCCGCGCCCTCCTCGGTGCCTCGCGCCTCGAGTGTCGCGGCCGCGTTACCGGGCGAACCCGGCGCGCCGAGCGGAGCCGCGGCGAAATCGAGCGTGGCGCCGCCACCGGCGGAAGCGGTGACCGGCGCCGCCAGCACCAGGGTCGTCGACACCGGGGTCCCGAGTCGAAGCGTCGTTCCCGCGCCGAACGTGAAGTCGGCGCCGCCGGCGTTCGCGACGGTGAGTTGGAGGGGCCGCGTCTGCCCCGCGCTCACGCTGTCGGGCGCGAGTGCCGTGACCGAAAGGATCGCCGGATCGACGATCGTCATGGTCGCCGGATTTCCCGGCACATCCACCGCGAAAGCCTGCCCCGATTCGCTCCCCCGAAACTGGCACGTCGCGCCGTACGGTCCGAGCGCCGTCACCGCCGGCACCGCGAGCGAGTCGAACACCAGCGTCGCCTGGTCGCCGCCCGCGACGACCTGATTGGCCAGGAGCCGGAAGCGAAGCGTGTCGCCGGCTGCGTGGCCGAGGACGAAGAGGGTTTGATCCTTGAAGAGCGTGACGTCCGCGCTCCCTGAGTTCTGGACGACGATGCTCGGCGCAAAGGTCCTGCCGCGGAGGAATCGCGCGGGAGCCGTTCCGCCGGCGGTCGGCGCGAGCGTCGCGCCCGAGACGACCGTCACCGAGAGGGGCGCCGCGTTCGCGCCCGCCACAGTGACGGCGCCATAGCGAACACCGGCGGTCATCGAGACATCGACCACACCACCGTCCGGAATGCCCGAAGCGGGCACGCGAACGGACAGGACGAGCGTCGTCGTGCCGAGCGCGCCGAGGGCGGCGGGAAGCGGCGGCGTGACGCTGTTGACCGCGAAGGTGCCCTGCGAGAAGACGGGGCTCGCCGATTCGATTACCCCGACGGAGGCCGCGAGATTT
>JANMQV010000155.1:0-6782 GCA_031370645.1 Candidatus Eiseniibacteriota bacterium | reverse complement strand
TCGCTCGCGCCGGGCCCGCCAGCTCCACGCGCAAGGAATCCGCGGGCGGCAACGCTTCGGGCGGGAGCCAGCCCTTCGCGACCATCGCGCGGCCGATGAAATGCATCTGCGCCTTCACGTAGCGGCGCGCCGTGCCGTTGGAATCAAGACGGCCACGCCAGCGGCTCGGGGACGGGATGACCGTCGAGAGGAACAGTGACTGATCGAGTGTGAGGTCGTGGGCGTCGCGATCGAAGTAGAAACGCGCGGCCTCGTCGGCGCCGTGGATCCCCGGGCCCCACTCGATAATGTTCAGGTAGATCTCGAGCAAGCGCTCCTTCGAGACGCCGGCGAGGTGCTCGAGTATCCAGGCCAGCACGATCTCCTGTCCCTTGCGAGAGAGCGTGCGCGCGTGGCCCGTGTAGAGATTGCGCGCGAGCTGCATCGTGATCGTGCCTGCCCCGCGCCGGTAGGCGCCGGCCTTGAGGTTCGCGGCGATCGCCTGCTTCATCGCCTCGGTATTGAACCCGCGATGGTGAAAGAACCCGCCGTCCTCGTTCGTGACGACCGCGTGGACGAGATCGGGCGAGATCGTGTCGAGCGTCCGGAAATGCGGATTGTTCACCGACAGCTCGCGCACCGACCGGGCGCCGCGCGGCAGCAGGACGACAGCGACGAACGGCTCGTTGAGCCCGCGCAGCCGCAGGCTGGTCCGGGCAGGATCGAGCACCAATTGGTGCGGGACGACGTCCGCTTCGAACCGCACGCTATCCGGCCGCGCGAGATCGAGGTCGAGCGCCACGCGGTAGTCCCACGAACCGCGGACTCCGACGTCGAGCAACGGCCCGAGCACCGCCGGCGGCAAACTGCGCGTGATTTGCTCCTCGGTCAGGCTGTCCGCGCGCACGGCGAGGTGAAAGACCGGCCCGCGGCTTGCGAACCGGCCGTCGATCCGGAGTCGGAGCCGGCCGATCGTGAGGCGCGTGCCCTCGCCGATCGTGACGAGACCGCGGCGGTAGTCCTGGCGCAGGTTACCCTCCGCGGTCATGAGTAGCGTATCCGTACGCGCAAGAGTCGAATCCGTGATCAGGAACCGGGCGCCACCGCGGATGCGATCCTCGCGGTCGTAGGTGAATGTCGCGTTGAACGGCACCTCGCGTTCGAATTGGAGCGAGCCGGCCGTCGAGAGTTGAACGCCGTTCGCGACCGGCTTGAGGTCAAGCCGCGCGATCCGGAGTCCTCTGATCGACGCGTCTTCGCCGTTCCCGGTCGAAATCTCGACGTCATTCAACTCAAGTCGCGGCAGACGGCGGGCGGGCGCGGACAGGAGTCGCACCCACGATTCGGCCGAATGCCGGAGCCGTGCCGCGCGGGCCGGATCCTCCTTGGACTCGCGCCCGCCCGGTAGGTCGTCCGGCACGAGCGTGTCGGATTCCGCCGCGTTGCACTCCGGCAGGCGGATCTGTGCATGCCAAAGGCCGAGGCTCCCGGCACGTAGGCGCAAGCTCCAGAGCGAGCCGAGGTCGAGCGCGACTGCAACAGCGTCGGCTCGGAACAGCGTGTCGGGGGCGCTGTCTGCCCGCGCGCGCTCGGCGACGACCCGACTGAGCCTCACCCGCCCGAGCCCGGACAGCGTGAGTTTCCCCCACGAGACCGTGAGCCCGCGGGCTGCTGCCGCTGAGTGAATGCGCCCGGCCGCAAGGTGCGCCACGATCGGCCCGAACGAGAACCCAACGATCACGACCGCCGCGAGGACGACGAAGACAGCGCGAAGGCGCGTGGTCATGTTCGCCGGGTTATCGATCGAGCCGAGGCCGTGCCTGAACCGCGGGTCACGTCATTGTCGCTCGCCTCGACTCTACGCGAGCCGAGCGGCCGGTTTCGTGATGGGGACGACTTTGAATTCTAGCCTTCGATTTAGCGCAGCCATCACACGCACGACCGCGTTCAGCGAGTGGCCGTCGTAGTCGGCGTCCTCGAGCCTACCAATGGCGCTGACGCTGGTCTTGGCGCGCTTTGCCAACTCGCCCTGCGTTAGCCCCATCGCCTTCCTACGGGCATAGATCTCCTGGGCCAGCTTCGCACGGAGCCGGGCCTTTTCTAGATCGGCCAGGCGATCGGGCCGGCCGGAATGGTACCGCCGCTCCAGAATCGCGATGGCGTCGGTCGTTGGCTTCCGCTTGCTAGACATGGTCACTCCTCGTAGAAATCATCCATGCGCATCCGAGCGACGAGGAGCTGTACTCCGCGATCGCCGTGATCTGAGTTGCTTGGTGGTCGGCTATCTCCAGCTCTAAGGATTTCTCCAATCGTCGCCCGGAATGATGCGGTGCATGAACTCATCGAACAGCGGAACGGTGAAAGCCGTGTCCCCGTGATGTGGGCTCCAGATCATCCCTTTGGCGATCAAATTGTTCCTGGTAGGTCCAAGGGATGTGACCACACGGCCAAGCTGCACGGCGATATCGCCTGAGCGGTGTGGCCCCTTGCCTAACTCGGCCATCGCCCGGAGGTATCGCTTCTCTGTAGGGGTGAGACGATCGAACCTCACGCGAAAGAAGCTTTCATCCAGAGCAGCAACGGCGGTGGTCGAGGCGCTCTCCACATCCTGCTTCGTAATCGGCGACCCATCCGCTGCATCCCATGCATGCTTGCCCCACTCCTGAACGAAGTAGGGGTAGCCGCGAGTCTCCTTCACGATCCGGTCCAATGCTTCAGGAGTAACATCGACTCCCTGAGCATTCGCCGGTTTGACAATCGCGAGCTTCGCCTCCTCAGGTGACAGCGGACCGACCTCGGGGAAATCGAATAGCCGCTCTGCGTAGGACTTCGCACGGCCTGTTCGACCGCGCAATTGCGGCAACCCGGCACCAACCATGACGACGGGAAGCCGACGTTGTGACGTGCGGTGAAGTGCGGTTATTAGGACGGCAAGCTCTTCCTCTCTTACATACTGCAGCTCATCCACGAACATGACCAAGGCAGTTCCCGCTTTTTGCGCCGCGATTCCGGCAGTTTCCAGGAGTGCCTGCAGGTCATGCTCAAGGTCGCCGTTGTCCGCGAGTCCTGGTTCGGGTTCGAAGTCAAATCCGACTTCGATGTCTTGGTACTTCACCTTGAGCGACTTGGCGAAACCCGCTAGTGCGCGGAGTGCCCTTTGGGCTAGTTCCTTCGACTTTTCGTTGCGAGAGAGGGCCAGTAGCGACTGCCGTAATTGAGGGGCGATCATCGCCGGCAGAGATCGGTTTTCAGGAGCCTCGACGCGAAGAGTCTGAATGCCAGCTTGCTCTGCCTCATCTCTCATCCGATCCAGCAATACCGTCTTGCCCACCCCTCGAAGTCCGACCATTAGGACGCTCTTCGCCGGGTGGCCCCGCCTTACCCGCTCAATCGCCACGCGAACCGTCTCGCGCAGCGTGTCTCTGCCCGCTAGCTCCGGGGGAGGTGATCCAGCGCCCGGGGCGAAGGGGTTTCGGATGGGATCCATGAGGGTGATTATACCGAGATTATGGAGTTTAGTGAAATACGATAATTTGACTAAACTGAGTCAAAGTCGAAAATGTGAGACGATAGCTCGACGGAGTAAGATGAATTAAAATGGGCAAATACAGCAAAATAGGTCGTTTTATTCCGAATTTAGTGGGCGTAGCTCACAAGAATGGTCCCAAAATGGCATTGTTCACCCACCTTGGATCTTTCGGGGATCGAGAGGCCGTCCCTCCCGGTGAAAGGTGGAACGCCCGTCCCCTGGTTGCCGCCTCCAATTGCCGCACCGTTCCCGAGGTCACCATGAAACACGAGCGGCGTACTGCCGGGTCGTCTTTACGCCTCCTGTGCGCACGCCGGCTGGGCCCTACGGCATCGCCGGCAGCGTGGGCGAGGCGTTCACATACCCGAACGCCGCCCTCATGAGGGACGTCGCCTCCGGGTCCTTCATGAAGTACATCGGAAAACCGAACACCACCATCCGTCCAATCACATCCCCCGTGCTGCTGCCGTTGATGATTCCGCCGCCGGATCCGCCCAGGTCGTGAGCCTGCACCTGGACGCCGACGACTAGGTCCTCTCGAGGCGACACAGCGCCTCCGATGCCGTCGAAAGACATCATGTAGATCCCCGTCGGCGCGCCGTGATACGTGACGATCGGCATCGAGATGGGCTTGCCGGCGTCCTCGCGGCGATAGATCGCTTGGATCGGATCGCAGTTGAACGACGACGCCATCCTCCACCCTTCGATACGAGGCAGGCCGGGCCCCCATGCAGACTCCGGGTCTCCGGGGAAGATCTTCCCATTCCACTTCGCCGTCGCGCCCGTGTCTACCTCCGCAGAGGCGTATCCCATGGACGAGCCCTCCGCGGTCACGCGCGCCTCGAGGAAGTCCCTCGCCCCCTGCCGGCGCAGCCCCGAGTCTGCGTTCCGCGCACCGTCGATCCCCATCATTTCACGCGCGAAGAACGTCTGCGCGTATCCGATCGTCCCCGGTTGGAAGGCGTTGCAAATGCCGCGCGAGAAGTTGGACGTCAGCGCTGTGGTCGGCGTGACGACGTTCGTCGCGACGGAGAAACCGGTAAGGATCAGCGTCCCGCCGGCACGAAGGTAGGCGCCGAGTTCGCTGAGGCCTCCACCCACGAGGGTCTGAGAGAGCGCGGTCGGGTTCTGGGCCGAGTTGTTGAAATCGACGTTCCAGATGACGACCCGGTAGGGTGCGAGGTCGGTCAGCAGCGGCTGGGCGCGCACGCTGCCTCCAATCATTATCCCCTCTGCGTACGTATCCCAGTCCCTTCGCCCCACGCCGTACTGGAGGGAGAGGGGCGTCAGGATGTTCGCGCGCCACCATTCGTCCTCCTCGGCGTCGGACGGGAAGTTGAAGAAGCGAGACGTGTTGTACCCGGGCGGCGCGAGGGCGTCGTCGACGTAGAGGTACTGGGGAGGGTTCAACGCGCTGACCGGATCCTTGAACGTCGGATGGACGATACGGAACGGGATGACGGCGTTCGTCTGAAGGCCCGTGTCGTCCACGACCCGAATGAAGAGGTAGTGCAACCCCACCGAAAGATCCGATGGCCGATAGGTGACGCCCCTGTTCCGAATATCGAGGGGCGGCAACGACAAGGTGTCGTCCAGCGCATACGTCAAGCCGACGATCACGCCGCCGTATGAGTCCGCGGTGACGGACCAGGCGAAGGAGACCATCTCGCCCTCGAGGATCTGTATCTCCCGGCGCGCGAAGTCGATGGGCCCGATGGCCGGAGGAAGGGCGACACTCCGATAAACGGGCTGGAGTGTCGGTCCGACGTTCTGGGTCGTGACGGTGAAATGCCGGATGTTCCGGACGAGCGCGAGGCCCTTCTCCTTCGCGCCGGCCAGATCGACCGCGCGCAGCGCGAACACGTACTCACCGAGCGGGGTGTCGGACATGCGAGCGCCCTTCGCGCGAATGCCCTTCCAACGCCAGTCGCCGTACCGTGGGTCGGCCAGCGTGTCGCCGACGCTCGCATTGATCAAGTTGACGTAGAACGGGTAGCTGAATGGCGGGAGCGGCTGGCGGGTCGGCGGCGTGCTCGGATCGTTCATCGCGCCGATTCGAAGGAGGAGCGTCTCGAACGAGTCGCAGGGCACGGGGCCGCCCGTCTCGCCGCCGTCTGGATCGGTCCCCTCCCACGCGATGCTGAAATTGGGTGGGATGAGGGGGTTGAACGCCCCCGGACCGCGCACGATGTTCGAGAAGGGCGCGATCGTCTTTGTCGAGAAGAACCGCTTGGCCGGCGTCGGGTCGATGTTCCCGTCGTTGTCCTCCGCCGAGATCCAGAAGACGTGGCCGCGGACGTTCCCCACGGGGCCGACGAGAAGGAGGAGCGTCGTGTCCTGCGACGTCGTCAGCTTCCACTTCGCTTTGTCGATCTCGAGCGTGTCGCTGTCGATCGCATACCGAAACCTAGTCACTTCCCCGTCGCGATCGTAGCCGTTCCAGTAGAGGTGAACGCGGAAGCCTGCCGTGTCACCCTCGAGGGGCGCGTACGTGAGCTCGGTCTCGGGAGCGAGCGGGCGAGGCTTCGGCCCGGTGGTGCCCTTCGCGCACCCGACGAGAACCGCCCCAGAGAGCGCGAACCAGAGCGCCGCCCTTACGGCGGATGCAATCGTCATGGGATTGGCCATCCTCATCCTCGGCGTGGTCGTCCTGGGAGCTGGCGCCGACGTCGATGGGAGTGGGCAGGTGGGGGGACCTTGGGGTCCCGCAGTCGCGCGGGCAACCCCTCATCGTGAGGAGCATGCAGGTCCTGGCGGGCAGAATCAATGGTCCTTAAGCATCTTTCATAAGCACTAGCAGGAATCGGGAATGGCTTACGGTTCGCGCTGGCTCTCTCTTGATGGCTCCCCTTTGGATTTCGTGGGTTTCAGCTACTTCAAGATCGTGATGGTGTTCTTGAAACTCCCATCGACCGTCGTCCCACGCACGAGGTAGACGCCGGGAACCAGCCTCTCACCGCTCTCACCGCGGCCGTCGATTTTTAGATCGTGGCTACCCGCCGCCATGAAGGCCGAATCGAGATTCGTCCGGACCCGACAGCCGTGCAGATCGAATATCTCCACCTTCACGTTGCCCGGCTTCGACGTGGTGAAGGTGAGTGTCGCTTCAGGATTGAGCGGGTTCGGTGATACCGAAGCAGCCGGGGCGATGAGCGAGCCATTGCTGACGACGTCGGTGGTCACTTGGGCGCTGGACTCGCCCAGGCTCGATGCGACCGAGACCTCGACCGCCAAGATGGCGATATCGTCTTGAAACCTCTCGAATCCGTGCCAC
>JANMQV010000142.1:0-5529 GCA_031370645.1 Candidatus Eiseniibacteriota bacterium | reverse complement strand
GGGAACGGTCACTTCTCCTACTTTCTCCAGCGTGCGGGCCGAGCGGCGCATGGATTTTCATTGCTGGAGGGGAAATTCCGCGCGTGGATTCCTGATCCCGACTATCCGTTCGTGAAGGGAGATGAATCCGAACCGGTGCGGCTTCCCTACGCCGATGCAATGTTCGATGCGGTCGTATCGGTTGGAGTGTTGGAGCACGTTCGTGAAACCGGCGGCGAGGAAGCGCGCAGTTTGGCCGAGATCGCGCGCGTGCTGAAGCCGGGCGGCGTGTTCATCTGCTACCACTTCCCGAACCAGCACAGTTGGATCGATCGGATGGCGCGGTTGTTTCCGAGCATGCACCGACATGAATTTCGGTACACGGCGCGGGAAATTCGGGCGCTTGCTGATGGGGCGGAGATGCGTGTTGCGGCGATCGGGCGGTACGGCTGTTTACCGCGGAATTCCGCTGGTGCGCTGCCGGATGGGTTGGCGAGGTCGCGGTCGCTGGCGGCCGGATGGGATGCAGTTGACGCCGGCCTTGGGGCAGTGCTCGGACGGTGGTGCCAGAACTACTGCTTCGTGGCCCGGAAGGGGGGAGCCGGCCCGAGCGAGTAGCCGACACTGGAAGCCTCCGCGTCCCCCTCCTTCTTGGCCCTCTCGCATTTTGGCATTCTATTATCGAATAATCAGTTAGCACCAATCCCGCGCCATCTTCCGATTGTGGCCCGATCTGAGCGTGATTCCCCGATCATGGCTGGGCCAAGCCATTCCCCCTAAGATTCTGCAGCATTAGGAGATACAAAGAATTCTCGGACACCCCTCTGCGTGCCTCCCCCCAGCCTGGCTCAAGCGAGCCACGGCACTCCTCTGAGAAGGTCCAAATACTCTGATCGGAAGATTTTTCTATGCGGCTTAAGTGACTATGTTCAAACGCGTTGATGGCACATGACTGACGAATTTCTCTATTAGTTTTCGCCCCCCCTCCGTGGCACCGCGGTTGCGTTAGCAAGTACCCGAGAACGCGATGCTCGGTGCGGGAAGCAACCAAACGGAGGCGATATGGAAAAGTCGAGGGGCACCAAAAAGACGCTGAAGACCCTGGTGACGCTGATGGTCCTAGCCGCGGCGCTCGCGACGACGGGTTGCGCTGGTGGCTCGCTGATGGGACCGGAGTCGGGAACGCAGGCGAACGGTCAGGTTGTCTCGAATAAAGCGGGTAACGATCTCAAGCCGGCGGGAAATGACCTTAAGCCGTAAGAACTCGGCAGCGCTAGCGGCTGTTCTCGAGGAATCCCAGGAGGGACTTGCCATGTGGCGTCGAAAGATAGAGCCGACGGTGGGTCTCACTAAGCTCCCCAGCAATTTCGCGCAGAACGCGGACCGCGTGCGCAAACCGCTTCTGTGCAATCTCGCGCTCGCCGGAACGAATAGCCCCGTGGCCAATTCCGGCGCTGATTCGCCAAACGAAGTCTCGAGCGCCGGCAGCCTCCGCCAGCGCAAGCACCGCCTCAACGCGACGCAGCAGGTCGCCATCGTCAATCCCACCGTCGGCCAGGACCTCGGAGAGCGCGAGGCCGCCCCTCAAGGCCACAACAAGGGCGCCGTCAGTAATGGCTTTCGTCGTCGTTTGACTGATTCTCCCCCAGCTCGCCCCTCCAGCTTTCTTCCGCAAGGCGAGCCGATCCAGTTCGATCTGGACCCCCGGTAGATCCTCCCAGTCTTTCGTGGTTGTTAGTACATTCTCCGCTCGCTTCAGCAGGTTCTCAGCTTGAGCGTAATTCCCCCGTCTCGCTTCGATTCTTGCTTCAAGCCAATCGATCCTTGGCTGCACATCGTCGAATCCTCGATCTGGAAGCTCCGACGCAAGCTTGCGGATCGTCTCCAACGCCGCCGCGTCATCACCCAACTGGTGCAACGCGAAAGCTTCCATCTCTAGCGCTTTTGCCATGTCGTGGACGTTGGGCAGGGCAGCCGCGGTAGCCCATGCGTCCTGGGCTCGCTGGATCCCCGGTTCGAACTTCGCCAACAGGCTGCAATTGATCGACGCGCCGAGGGAGGCAGCCAAAAACTCGAACGCACTCCCGGTGCGTCGCGCCCACATGGCAGACAGCCCATGATGTTCGACCGCGTCGCTAAAGCGGCCCATTCCGTAGTACAGACCTGCCCGGTTCGACATGATTCTCGCTTTGAAGCTGTCGAATCCTCCTACCTCTGCATCCTTCCAGGCTTCCCCGAGCAACGCGAGAGTGCGCTCGAAATCACCGAGGTAGTAGACCGCAGCGGCCAGTGCGTTGCGTATGCGCATGCGCCAATAGGCTCCGCACGGCTCAAGCAATCCCGCCTCGAGCACGTCCCGCGCCTCCTCGCGTCTCCCGGCCTCGATCAGCGCGGCACCTAGTTGATAGAGAAGCCCGGCTCGCGAGTTGGCTAGATCATCTCTGCCGGTTGTTTGAGCCACAATGGATCGAAGGCGCTCGATGCACCGCTCTCGCTGCGCGCCATCCCCATGTCGCCATTCGATCTCGGCTAGGTCAGCGTGGGCGTTTAGGACCGTGGCCGTGAGATCACCTTCGTCCGATCCTTCGATCACGGCCTGGAAGCATGTCCTGGCACCGTCGAGGTCGCCGAGCGCCAAGTGGACTCTACCGAGAATCTTCGCGTGGCCTTGCGACGCCGTCTTCTCCACTCCATCGCCGCCCCAAAGGTCCGAATCCACCAGGAGTGCTCGCGCGTCTGGATCTCGGCCGAGCCGGTGGAGCGACTCGGCCCTCGCGAGGCTAGCCCGACGGATATTCGTTCGAGTATTGCTGGCCCGCGCCCATTCCTCGGCCCTAGTTGCCCGACGTTCCGCGAGGCGAAAATCTCGGCGACCTTGCGCCAGCACTACGGCGGTCATTTGCAGATCGAAGTCCCTCGACGCCTGGGCCCGGGCATCCGCAAGGCTCTCCGCTTCTAGGCTTTCACCCGCCCGCTCCACAATCTTTCGAGCGAGTTCCTGCTGGTCCTGGAGAGTCGTCTGCACGAGGACTTCATCGACCACCGAAAATGACGAGAGTCGCCATTCCCCCCTCCGTTCGAGGGTCCATCCCCGAATCGAGAGTGAGTTCAGGTGGGCACGGACCGCACTCTCTCCCTGCGCCATGACCGCCGCGATCGCGCGTGTCGTGAGACCTGCAACGACAACTGCGAGGGTAGTCAGAAGCAACCGGTGATCGGGGGACAGCCCAGCCCACTGCGCTGCGAGGTTGTCCCGGTCTCCCGAATATTCGAGATCTCTGATGCGCTCACGCTCGAGAAAACGCCACTCGCCAGCCCTTCGCACAAGAATGCCGCTACCTACAAGGCCCAACAGCCCGCCAATGACCTGATGGGGCAAACCAGTTGTCCGCATCGCGAACTCGGCTTGCAGCTCACTCTCTATGTGCGCCTGCCCCAACAGGCCGCTGATTACGAGTGAGATCTCGGCGGCGTCGAATGGCTTGAGGGCGAGCGTGCGTTCGAATGACTCGTCTTGATGCGCGGCCGTTGGCCCGGACTGAAGGATCACCAACGGTAGGGGGATTTGTCGCTCCAGTGCGACAGCCGAGACATATCTCGCGATTCGCCGAGCAAGGTTCCTCGCATCATCCGCGAGTTCCTCGGGTGGATCGGAAGTCACAAGAACTAGACCCGATTGGGTAAGGCTTAACAGGAACTCGGCGACGAGGGAGACGCCGGAGTCGTCTGGACTTCCTTCGAATTGTCTTTCTTGGAGGTGCTCTGCATTTAGGGTCCTAGAAAGCCCGTCCAAAGTGCCATCGTCCCATTCGATTACTTGGATCCGCAACGAGTAGGCTCTGTGAGCGACCTCTGCGATCAGCGCCGATCGGCCCGATCCGACCGGCCCTACCAGACGAAAATACGTCGGCGACTTCGGGTCTCGTAGGACGAGGCTCTGCTCGATTTCCGCGAGTTCGGCTCCTCGGCCGACAAACCTTCCGCCGAGAATCATCCCTACGGAGTCCTCGACTCCAAGGATTTCCATGAACTCGTCGGCGCTACCTTGGCGAGCTCGAGATTTGCGCTCAAGCGCTCGCATCACCGCGCGTTCCATGTCGGCAGGCACCCTAACTTGATGCGCCCCGGGCGAGAGCACCCACCCTTCCATCTGCACGGCGACAACCTCTCGAATAGTCCTCCCACCGAAGGGATGCTTCCCAGTGAGCGCTTCGTAGCCCATGACTCCGATGGAATAGATATCCGAGCGCACGTCGGGGCGGTTGCCTTCCCAACACTCCGGCGCGGTGTATCCCGGGGTGCCCGCAACACTGCCCTCCCCGCTTCCTCCCATCCCGACATCCGACACTTTCACGACTCCACCCCGCCCTAACAAAATGTTGCCGGGTTTCAGATCGCCATGGATCTCGCCGTAGGAGTGCAAGTGCGCAAGCCCGCGGAGCACCCCGGTGAGAATTCGCCGCACCTCTTCCGCCGGCTGCGCCGTGCCCATGCGCCTGCCCCAGTCCTCGCCCTCCACGAGTTCCATTGTGTAGAAGGCTTCGCCTGACTCCAGCGTGCCCCAGTCGAAAACTTGGATCAGGTTTTCGTGGCGGATTTGGCGGAGGGTGTCGAACTCGCGGCGGAGGAACTCGGCGTCGGAGGCGGAGACCAATTTGAGGGCGAGTTCGCGATCGCGGAGAGAGTCCTGAACGCGATAGACGCGGCCCTGCCCTCCCTCTCCCAAGAGGGATGCGATCGAGTATCGCTGCGGCAGTGCTGGCGTCGACACGTGCGCTCCGCGGCCGGGGCTTGATGGCGATGGGGGCGTGAACCACACCATCTTAGGGCGCGCGGGCTGGAAGCGGAAGGTGGCAGGTGCTGCACGAGTCGGGATACTCGATCTCGGCGTATGTAACTGAAACCAAAGCCCCGCTCGCCCGTCTGTAGGAGTAGACAGATCACCTTGCGGCATCTCAAGTCAGGGCCGGAGGAATTTCGATGGTTTTTTGTGTATCAATCCGCGCCCTTTGCTTTGGTGCTCTGCTCCTTGCACTTCCCGTCCTGGCCCAGACACCAGGGTCGCCCGACGAGGCCGACCCCAACTTCGTACGGCCGCAGCGGAGGAAGCGATAGTCCGCGAGCGGGCTAACGGCGAAGCACGAGACGGATTCGCACCGTCCCACGGTCGAGTCCGTCTCGTCTCGTTTCATGCGTGACCGAATTGGGCGAGAAGCCACCTGCGTCGCGCGTGACGACATGCGAGGCGCGCCAATCTAGGGCGAGCAAGGTTGAGAGCGGGATCACGGTCCCTACTGCGAGCTCCAATCCCGGGAGTACGCGCGTTCCCGAGGCGCCTCGATCGCGATAGAGCGCATGGGAGATCGTTGGGGCGAACTCCAAATATGGCCCCCCTTCAATCGCTTCCTGTGTGGAGAGGTGGGCTCGAAGGCCGATCGCGACATTTGTGAATCGCACCGGCGTGCTTCCGAAAAGTTCGAGGTGTGTGATTGAGCCAACGATCGAGACTCGCTCACGGAGCCCTTTGCCGAAGGCGACGTCGCCAATCGG
>JANMQV010000213.1:0-5480 GCA_031370645.1 Candidatus Eiseniibacteriota bacterium | reverse complement strand
CCGTCGCTCGGGCTCAGTCGATACACGGTTCCCTCGTCGTTCCCGACCCAGACCGTGGCGTCAAGCGTCCCGGCGGCGACGACGCGCGCGTGGCCGATGCCGGAGACGCTGACCCGGGGAGTCGGATCGTTCAGGTCGGGTCCGAACGCCTGAACGCGCTGGATATCCGGAGAAGCGATCCACCCGATGCCGCGCAGGTTCGAGACCGAGACGTCCGTCGCTCCCTGGATCTGGAGCGCCACGCCAGCCACTTCTCCGCTCAGCCCTCGCCGAAGGATGACGCCGAATGCCGGATCGTTCAGCCAGAGGACGTTACGATCCCGATCGATGTCGAAATTGAGATAGGCGTTGTCCGACGGGACCGACGAAATCACGTCGCGGCCGTCGGGCGAGAGCGCGAGCACCCCCGAGGGATCGGCGCCGAGGACCGAAATGAAGCGCGCGCCCGGCGTGGCGCTGTCGGGGAGGCTGAGCGCGCTGTCGCCGTATGAAAAGCGCGCGACCAGGCGGTAGACATAGGTGGAGTCGTTCGTGATGTCGAAGTCGACCGCGCCACTCGAGGCGGGGCCGAAGACAGCGCCGGGAATGGCGGTGGGCGTCCCGCCGGGGCGCCAGCGATGAAGCGCGTACGAGGCCACACCCTTCTGGGTGAGAGGCGTCCAGCGGAGATCCACGAGCCCGTTCCCCGCGATGGCCGCGAATCCGGGGATGGCTCCTCTCGTTTCGGAGTTCGCCGGATCGAGCGGATTCAGCCGATCGCGCGTCGTGCAACCGCCGAGGATGGCGGCGATCGCGACAAGCGCCGCGAAGCCCGCCGCCGCGCGCGCGGCGAGGATCGCCAAGGAGCGGGCAGTACCGGGGGCGACCGTCACTTTCCGAGCCCCGTCACGAGGAGGAAGAGCCCGGCCGTGAATATCACCTGGCCCGTCCCGAGCGTCGCCGCCGAGATGCGATCGTAGCGGACCGTGCGGTCGTATTCGTGTTCGATCGCGCGCGGGTCGCTCGCTTCGAGATAGCGATCGTAGGCGAGGTCCCCCTGGTGACGGAGGATGGCGGCACCGCCCGTGAGAAGCGCCCCGACGCCGACGAGTCCCAGTCGGAACCACTTTCGCCCGAAGAGCGAGGGCCCCGGCGGGGGCGCCGGCGGCGGCAGGTTGAGAGACCGGAGCGCGACGAGGGCGGATCCCTCGCCTCCATGCGTTACGTCGAGGAGCCAGGCACCCGCCACGAGGCTGTCGGCGTAGCCCGTCGCTTCGAGGCGAATGAATCGTGATTCCACGATCGACGGCGCGAGGTGGAGCGGCGTCGTGCCGAGCGCGGAATCGGGTGCGGCATCGCGAAGGGAAACCAGGGAGAGCGCCGCGGTCGGCTTGCTCTCGAGGAGCGGGTGCGGTCGCAGGTCGAGGAAGACGTGAAGCGTCTCCCCCGGTGCCGCGTTGAGCGTCGTGCCGTCGATCACCGGGTTGAATCGGCGGGCATCTGTCGGATAGGCCCGGACGGTGACGCGTCCGGAGAGAATCGGAGTCGGCGCGAGCGGCGACCATCCTGCTTCGAAGGAACCGAGGGTAATGCGAAGTCCGGAGGGGCGCGTCTCGACGGAGACGAAGGCCCGCGCACGTGTGGAATCCGCCACGCGCGTCGAATCTGCGGCGCGTGAGGAATCGGGCGCGCGCGACGAAGCGACGGCCCGCGTGCTATCGGGCGCGCCGCTCGGCGACGCGGAGAGGACTTTCGGGGTTCCCGCGGCCATTGGTAGCAAGGCCGCGACGACCACCCATCCCTGGGTCGAGATCCGCCGTCGTCTAAAAGTCAAATCCGAGGTAGAACTCCCGGTGCCAGCCCGGCTCGATATCTTTGAAATCGGTGCGCCGTGCCACATCGTAGCGAAGCACGACGTAGCCCCCGAGATTCGTCCGGAGGCTGAAGCCGAGGCTCCCCTTCGGATTCGGGAACGACTCGAACTTCTCCCAGGCGTTTCCCGCATCGGCGAACACCGCCCCCTCGATCGTCGGAAGCTCGAGACCATCGAACGGGAAGCCGATCACGAGGTGGTGGAGGAGGGGGAACCGATACTCCACGTTCGCGAGATAGAGTCGCGTGCCGAAGAGACTCCGGCGGTCGTAGCCGCGGAGCGAATGCGTGCCGCCCATGACGAAGCGCTCGGGGTCCGCACCGTTCGACATCCGCCCCTGGACCCGCATGGCGAGCGTCGTCCACTGCGAGACGCGCAGGTAGCGGCGAAGGTCGGCGCTGACGGTCACGTTCTCCGCGCGCCCTGTGTTCCAGTTCGTGGTCACGGAGCCGGTCAGGTTGTAACGGCTCCCGTCGCGCGGGCCGGTACCGAACCAGAGCGCGTTGTCGCGCACGAGCGAGATGGCGTGCGTCGTGAGGAACCCTTCGCGCGGGTTTCCGTCGCCGCGGTCCTTCTGATCGTAGTAGGCCTGCGCCGTTCCTTCGATCCGATCGAATCTGGAGAAGGGATACGACGCCGTCAGCGAGCCGCCGGCACGCCGCTCGAAGTAATCAATGCCGATCGCGTCCTGAAAGTCCCCTGCGAGATGGAAGGCGCCGACGCCGTAATTCCACCGGTGCTGACGGTTCACGTACCACGCCCCCGCGTTCATGCGGGAAAGGATATCGCCCGACTTCTGGGCCGTGTTGCCCAGCTGGAAGACGAACATGCGATTCCCGAGGAGATCGCTGACAGCGCCCTGCACGCCCTGTCCGACGTTCTCATTCGGGTTGTAGGAGAGCCCTCCGGAGACGAGGTCGAGCCCGTAGCGCGGCTCGTACGATTCCGACGGCTGCGCGGAGCGGGCCAGCGTCGATTCCCAGGTCCACTGCGGCGGTGCGGCGGCATCGTCCATCGCGAGCGCGAAGGAGTCGCTCCGACTCTCCGTCACGGGAATCTGATAAATGCCGAAGCCTCCCTTTCGGTAGCCGGTGAAGAGGAGGCTCTTTCCGTTAGGCGTCCAAGCCGGATCGAGCGACGTGCCGAGCGTGCGGCTCACGCGGCTCCCGTTTCCGTCGGCGTCGACCGTGTAGATGGCGAAGGCGCCGTCCCGGTCCGAGGCGAAAGCAATCTGCTTCCCGTCCGGAGACCACGAGGGCGTCTGGTCGGTCCACTTGCCGTACGTCAGATAGCGAACGTCCAGCGTGGCCACGTCGAGAAGGAAGAGGTTGTGCCGCCCCTCCGCGCCGAAGCGAGTCCGGTCCGAGGCGAACACGAGGCGCGAGCCGTCGGGAGACCACGACGGATCGGAGTCGGTGTAGCGGTCGTTCGTGAGCCGCGAGACGTCGCCGCTCGCGACGTCGAGAAGGAAGAGATCGGACTGTCCGTCGTTCGCCTGCCCGGAGAACGCGATCTTCGAGCCGTCGGGCGACCAGGCCGGAGACGAGAGCGCGATCAGTCCGTCCATGTGGCGGCGGAGCGTGATCTCCTTCGAGGTGAGGTTCATCAGGAAGAGCGCGTCTTTGCCGGCCCACTTGGAGATGAAGGCGAGCTGCCCTTTCTTCGAAACATCGATCCGGCTCTGGAAGGGATGGAACGATTCGAACTGGGCATTTCGCTGGCCGCGGACGATCGACTTCACGTCGCGTTCGCGCCCCTTGTAGGAGGCGCTGTAGATGTTCGTGTAGCCGCTCCGCGCCGAGACGAAGAGGTAGCGATCCCCGCCGAACAGCGAGGTGTCGGGAACGGCGACCGGTTTCAGGTTCACGCCCTGCGACATGGCGCGCTCCTCGGCCGCGAGTGTCAGGCCGACGCGGTCCTTCACGTTCGGGAAGTAGCGCCGCTTGAGCGCGTACTGCCAGTCTTCCGAAATGCGCTTGGCGGAGACTCCCGTCACGCGCTGGAGGAGACGCTCGAAGCGGTCGTCCTTGTAGATCTCGGTGTAGAGCCGCCGGAGGGCGTCGTCGCCGTAATTCTTGCCGATGTACTCGCAAAGCGACTGCCCGAGCTTGTAGATCGTGAAGGTGCCGTTGTAGCGCCAGAGTTCGCTGATCGCCGGCACTTCCCCCTCGAGGACCTGATCGGCCACGACCATCTCGCCCTGAGCGTCCCACTCGTTGGACCAGTACTCGGCGAGTCCCTCGGAGAACCAGAGCGGCGGCACGACGTAGGTGGCGCGGCGGTTCTTCTTGTAGACCTCTTCGAGAATCGAGAACTGAAACACGTGGACCATCTCGTGATGGATCACATGGCGGAATTCGCCGTAGGAGCCCGTGTACGGGAGGACCACGCGACCCTTCATGAACTCCGTGAAACCCTGAACCCCCTCCGGCACGAAGAAGGGACTCACGTTGTTCTGCTCGAAGTGGTGGTGGGTGGAGAAGACGATCAGCGGAACGCTTCGGGGCACCTCGTGCTGGAATTTCTTCGCGAGGTCGGCATACGACTCCTCCGCCAGCACGATGGCCGCGCGGGCGAGAGGTTCTTCTTCCGGATAGTAGAATACTTCGACGTGCTCGCCCTTCAGCGACAGCCAGTGAAACGTGTCGTACTGAACCTTGTTCTTGCCGAAGGCGTAGTACTGAGCCCACGACGATGCCGGAGTCGCCAGGAGCGCGACCGATGCGAGCGCGAGAAGCAGTCTAGTCTTCTTCATGCAGAGCGGGTCCTCGGAAGAGTCCGCCCGACGAGACGACACAGGAGGGGACGCGTTGTTAATTATACCAACGCCGAGCGGAATACGACAGCGATCCCTCTCCGATTCTTTGAATTCTTACACTTATTTCGGGATGTGGTTCGATCCGGCCACCCAGCTTCCGAGTATTCGAATGCGGTGCCATTCCTCCGGCGGGATCAAACGGAGATCGCGGCTCAGGAGGGCGAGATCGGCCCCCCAGCCCGGTTCCAAGCGCCCCAGGCGTACCTTCCACCCTGCAGCGGCATGCGGCGTCTCGACATGGGCTCGGAGCGCCTCCCCCAACCTCAGGCGTTGCTCGGCGTGGAACGCCTCGGGGTGGCGCTTCGGATCGCGGCGCAACAGGGCCGCCTGGAGCCCCAGGAGCGGGCCGGGGCGGTCGTACGGGGCGTCGGACCCGAAATAGAGCTGCCCCTTGGCGCGGAGGAGGCTCTTCCAGGCGTAGGAACGCTCCGTCCGTTCGCCCCAAATTCGGCCCGCCAGGTCGCGATCGGTGAGGAGGTGGATCGGCTGAACCGACGCGATCGCTCCGAGCCGATGGAATCTCGCGAAGTCGGCCTCGCGTGCGAGCTGAACGTGCTCCACGCGGGGCGGCGCCGGGAAGCTGAGCCCCGCGGAGAGGGCCGCCTCGAAGGCGTCGAGCGCGTGGCGGACGGCGCGGTCGCCGATCGCGTGGATCGCCACCGCGAGCCCCGCCCTTGCGGCGCGAATCGTCTTCTCGCGCAGTTCCTCCGGCGGCATCACCGCGATGCCCACGTTCGTCGTCCCTTCGTACGGCGCCTCCAAGAGCGCCGTGCTCGAACCAAGGGTTCCGTCCGCGAACATCTTCACCGG
>JANMQV010000103.1:0-32701 GCA_031370645.1 Candidatus Eiseniibacteriota bacterium | reverse complement strand
TGAACTCGATCGGGTGATCCTCGCCTGCCTCGCGAAGAAGCCCGAGGATCGCCCGGCGAGCACGGTGGAGTTGGCGCGGCGCCTCGACTCGATTCCGCTCCACGAACCGTGGAACGCCGCGCGGGCCGAGGAGTGGTGGGACCTCCATCTGCCGGCCGCGGCGCCGATGTCGCCGCTTCGCCAGGAAACTCCGCTCGCCACCGTGCGCGTGGCGCGGGACGAAGAAACATAGGAGGAACTCACCCGATGAGAATGTTGATGCTCGCGCCGGCCGGCTTCAGGAATGCCGCCGTATGGAGCCGGGAGGGCCCGGGCCGATCGTTGTCGAGCTCGTGATTGCCCACCCCCACCAGGTACGGTAGGCTCGGAGCCCTGGTCAGGATGCTGGCGAGCGTTCGAAACTGGTCTCGGTAGAAACCGCTCTCCACGATGTCGCCGGTGTCGAGCAGGAAGAGCATTCTTGGATCCAGCTGCGAGAGCGAGTCGATCGAAGTCATCATCGATTCCCATTCGCCGCCGGCCAAGGCGCGCTGGTCCCCGAACGCGGCGAACGTATAGCCCGCCTCCGGCCCCGGCGTGAACGCCGCCAGTTTCGATTCGAGCGTGGGCTGCGCCAGCGGCGCCACCGCCTGCCGCGAGCCGCGCGGCCACATGAACGGGGACGCCGCCACCGACGCCATGGCCAACGCCAGAAGCAGACCGAGCGCCGCGAAACGCGCGATACGCCCCATACGCCCACTACGCCCACTACGCCACATACACAGGAGCGGGCCACGCCTCGACGCGCGCTTCCCGCTCGGATTCGCCATCCTCATCCTGGGGTCCTTCCTGGTGGGCGCCGCTGCGTGCGCCCAGACGGTTGAGAGTTATTGGGGACCGATCGCGGCCCGCCCCGACACGGTGGCGGCCGCGCTCGCCGAACCACCCAAGCCGGTGTGGGAGCAAGTGCTCCTCGCACCCTACCGCGTCGTCACCTACCCGATCGTGCTCGTCTCCAAAGGGACCGGAGCGGGAATCGGATACATGGACGAGCATAGGGTACTGGAGCGGGCCGCAAGCCTGCTAGGACCTCGGCAGGGACCGTTCGGCTTCTTGGTCGACTTCCAATTCGGCGGTCTCTCGGGGCTCGGCGGCGGACTCATCGCCGAGCACACGAAGTTTTTCGGAACGGGGAATACGCTCCGGGCCCGCGCCTCCACGACCACGCACCACGATGACCACCTCGGGATCGCCGCGCGCTTTCATTCGGATCGTGGCGGGTTTCTCGAGATCGGCGCGGGCTATCGGCAGCGTCCGAATGTCCGCTACTTCGGGCTCGGCCCCAAGTCGCGCGAAGAGGACGAGTCGTATCTTCACCAGGAAACCGGTTGGGCGGGCCTGAATCTCCGCCGTCCCTTCGGCGGCGCCTCGCACTTGGAAGCGAATCTCGAATATTCCACCGTCGCGACGGGCGCGCCGGGGAACGGGAAGGGCAACGACCCGCCGGCGGAAGACACCTTCGCCGCGCCGTCCCTGCCCGGCTACGGCCGGCACTCCTACGGCTTCACGGTGGGTGGCCAGTGGAGGCACGAGAGCGCGAGGCTCCAGAACCGTCCGGGCCGCGGCGGCATTCAGCGGCTTCGCGCGACTTATTTCAAGAGCGTCGATCGAGACAACGTCCGTTTTTGGACGTACCGCGGCGAATTGCAGCACTTCTTCACCCTCTGGAGGCCGCTCCGCATCCTGGCCCTCCGCGGTGTCGCCTCCTGGATCGATAACGCGGGAAGCGATCCCGTTCCGCTCGCGCGACTCAACACGAACGACGATCCCGATCTCCTCCGCGGATACGACGATTTCCGCTGGCGCGACCGCGGCATCGCCATCGCGACGGCCGAATACCGATGGCCCATCTGGGCGCATCAGCGGCCCTTCGGCCCGGGAGTCGATGCCTACCTCCTGACCGATGTGGGACAGGTGTTCGGCGACGCCCGCCAAGTCGCGCTCCGTGAAATGAAGCTCTCGTACGGCGGCGGCCTTCGAATCGAATCGGGCCACGGCCTCGCGCTTCGGATCGAGTACGCGAAGAGCGAGGAGACCTCGATCATTCGCCTTCGGGCCGACCAGGTTTTCCAATTCGTGAAAGGCGGAATGCTCTATGGGCGCGAGCCGATTCCCGCTCGTTAGGCGCGCCGCCCTCGCGGCCCTCTTCCTCGCCGGATTCACCGCGTGGGGACTTCTTGTGCCCGCTCTAGTCCCCGTCGCGGCGGCGCGGGAGCCGCTTCGCGACGAGCCGGTGCGATGGGACGCCGCCGATCGCGGCACTATCGAGAAGCCGAAGAAACGAGACCCGAGCCTTCGCAAGGACGAGTTCGACGAGACGATCGTTCGCCCCGTTGGCCGGCTTTTCAATCCCGTGCGACTCGCTAGGCACGTGGGAGGGATCTTCGGCGGAGACGTCGCCCGCCCCGCCGTCGACGTGAACGAACTCGACGAGGCGCTCTCCTCCACCTGGTTCACGAATCGAATCGGGCTCTACCCGATGACTCCCGAGGAGGTGGCGCGCGGGGTGTTGACGGTCGACGGTCCCGATCGGAGCGCTCCCTGGAAGGTGGTCCGCGCGAAGACGCAGGGCGTGACCTCGGGATTCAACGTGAAGGACGCGCGCGGCGATACGTACGTCGTGAAGTTCGATCCGGATTGCTGTCCCGGTTCGACCACCGCGGCCGGCGTCATCGCGGGGCGGCTTCTCTACGCGGCCGGGTACAACGTCTCGGAGGACTTCGTCATCAATTTCCGCCGCGAGGATCTCGTCTTGAAGGAGGGGGTCCAGATCACGGGAAAGCACGGCAAGAAGCGGCCGATGACCGAGGCGGACCTCGACACGATTCTTGCGCGCTCGCCGCGCGATCCCGATGGAACGTGGCGCGGCATCGCGAGCAAATACCTCCCCGGCGAACTGCTCGGTCCCTTCGACTGGAAGAGCCGCCGCCACAGCGATCCGTTCGACCGCATCAAGCACGAAAACCGCCGCGAGCTCCGCGGACTCCGAATGATCTGCGCCTGGCTCGCTCACTTCGACGTGAAGCAAGGCAACACGCAGGACAGCTACATCACCGAGGGCGACAAGCGGTACGTGCGGCACTATCTGTTCGATTTCACGGCCACGCTCGGGACGGGGGGAGTCGGACCATTCCCGCTTGCGAACATGGAGTACGGCTTCGATTTCTCCGCGGTCGGTGGTCGGCTCTTGGGGCTCGGCATCCACGAGGACGACTGGCGGCGGCTCACGCTTCCGGAGGGGATGCCGGAAATCGGCTACTTCGAGGCGGTGCAGTTCGATCCGATGGAGTGGAAGTCGCTCCAGCCGAACGCGGCCTTCGCGAACATGACCGAGCGAGACGGCTACTGGGCGGCGAAGATCATCTCGGCGTTCCGGCGTGACCAGTTGGAGGCGGCGGTGGCCGAAGGGAAGTATCGGAATCCGAACGCCGCGAAGTACATCGTCGACATGCTCGAAGCGCGGCGCGACAAGGTGGCGCGCATCTGGTTCGATCGCGTGCCGCCGCTCGATTTCTTCACCTGGAAGGAAGGCGCGCTCCGGTTCCACGATCTCGGCGCCGAGCGGGGACTCTATCCCGGGACGACGCCGCGCTACCGCGTTCGGCTCGCCGCCTGCGACGCCGAGCGGAGTCTGGGCGCCTGGAGCGATTGGAGTGAAACAAAGGAAACGTCGGCGGATCTCGCGGGACTAGCGGCGAATCCGCCGGGCGGCGCGGCAGGGGGAGCGAACCGGCCGTTCCTGGCGATCGAGGCGTCGGTCGATCGCGGAGCGGGATGGAGCCGGCCGGTCCGTTTCTACGTGGCGCGCGCCGGCGGGCGCGTGGTCGCCGTCGATCGCTGAAGCGCGGGATTACGGAGGCAAGCGCCTCTTCCCGATCGTCGCATTCGACGCCTCCGCCCTCGGCCTCGTCTAGGAGTCCCCCTCCCGCGGCTCGCGAGCGCGGAGGGAGTCCAACTGGATCGCGATCGACTGGTTCGATCGGAGGAGATCCGCCAACACTTCGTCGGTGCTTCGCGTCTCCGGCCGCTTCCCTCGCGTGTCTTCCAGGAATGGCCAGAGCTGCTTTCGAATCTCCGGAGGAAGCGTCGTCTCGAGATACTCGAGGGCTGTCCCGCGAAGGAGCGGGTCGTCGGTGTGAAGTCCGCGATAGGCGATCTGAAGCGGCTGACGCGGTAGCGTTAGCGCGAGCAGCGTGAAGACGTGCTCCAGGCTTCGGTTCGCGCGCGCGCGAAGCGCCTCGTCGAATGCCGGCGTCCACGACTCGTCGTCGAGTTGATCGAGCAGCCGCTGCCCCTCCCAGACCCGCCGCTCCGCTCCCACCTCACGCAGCACCGCCTCGAAGACCCGATCCGGCGGAACGCCAAGTTTCGAGTACGTCGTGACGAGATGGTGGAGCGCGCGCCCGCAGCGATAACGAACCTCGAAGCGCTGGTCGCCCAACCCGCCCAGGAGACCCTCGATTGCGGAGGCCGACGGCACCGTCCCGAGAACGAGCGGCACGCGGCGGCGGATGGCGAAGTCGCTGTTCGAATCGGATAGCGCTCCCGAGAGCGCCGGAATCGCGTCGTCACCGACCGCGCGGAGCGCCTCGATCGCTTCCCGCGCGGCTTCATCCCACGCCAGGAGCGTGATGACGCGGGGGACGAGTTCCGGAGGGAGCGGACCCTGTCGAAGCGCCGCGCGCACCTCCGAGGGGCGTCCCGACAGGAGCGAGGCGTCGCGTCGCGCCACGGGATCGAGGGCGGCGGCAGCGGCCCTCCCCGCGTCGCGAGCCGGCTTCGTGCTCGTCGTGCCCGACGCTCCCGTCGCGTCGCTCCGTCCGACGACTCCCGAAACCCCCGTGAGTTGCGAACGATCGAGCACCTGACTCAGCGCGAGCGGCGCCATCCGCTGCAAGAGCATCGATCGCGTCGTCGCGTCGTGAACTTCCGAGAAATCGAGATGAACGGCGCGCGAGACGAGCCCGCGCTCCAACGCCTTGACGTAACCCGCATGGAGACGACTCGCGACGAAGAGTGTCGCCGCGCAGGAGGTGGCGACGAGAATCAAGATCGCGCCGGGGGCGCGCCCCAGGTCGGTCGCCAGGATCACGATCTGAATCGCGGCGGCGCCGAGGAAGTCGCCCGCCCTCGCGGCCCCCACGTCGACGAGTGTCTTCACGCCCCGCTTCTCCCTCGGGGGAAGCGGCGTGAAGAGCACTTCGTATCCCGCGCGATAGAGCGAATTGCTAACGACCGATTCAGTTGCCCGAAGCGCGATCGCGCTACCGAGCCCCGGCCACGCGAGCGCGCCGAAACTCCCGAGCCCAACCGCGGCCGGGAGCGTGGCGACCGACCGTGCGAGCCCGAGACGCTCGAGTGCCACGCGGCTCAGCAACGTTTGCACGACGACCGTCAGAACCGAGACGCCGGTGTAGAAGGCGCCGAAGAAACGAAGGAGGTCCTGCGGTCGCACCATGGCGGTCGCGGCCCGGGCTTTGAGGATCCAGTCGACCAACCCCTCGCTGATCGTGACCAGCACAACGAGCGCGACGAGCGTGCGGAGATAGGGCGACCGACGCAGGATGCCGAATCCGAAGACAGAGGTCGTCGGGACAGCGGCCGCGCTTTCGCCGGCGGAAGGAGGGGGCGCCACGGCGGGCCGTTCCGGTTCCTCGGCCGCCACGACGCGTTTCGATTTTGGCGGTACGTTCGCCGAGCCCGACGATTCGCGGAGACGGAAGACGAGTACCGCGCAGAGCGCGTGAATCGTCGCGAGAATCGGGAGCATCATCGAGACGTTGAAGGCCGAACCGACGCGGTCGGCCAGGACGCCGCCGACCAGTCCCCCGACGGTTCCCCCCGCAGCGATGCGCCCCAGCGCGCGCTTCGCCGAGCGCGGATCGAAGCGCTCATTCAGGAACGCCCAAAAGCCGGAGATGAGGAGCGCACCGAGCCCGCCATAGTGAAGGTAGACCACGATCGCGATCGGTCCCGGCCAGGTCCGGACCACGGTCCATTCGACCAGCAAGAGCACCGCACTTCCGGCGAATCCGATCGGGATCACGAACTCGGGGCCGAAGCGGGCCAACGCGCGGGCCGCCACGATGACCATGGTGATCGAGACGATCGCCGATGCAACGGTCATGGCGGGGAGGTAGGAGACGGGGAACGAGGTCAGGAAAAGCGTGTCGCGCGTCGCTTTGGCGGCCACTTGGAAGGCGATCATGGCGACCGCTGTGGCGACCGCGAGACCCGTACCGGGCACGCCTCCGACCCCACTTCTCGTCACCGATCGCGCGGGGCTCATCGAACTCTCCCCAGGAACTCACGGAGCGCGGTGTTGAAGCGGAGCGAATCGACGTTCCACCCTTCCGCGTGCCTCGCGCCCGGGAACGTCAGGAACGTCACGCGATCGGGAAAGCGCGCCGCCAGCTCGCGACTCGTGGCGATCGGAACGACGTCATCCTCGCCGCCGTGGAAGACGAGGAGTGGCGTTCGAATCGCATCAGCATGGCGCCTCAGGTCGAGTGCCGCCCAATCGACGCCGAAACGCCAGGCGGCGAATTGCTTCCCGACGACGCCGGCGATGCGGGGCATCGGGATCGCCGTTCCGGGAAGGGTTGCGTGCTCCACGCCCCAGTCGATTGTCTCGCCGAAGTCGAGCATCGGCGAGTCGAGCACCGCACGCGGCACGCGCGACGCGAGAGATGAGTGCTCCAGGAACGCGACGACGATGCCACCCCCCATGCTCGTGCCGCACAGAATCACGTTCAACGCGCCGTTCGCGATGGCGTAGCGCACCGCCGACTCGACGTCGCGCCACTCGGTCAGACCGTAATGATAGCGCCCATCGGGACTCGGTGGCGCGCCGTCGTCATTCCGGTAGGTGATGACGAGCGCGGGAAACCCGAGCGCGTGGACCACGCCGAGCGCGCGGAGGGCCTGCCGCCGCGAAGCGCCCTTCCCATGCACGAACACGACCCACGTGGAGCGCGTGCCGCCGATTCTCCAGGCGGGCGCGGGGCCGAGTTCGGTTCCGACGACGACGTTTTCGAAGGGGATGTCGCGGGCTCGGAGGGGGTCGCCCTGATAGGCCTCGAGGCGGAGATCGACGCTGTCACCAGGGGCGGGGAAGCCGTCGATCGGCGTGAAGGCGCGCACCACGCTCGAGCCCTCACGCTTCAGGATGGCGCCGACGCGGCCGCCTCCCTCATTCCAGAAGAGCCCCCACGCCCCTTCGCGCGCCAGCCGGTCGTGTTCATCACGGAGCATGCGGAGGGTGATTTGGGATGAGTCGACGGCCGTGACCGTCGCGTCGTCGTAGAGCGGGGGAGCCTTATCGTAGGAAGCGAGGAGAGCTTCGCGTTGAATTCGGCCCGAAACGTACCACCCTAAGCCCGCGAGGAGCGCCGCGACGACGAGCGCCAGCGCGACGATTCCGACGAGGAGGCGCTTCACCCGCGGCGAGCGGGAACATTTCGGACCAGACGCTCCACGGCGCCGAACATCCAGAGGCCGGCCCAGACGAGGAGCGGCGCGAAGCCGATCAGGATACAGATTCGCGAGAGAGGCGTGAGGCGCGCGGCGAGGGCCGCGGGGTCAAACCAGCCGGCGAGGGTCAGGCCGACCGACGCTCCGAGGGTTTGCATGGCGACCGAGAGTGGGAGCGCCACGCTTCGGGTCGTGTCGAATCGAACCGCGGCGGGGGTGAGGATCAACACGACCGCCGCGGCCGCGGCAACGGCAAAACCGGGCTCGGAAAAGATCGTGATCCACCACGGGTCGCGCTTTCCGGTCACGGGGGGCGCCGCGATGGGGACGACCGTTCGCACTTGCTCCATCACCCGGGCCGTGAACGCCGCGCCATCGGGGAGCGTGCGCGGGGGGAGCGCGAGGGCGCAATCGATCGCTTCGAAGGCGCCGAGCGCCTCCGCGCAGGAGGGGCAGTTCGCGGCGTGAGCCCGCGCTCCGGCGGCGCCATCGGCCGGCATTCCCTCATCGAGCCAGCGATTCAGTTCGTCACACCGGATCATGTTCCCGTTCCTCGCTTGTCGATCGCTCGTCGCGGAGCCAGCCCTCGCGGAGCGCCACGCGCGACCGGAAGAGATGCGTCTTCACCGTCCCCTCGGGGATCCCGAGCGCCGCCGCGACGTCGCTCACCGAGCGGTCTTCATAGTAGTAGAGCGTCACCACCGCCCGCGAGAGTTCTGAAAGCGTCCCGAGGAGTCGCTCCAACTTATTCACGTCCCTGGCCGAAGCCCCTCCTTCGTCGGCCATCGGCGCGTTCCCGGCCGCCTCGGCCTCCACGCGCGCCGGATCGTCCACGGCCACTTCGCGCCGTCCGCGATTCCGAAGGAGTTCGACCCGGTCGAGGGCCTTCCTCCAGACGATTCGATAGAGCCAGGTGGAGAAGGTCGCATCGCCACGGAAGGCGCCGAGCGACCGCCACGCGCTGACGAAGGCATCCTGCGCCACCTCTTCAGCGTCGGGGGCGGAGCGGATCAGTCGGAACGCCAATCCGTACGCTCGATCGCGGTAACGATCGACCAGCACGGCGAACGCCGCCGTCTCCCCGGCGCGACAACGCGCCAGGAGCTCCGGCTCATCCAGAAGGAGGGGCCGGTCGGCACCGCGCCCCCGAGGGGCCTCCATCATCTGCTCCTTGGACGGGGCGAGGGGGAGCGCCGGTTTCAGGATCCGGGGCTCCGGCGCTTGAAACCGGATCACCCTCTCCTCCCGTCCAAGGGGGCGAAGGAGAAGAAAGGGGCTCTCGGCACCACGAAGAGCCATCAACCTAAACCCTGGAAAGGAAACGCCATGCACGATATTGAGCAGCTCATGTGGGGGACCCTGCCGTTCGCGATCCCGATTATCGCGATTATCGGTGGAATCACGGTAGCGATCGTGAGGATCACGGGTCAACAGCGTCTTGCGGAATTGGAACGGAAGGAGCGGATCGCGATGATCGAGCGAGGCGTCGATCCGGCCAAGCTGCCGCCGATGTCGAGCCCCGACGCGCACGAAAACGGGCACGGCTGGGGCTCGCGTGGGCGGCGCGCGCACGGCCTCATGGTCGGGGGTCTCATTTTCCTGGCGGTGGGGATCAGCATGATGGTGCTGCTCACGTCGATCGAGCCGGACAAGAGAATTTGGGCGATCGGGCTAATGCCGTTCCTGATCGGCGTGGCGATGTTGGTCAGTTCGCGAGTGATCTGGCCCAAGTCGGAAGAGAAGTGATCGTGCGGCGCGGCGGCGAATGGGGTCGCCTCCTTCTCGCCGCGCTCGTCGTCGGTGGCTGCTCCGCCGACGACAAGATCGACACTCAGTTCGACACGCGCGTGGAGTCCCCCGCCTATCGGGCTGACGGACCACGCGTCCTCTTCGACGAAGCGCACCGGAACTGGCACCGCGCGGGAGGGAGCTATCGCCCGTTCGTCCGCCTTCTAGGGTCCGACGGCTACCGCGTCGCCACGACCTCCAAGCGAATCACCGCCGAGGCGCTTCGTCCCTACGCCGTCTACCTAGTGGCGAACGCGGTCGGCGCGAACGAGCGAAACGACGCGGCAGCCTTCGACGATTTGGAGTGCGACGCGATCCGCGACTGGGTCGCGTCGGGCGGATCGCTCCTCCTCGTCACCGATCACTACCCCACCGGTCACGCGGCCGAATCGCTCGCGGCGCGATTCGGCATTCAACTCAGCAAGGGCGATGTCTCGGATTCGATGGCGTTCGACCCCGCGTTCGAGCCGACGCACCTCGTCTTTTCGAGGAAGAATGGCGGTCTGACTGCTCACCCGATCGTGGAAGGCCGAAGCGCGGCCGAACGGATCGAGCGCGTCCTGACCTTCACCGGGGAGGCCGTTCGCGCGAATCCGCCCGCGGTGGGATTTCTACGGCTCTCCGATACGGCGATCGCCCGTTCGCCGAAGGCGACCGTGGAGCACAAGGGGAGCGACGTCATCGTGAGCGTGACGTACGAGGATCCGGTTCCGCTTCCGGGATGGTCCCAGGGGGTGGCGCTCGAGTGGGGAAAGGGTCGCGTGGTGGTGCTAGGAGAAGCGGCGATGCTCACGGCGCGTCTGAGGCGAAACGACGGAGTTCGGATCGGAATGAACGTCCCCGGTTACGACAACCGGCAACTGGCGTTGAACTTGATGCACTGGCTGACGCGATTGCTCTAGCGAAGCCCTAGGGCAATTGCATCAGTCGGTGCCGCAGGTCGGGGCTGAGGACTCCAACGAAGACTTCCTCCACCGGCCCCTTCAGGATGATCGAGAGATCCTTCCCCACTTCAATCCCCAAAGCGCCGCCTTCCATTTCGATCGTCACCGTGCCGTCCACCAATCCCCGGTCGTAGCACGCGACCGCCACGGCGCAGGAAGAGGTGCCCGAGGCGAGCGTGTGGCCGGCACCTCGTTCCCAGATCAGGGCGCGGACCTGCGCGCGGGAAACGGGGGAGGCCAATTGAACGTTGATTCGCTTGGGGAACGCCTCGTGGTTCTCGATCTTCGGGCCGAGGTCGAAGAGGCGGGCCTGGGTCATCGCTTCGCCGAAGACAACGCAGTGGGGATTCCCCACGGAGACGATGGTGACGTCGAGTGCTTTGCCGCCGACTTCCAGTTGCTTCCGCTCGCGATCGATCGTGGCGCGGCCCATTTCGAGGCGGACGGCATTCACGCGCCCTGACTCGCAAAAAACCTGAGTCCGTACGGGGCCGGCGACCGTCTCCACGGTGAAGTCGTCGCCCTTCTCGTAGCCGTGCTCCGCGAGGAACTTCGCCGCGATTCGGAGGCCGTTCCCGCTTCGTTCCGCCTCGCTGCCGTCCGGATTCCAGATCTTCACGAAGTAGCGCCCGCTCGCGTCGACTTCCAACACACCGTCCGAGCCGAGGCCGAGATTTCGATGGCAGAGGAGCCGCACCCGCTCGGGCGTGAGCGGAATTCCGAACGTCGCGGTATCGACCACGACGTAGTCGTTCCCGAGTCCATGCGACTTCACGAATTCACCGGGCTTCATCGCCATCACCCCTCCGTGAGTCCCGTCGTCGCGAGCGCCTCGCGCACCGCGTCGTCGCCTGCCCAGGGTCGCGCGGCCACGATCGCCGCCCGCGCGCCGGCGCGTGTCCCTCCGACGTTCACCGTGCCGATGGCGTGGGAGCGAAGTTGTCGCCACATGCGCGTCACGGTGAGGATCGCGAGGACTCCGGTCTCTCGTTCCACCGGGGTCAGCGCGGGTCGCGAGAGTGTCTTCCCATACCCCTCGAGAATCATCCATGCCGCGAGATCGGGCGAGAAGGCGCGCATGGTATCGACCAGCTTCTCGTAGTGGCGGCCGTAGATCTCCCGGCAGAGCGACTCGCCTCGCGCCGTCCACTCGGCGGAAGAGGGAGGCTCGGGTGCCGCGGGGATGCCGCCGTGGCGCTCGAGAAGAGGCTTGGCGGCGAAGAACGCTTCGATGGTGCGCGGAAATCCGACGAAGAGATACGACTGCAAGATCGTTTCGTACACCGACGCGGCGGATAGCCCGGCCGACATCGCCGCCTCCGCTTCGCGCGCGACGTCCTCCGGCGCATTCGCCGCGATCGCGGCGGAGAGCCGCGCGATCGCCTGGTCCCTCGCCTCGCTCACGGCGCGAGCGCCGCCGCCATCTTGGGAAGGCTCACGTCGTAGCGATACGAGACCCCCATGTGGCCGTCTTCGAATTCTTGGTATTCGTGCGTGACGCCGAGTTCGTTCAGTTTAGCGGACATCTGGCGCGCTCCGAGTTCCAGGTAGAACTCGTCGTCCGTTCCGCAGTCGAGGAAAAGGAGCCGGCAACGGCGGAGGTTCTCCGCGTAGCGTTGGGCCAATCGAATCGGATCGTGCTCCATCCAGCGCGCCCAGACATCGGGACGCGGCGCGCCCGTCTCCAAGTCGAAGGGCAGATCGGCGTAGGCCGGCGGGACCTTGGGATTGGGCGAGTAGCAGGCGGCCATGGCGAGCGTGTCGAGCGGCGCGTGGTCTTCGTTCCTCATGCGGGGGCCGGCGTGGAATTTCTTGTACCACGCGGCCACGCCGCCCGCTTTCCGGAT
The DNA here is from genome assembly GCA_031370645.1 of Candidatus Eiseniibacteriota bacterium. GTDB lineage: Bacteria > Eisenbacteria > RBG-16-71-46 > SZUA-252 > SZUA-252 > SZUA-252. The sequence goes on along the minus strand of JANMQV010000103.1, from coordinate 20,610 downwards.
CCGCCGTAACGCCGGGCCGAAGTCGCGCGTGTAGCAGAACTCGAAGAACATGTCGCCGCTGTGGCAGGCGATCCCGCCGAACGTTTCGGGGTTCTTCATCCCGAGGGTGATGGCGCCGTAGCCGCCGCTCGATTTCCCCATGACGCCGCGATGCCGCGGGCCGGGCAACGTGCGGAAGCGCTCGTCGACGGCGGGGACGAGTTCCTGGACGATGTGATCCTCGTAACGGCCCAATCCCGACGAGTTCACGTATTGGCTACCGCCGAGGTGCGTGAAGCAGTCGGGGAGCGCGAGGATCATCGGGCGGCATTTGCCGGAGGCGATCAGTGCATCCATCCGATCGTTCAGCGCGGGCGACCAGGCTCCGTCGTTCAAGATCTGGCGGCCGCGTCCTGTGAATCCGGCCAGAACCCAGGCGACCGGGTAGCGCTCCGTGCCCGCTTCGTAGCCCGGCGGCAGGTAGACGTGGAGGTCCCGGACGTGGGGATCGCCCGGGAGATTCCCGGCTAAGACGCGGCTCTCCACGGGGAAGACTTGAACGGTGCCGCGTTGATCACGCATCCTCGCAGGCTATGGGTCTCGAGCAGGCGTGTCAATTGGCGGTGAACCTGGGAATCGGCTTCACCGGATTCGCGGCACTCGTCTGGCTCTGCCTGGCGTTGCCGATGCTTTGGGGACAGCGGAGCATCCGCGGTCTCGCCTCCGCCTCCGCGCGCAACGACGCCGAACTCCCCACGGTAACGATCATTTCCGCGGCGCGCGACGAAGCGGCGCGCGTGGAGCACGCCGCCGAGTCGTTTCGGGCGCAGGCATATCCGGGACTCGAAATCGTCCTCGTGGACGACCGGTCGACCGACGCAACCGGCGTCATCCTCGATCGCCTCGCGGCGTCGGACTCGCGCATTCGCGCGCTTCACGTGACCGAACTCCCCGAAGGATGGCTCGGCAAGTGCCACGCCCTCGCGCGCGGCGCCGAGGAGGCCAAGGGAGAGTGGCTCCTCTTCACCGACGGCGACGTCTGGATGAAGCCCGACGCCGTGCGGCAGGCGATCTCGCTCGCGAAGGATCTCCATGCCGATCATCTCGCGGTGGGAGCCGATCTCGAGATTCACTCGCTCGGCGAGCGGATCTTCGTCGCCTACTTCAGCGCGCTTTTCTACGCGAGCCAGAAGCCGTGGGAAGCGCCGAATCCGAAATCGAAATCGCACGTCGGGATCGGCGCGTTCAACCTGGTGCGCCGGGAACTCTACGACCGCGCGGGCGGACATACGCGGCTTCGGATGGAGGTGCTCGACGACATGGCGCTCGGACTGATTGTGAAGCAAGCGGGCGGGAAGTCGTGGTTCGCGCTGCATGATGGCTACGTTCGCGTTCGCTGGCACGAAGGGGTGCGCGGCCTGATTCGCGGCGTGGAGAAGAACTCGTTCGCGGCGCTTCGCTATCGTGTGGGCGAAACCGTCGTGTCGGTGACCCTTCAGTTCCTAGGCACGATGGCACCGGCGTTCGGTTGGCTGCTTCCCGGCGTCTGGCCCAAGGCGTTCGCGATCGCGGGGTGGGTTGGGATCTGGATCCTCTACCGCTCGATCGGGCGAAATTTTCACATCCGCTGGTGGGACTTTTTGACCGCGCCCGTTGGTGCCGCCCTCTTTTCCTACGCGATCCTGCGCTCGATGGTCGTGACGCTGAGCCGGCGCGGGGTGATCTGGCGCGGGACGCACTATGGAATCAAGGAGCTGAGGCGGGGTAGAGTGAGGTAACGGGCCCTCCACCCAAGCCCTGGCGCCTGGTACGATCGGAGCGTTATGAGCCCTGAATGGTTGTTGGAATCAGCGCTCTTCCTGGCCGCGCTTTTCGCGGGCGCTGTAGGCGTGAGCCTGCTCCGTCAGGGGCAGCGGGCCCGGGGGCTCCAACTCGGTGCCATCAGCCTCGCCTTCCTCGCCCTTACCGTCGGCCTCTCGATGAACCGGAAGATTCACACGGCCGGCGGGCTCGGATCGCGAACCCCCGTTCAGCAAGCAAAACCGCTCACACCGCTTCTTCCCCGGCCCGCGAGCAGTGTGGATTCCAGCACGAACCAACTCGAAGGGACTCTCTCCACTTCGCTCCTCTTGGGCAGCGTGCTCGTGCGCGTCGCGGCCTCGGATCGGTACGAACTCTCGGTCGACAAGGAAACGTTCCTACTCCTTGAGCCGGAGACGCGCGGGCTCTTCGTGACCTGCCATCCCGTGGCAACCAACGATTCCTTCGGCGTGAGGTTTCATCGAAACCAGATCGGCACGCATGAGGCCACCGTCAAATGGAGCACCCCCGACCCCCATACGCTGCTGGTAACAGAGCGGAGCGAGGAGATCTTGAGGGTGCGATTCCTGGAGCCCCGGAAGATCGAGGTCGCGGGCCGATTCGCGGTCTCGGACTCCATCCCGCCGATCGTCATCACGCCGTTGGGGGGAATCCTCTGGAAGGGCGGCGCGATTCCGGCGGGATCGACGATCGACCTCACGCCCCAGGGGAAGGGGCGGCTGAACTTCGAGTCCTCGGGGCTGCTTCAGATCCTGCGCTAGCGGGTAGTCAAAAAAGAACCCCCTCGGGCTAGGCCCGAGGGGGCATCCGCCGCACGCCACGTGGGGGGTCAGGCTTACAGGCGCACGACGTTTTCTACCGAATGCTCAGTGCGGATGTGACATCTCAGGTGACCGATTCGATCCGACAGTCCGTACGTCGGCTCGAATCGGGGCTTCGCACTAGCCCAATACGAGGTAGATCGCTAGGGGCAGGGATGCGGCGGCCAGCGCCAATCTGCGAAGCATGATGATCCCTCCTGGGTCCGGGCACATCCCCGACGAATTGTTATCGCATCACTTGTGCCACCTCTGGGGATAACTCTCAAGACCTCATAAGATGTTGCTGAAGTTGTATTTGCGAGCTGTATCGGGGAGGGTTACGCAGGGGGCGGGAGGTGCGGCACGTCCTGCTACCGCACACGTTGTACCTCAGCGTACGGGGTGGGGTGTACCGAACGCGGCGCTGGGAGCGCCGCTCGCTACGAAGTCGGCGCCTCTTCGAGCGCATCGACCGCGCGCAGGAGAAGCTCCGCAACCTCCCGCGCCATCGCCTCGAACGACTCCGGCTTGGGGAAGCGGACTGCATTCCCAGCCGGGATCGGCACGCCCCACTCGGCAAGCGGGGTGCCCAAGGCGCGAGTGAAAATGCCGGAGGGAGTCGCCCAGGGCGACGAGGGCCAGATCTCCGGCCCCGCCGACCGCGTCTTGGAGAGCGGAATGAGGGTCTGAATGGCCGGATGGTGGATGCCGATTCGATCCCACGGCATCGACTCGGCCATCTCCACGCGCGAAGCGGGTGCCGCCGCACGAATGCGCGCCAAGATCTCCGGCCCTTCCATCGCCTCGGCGGTTTCGAGCGTGAGCCATGCGGCAGGACGATCGGGGTGGCTGGCGCCGGGGCGAATCACCTGGCCGTGCGGCTCGAACATGGCGAACTTCAATCGCCCTTCGCCGCTACCGGAAGCGGCCTCTGGATCCTCGACCGTTTCCTCCAGGAATTCCAAGACGGCGGGATTTTCCGCGAGCTTCCGGAGCAATTCGAAATCGAGAGGCCGCGGTCCGTATGCCTCATCGCTCAACGTCTCCACGATCTCGTCGCGAATCAGATGCGGACTCGTGTCGCCGCCCCAAATCCCGATGACGACTCGTCCACGTCCGCCGAGAAAGATCCGTCGGCGTTTCGGCGCTTTTGGAATCACACGTATCCAGAACCCGAGAGGCGAGGCGATACGAGCCCGTCGCTCACGGAGGAATGGGTCGAGGACCAGCGACCCATGCGCGGCGCCCGGTGCCACCACGACCGCCACCGATCCGGGCTCGAGACCGCCCGCCGCCACCACCGACGTGAGCCCCGCGATCGTCGCCGCGAGGGCCAGCCGCTCCGACCCCTCGACCGCCGCGGGCATCACCGGAACCGTCTCCGCGTGCCAGGTGGAGAAGAGTGTGACCTTCGGCGCGACCCCCTCCGGCGGAAGGAGTGCGAAGATCGGGGCAACGCCTTTATTTTCAATTAACTCCAGCCCAAGCGGGGCCGCGGCGGCGGCCAACACTTTCCGGGCGGCTTCGGCCGAAAGTTGCGGCAGCGTCTCCCGTGCGAGCGACATAAGTCCCTGGAATTGAGCCAGATGCGCTTCCGGGTTCAGCGCGATTTGGTCGAGTCGAATCGGTTTCGGCACCCATTCCTCCGTGAAATGACGCAGCGGCCGCGATACTAACCGATCCATGCCATTGGAAAATCGTGATTTGAATCTTGACGACCCGACACGTCGGGCTGACGATACGACCAGCGGCGCCGCGCGCTCGCTGCGGAGCGTCGCCGTTACGTTCCACGTGTGGAGGGGAGGAACCGGGACATGGAAGGCAAGTTTCCTGAGTGCCGAAAGTGCAGCGCGGGGGTCTTGATCCCCCTTTCGGACTACGGCAGGGATGGCGCCCCGATCACCTACAAGGCCTGGGTTTGCACCAACCCGACGTGCGGCTATAACGTCCGCATCGACAACGGGGAAATCAGCCTGGGGCGGATGATCCAGCAGTCGACCAAGTAGCGCCCTCCGCTAGCAGCTCCGTCGCAGAATCTCTGTGCCCATGGCGCCGGCGCGGGCGCGGCCCAAGCGGCCGCCCTGGGTCGGCGCTTCTCGCGTTGAGGGCAATCTCCGAGAGGAACTCAATGATCCGAGCCGTCATCTTCGATCTCGATAACACGCTCACCGACTTCATGAAGATGAAGCGAGCCTCCATCGACGCGGCCGTCGACGGCATGCTCGACGCCGGCCTCCCGCTCTCCCGCGAAGAAGTCTCGAAGAAGATCTACGGCGTCTACGATCGCGAAGGGATCGAATACCAGCAGGTCTTCGATCGCTTCCTGCAGGAAGAGCTGGGGCGCGTCGATTACAAGGTGCTCACGAGCGCTGTCGTCGCCTATCGCCGCGCGCGCGATTCCTATCTCGTGCTCTATCCCCACGTGAACTACACGCTCCTCGAACTGATGAAGCGCGGGCTGAAACTGGCGGTCGTCTCCGACGCCCCGCGCCTTCAGGCATGGATGCGTCTGGCGCAGTTGCAACTTCAGCACCTCTTCGATCCGGTCGTGGCGTTCGAGGACACCGGCGAGCGGAAGCCGAGTCCGAAGCCGTTTCAACGCGCCATCGAACTCCTTCGGGTCGCGCCCGATGAAGCGATCATGATTGGCGACTGGCCCGATCGCGACGTGGTGGGCGCCAAGGGGCTCGGCATTCGCACCGCCTTCGCCCGCTACGGCGACACGTTCGGCACCGTTCATTCCGGCGCCGATTGGGATCTCAACGACGTGATCGAGTTGATCGCCATCGTGGATGAGATGAACAAGGCGGGGCAACCGGGGGCGGAAGGAGCGGCGTGGTCTCGGTAGGCGTCGACATCGTCGAAGTGGAACGGATCGCGCGCGCTATCGAGCAGTTCGGCCCGCGTTTTCTCGACAGGGTCTTCACGCCGGCCGAAATCGAGTACTGCCGCGGCAAGGCGCGCGAAGCCTCGTCGTTCGCCGTTCGCTTCGCCGCGAAGGAAGCGTTCGCGAAGGCGCTGAAGGTGGGGAAGGCCTCGGTCTGGCGCGAAGTCGAAATCGCGCGAGGCGAAGAAGCCCCTCGCCCGGTGGTCGTGCTTCATGGCGCGGCGCGCGAGATGGTCGGAGCGCGGCGCGTCGATGTCTCCCTCTCCCATACGGCCGACTACGCCGTCGCGGTCGTCATCGTGGACGACTCGGACGGCTGATCCTTCGCTCGCCATGAAACTACCGCCGGTACATCAACGCATCGTCACCGCCGAGGAAATGGCCGCGCTCGATCGCGCCACGATCCAGGGCGCCTGGGGGCGCGTCGCCGTTCCGTCGTTGAAGTTGATGGAGCGCGCGGGGCTCGAGGTCTCGAAATCGATCGTCACCTGGTGGCGCGAGCGGGGCGGCGACGGGGCTGGGGCAAATGGGGCGAAGCCGGCGGTGACGAAGCGCGCGGGAGCCGGCGCGGCCGCCCGAGGCGGCGCGACGGCGGCCATGCGCCGCTTCACGGGCGGCGGTTCTGTCGTGCTCCTCTGCGGTCGCGGCAATAACGGCGGCGATGGATTCGTGGCGGCCCGGCACTTGAAGGCGGCCGGATTCGCGGTGCGGGTTCTGGTCGCCGCGGTGGAGGGAGACCTGTCCGCCGATGCGCGCGTGACCCATCAAGCCTGTGAGAAAGCGCGCGTCCCCGTCACCTTCCTTCCGGAGCCGCGCGCCTGGAGCGAGGGAAGCGAAGCGGCGAACGCTGCCGGATCGGCGTCATTCCTCGTCGATGCGCTCCTTGGGACAGGGAGCAAGGGAACGCCGCGCGGCGCCATTGCCGCGGCCATCGAGTGCGCGCTCCGCGCCGAGAAGCCGATCGTCGCGATCGACCTTCCCTCCGGCGTGGATGCCACCACGGGACACGCCGAGTCTCCCTGCATCCGAGCCGAGATGACCGTCACGCTCGGACTGCCGAAAGCGGGCCTTGTCCTCGAGCCGGGGCGCGAGCGCGCCGGGCGCTTGGTTGTGGTCGAGATCGGCATCGCGCGCGAAGTGATCGCGGGGCAGCGCCCGAGCCACCTCCTCGTAAGCGCCGAGTGGGCGCGGCCACTCTTGCCGTCGCGGCCCGCCGACGCACACAAGGGAACGGTAGGGCGCGTGCTCTTTGTCGGCGGAAGCGCCGGCATGATGGGTGCGGTGGCGCTCGCCACCGAGTCGGCCTATCGCGCCGGCGCGGGATATGTGGTGGCGTGCGTTCCGGCATCGTGCGTCGACGTTTTGGAATCGCGCGTGGCCGAGGTCGTGAAACGTGGCGTCGCTGAGACGGCGGCTCGCACGCTTGCCGCCGGTGCGGGCGACGCGGTGTTGGCCGAGGCGATGCGGGCCGATGTCGTGGTGCTCGGCCCCGGCCTCTCGCGCCATCCCGAGAGCGAGGCGCTGGTGCGCGCGCTCCTGGAATTGCTCGATGCGCCGGTCATTTTGGACGCCGATGGATTGAACGCGTTCGAGGGGCATCCGCTTCGCCGCTCCCGAGCGCCGCTGATCGTGACGCCGCACTATGGCGAGGCGGCGCGGTTGAGCGGGAAGTCGATCGCCGACGTCGCACGGGATCCCGCCGCGTGGGCGCGGAAGTTCGCGGCCGATTCCGGCGCGATCGTCTGCCTGAAGAGCGTCCCGATGATGACCGTCGCTCCCGGGGAACCGGTGCTCGTGAACGCGACGGGGAATCCCGGCATGGCGACCGCCGGCGCCGGTGATGTGCTGAGCGGAACCATCGCGGGACTCTTGGCTCAAGGGGTGGATCCTCCTGAAGCGGCGGCGGTCGGATGCTACGTTCATGGCTTGGCGGGCGACGTCGCGGTGAGACGGAAGGGCCGGCGCGGCTTGATGGCGGGGGATATTCGGGACGCGCTTCCCGCCGCCCTCCTGGCACTGGAGAGTGGAGCACTCGATGACTCCGAATAAGCCGGGCGACCGGCCCGATCCGCCGGGACATCCAGAAAACGATCCCGATCGCCGCATCGGCGGCGGCACGGGAAAGGGCGCGGCCGCTTCACGCCGCCGCGCGGTGCGGATCGCGGTCTGTCATGAGTTGATTCGAGCGGGAAAGGTCCTCGACCGCCGCGGGATGGTTGTGGCGACGGAGGGAAACTTGTCCGCGCGATTCGATCTCAGTTCGATCGTCATCACGCGGAAGGGGAGGCGGAAAGGGGAACTGACTCCGCGCGACTTCGTGGAGTTGGCGTTGACCGAACCGGAAGACTCCGCGTCTCGGGCGGCCGCTTCAACGGAGCATCGCGTCCACCTGGCGTCCTACGGGGCGCGCGACGACGTGGAAGCGGTGGTCCACGCGCATCCGATGGCGCTCACCGCGTTCGGGCTTCGAGGAGAGTTGCCGAATTTCGCGGCGTTCGACGAGGCCCGCGCCTTCATCGGCCCGATCGCGCTCGTGCCCTATCACCCTTCGGGGAGCGATGCCCTGGCGAATGCGGTGGGTTTGGCGTTGATGGGAGAGGGCTCGGCGCGGAAGACGGTCGTACCCGGCATCCCCGTGATGGCGCCGCTCGGCGCGCCGAACTTGATTCTTCTGCGAAATCACGGCGCCCTGACCGTGGGTGACACCGTCGATGAGGCGCTCTCGCGGTTGGAGATCGCGGAACATCTCGCTTCGACGCTGCTACTGTCGGAGCGGACGAAGCTGTAGCCCGACCCGCCCCCCCGCTTCCTCACCGTCAAGCTCTAGCGATCTTTGCCGATATGTTATAACATTGGTAACAACGAGGAGGTGCGCGTGATCAAACTCAAGGTTCGGAAAGTGGGGAACTCTCTCGGGGTCACGCTCCCGGTACAGGCAGCGCAGGCGCTTCGCGTGCGAGAAGGGGATGCGATCTATCTAACGGAGGCGCCGGGTGGGTTCCGACTGACCTCCTACGACCCCAACTTCGCGGAGACCATGGAGATTGCGGAGTCATTCATGGCGAGGTACAAGAACGCGCTGCGTGACCTTGCGAAGTGAAGCAGCCACCACGGTGGCTATCCGTCGCGGCGGTTCTGGCCATCCACGAGCTGCTGATCGTCGAACATGGGGGCGCCGCCGGGCTTCGGGACGAGACGTTGCTCGAGAGCGCGTTGGCGAGCCCTCTGAATCATCTCGTCTATGCGGACGCGGATCTGTTTGCGCTGGCTGCCGCGTATGCCTTCGCCCTCACTCGGAATCACCCGTTCCATGACGGGAACAAGCGCGTGGCGCTCGCCGCAGCGGGTGTCTTTCTGGAGATGAACGGTTATCGGCTCCAGGCGTCGGAGTCGGACGCCGCGGGGGCCACGCGTGCTTTGGCGGAGCGTGCGCTCGACGAGGTCGGCTTCGCCGATTGGCTTCGCCGCTCGACGAGGAAGATTCGTCGGAAGCGCTAGTACCCCCGCTCCACGATCGTGAAGTCGGCGACCGGGCCTGACTCGTCGAGGACGAGCGCGTACTCGCCCGGCTGGAGCGACTTCTTCGGCCTCACCTCCCAGACGCCATCCGAGACTTTGCTCACCTCAAGTTCCGCACCCCGCTGGAAGGCCGTGGGGCCATTCCCGACTTGGACGACCGTGCGGCGGGATTCGTCCTTCGTTTCGAACTGGGCCAACTGGACGCGACGCGCGATCCCTTCGCTCGCGGCGAATCGGAAACGCGGGCGCGCCACCGAGATCGCGAGTTCGCTCACCGGGCCGGCGAGAACGAAGTAGGTCTTGGGACCGCCGAGGTCGGCCTTGAACCGCGCGACCGGAGTCGCGCCGCCGCCCGGGCCGTCTACGGAGCCGGTCATCAGTTCGACCGCCTTCCACGATGCGCCGTCATCGTAGGCGACTTCGCGAAGGGAATTCTTTTCCGCGGGCTCGTCGTCGGCGGCCACAAGGCCGGGCGAGACGGCTAGGAGAACGCAGACTGCGAGGAACCACCCCACACTTGCCCTCAGATGGCGCACCGCTTCCTGCAACATTTGCACTCCCCTCGGATGGTGTTTCGCCGCCGAGATCGACCCCTCGTCCCGCGCGGCCACGACTTGCGGCTGCCTCCCCCAACCAAGCACAGGGTATGCCAGGCGGCTACTCCCCGATCATCTTGACCAGCACTCGCTTCGCCCTCTTCCCGTCGAACTCCCCGTAGAAGATCTGCTCCCAGGGCCCGAAATCCAGTTTCCCCGCGGTAATGGCCACCACCACTTCCCGTCCCATGATCTGCCGCTTGTGGTGGGCGTCGGCGTTGTCCTCGCCGGTGCGGTTGTGGTGGTAGCGGGCGGGGCTAGCGTCGAACGGCGCGAGCTGTTCGAGCCAGCGTTTGTAGTCCTCGTGGAGGCCCGGCTCGTCGTCGTTGATGAAGACGCTGGCGGTGATGTGCATCGCGTTCACGAGGCAGAGGCCTTCCTGGATGCCGCTTTCGCGAAGAGCAGCGTTCACCTCGTCCGTGATGTTCACGAAATCCATTCGTGCCGGGATGTTGAAGGTCAGGGCCTTTCGGAAATGCTTCATCGCGTCACTCCAGGGGAGAGCGCCGCTGGGCCGCGGTGCGACGGCGGGCGAGCGCCTCCTGCATGAGGTCGAGCGTGGAGATGGTCCTCTGGCACCACGAGACCGTGGCCTCGGACTGCTTCTCCACGTACTCCAGGGTCATCATCCAGAATCGTAGGCTTCGGTGGTGGTGAGGGTCACGCGGGAGCTGCTCCTTCATCCGGCGCACCAGCCGGAGGCGCTCCGACTCCTCGGCCAGAAGCGAGCGAGCCCAGACGGCCGGGGCGTCCACCGTGTCCCGATCGCTGAAAAAGAACTTGAGGAGGAGTTCATTTCGAGGCGGCGAAAAGCGCGGAGGCTCCTCGAGCCAGCGCCGCAAGGCTTCCTTGCCCTTCGGCGTGATCTCGTAGAGATAGCGCCTGGGGCCGCCGGGGCGCCGCGCGGAGTGGCGTCGCGCCAGGCCCTTCCTCGAGAGCTCGCGGAGCGCGGGATAGATCTGGCCATACGATTCGCTCCAGAATGTGCCGATCGTCTCCGACAATTCGCGCCGAATTTCATAACCAGACATGGCGCCGAGACGGAGCATGCCGAGGACCGCGAACGGAGATGACTTCGGGGCGCGCATGAAGGGAGTATATATCTGATAGATATATTGATGCCGGTCGTATGTGATGCCATAGCGATCGGCGGTGAGCTAACTGGCGGTGACGCAATGCCTTACACCGTCACTCGGAAAGATTGATTTTCAAGGTGCGCGCACCCTACTGTAGAACATGCCGCACGAGAAGCGCGCCGCCGGTTCCGCCGGAGCGATCACCTACAGCGACGATCCCGAACGCGTGAACATCACGCAACTCCTCGGGCTCTATCACGTCACGTACTGGGCGAAGGGACGCACGGCCGCTCAGGTGGAGCGAGCGCTCCAGTATTCGCGACCCGTCATCACGGCGTGGGACGGAGTTCGCCTGGTGGGATTTACGCGCGTCATCTCGGACCTCACCTACCGGGCGACGATTTGGGACGTGATCGTCGCGGAGACGCACCGGAAACGCGGCATCGGCCGCGAACTGATGCGGAAGGTGCTCGACCATCCCGAATTGAAGACCGTGACGATGTTCCTCCTTCTCACGAAGGACCGGCAGTCCTTCTACAAGCACTTCGGTTTCACCGTGGAAAACCAAATGTCGATGTTGCTCCGGCGCTAGCCGGCCGACGGGGCGGTTCCCCCGTGCGACCCCCAGCGAAAGGACCCCGGTAGGATGGAAAGCCTCAAGACAGCCAAGGACGTCGTGAAGTTCTGCGAGGACCGCGACGTCGAACTCATTCAGCTCTGGTTCGTGGATATTCTCGGCCAGCTGAAGGCCGTGTCGATCACGCGCCACGAGCTCGCCACCGCCCTCGCCGAAGGCGCCGGCATCGACGGCTCCTCGGTTGAAGGGTTCGCGCGCATCTTCGAGAGCGATCTCATCGCGATGCCGGACGTCGCCACGTTCCAGCTCCTCCCGTGGAAGGTGAATGACGAGCCAGTCGGGCGCCTCATCTGCGACGTGCTCAATCCGGACGGGACGCCCTACCCGGGCGATCCGCGCGGCGTGCTGAAGCGCCTTGTGAAGAAACTCGACAAGCAGGGAATGACGGCCTACCTCGGACCGGAACTCGAGTACTTCTACTTCAAGAGCAACAAGGACCGCACGCTCCTCGACACGGCCGGCTACTTCGACCAGGTCCCGGACGACATCGGCACCGAACTCCGGAGCCGGACGGTCGAAGCGCTTCAGGCGATGGAGATCCAGGTCGAGGCGGCGCACCACGAAGTGGCGCATAGCCAGCACGAGATCGACCTTCGCTATTCCGAGGCGCTCAAGATGGCCGACCAGACGATCACCTACCGCTACGTGGTGAAGGAGATGGCGCGGCAGGGCGGCTACTACGCCTCGTTCATGCCGAAGCCGGTCTACGGTCAGAACGGAAGCGGGATGCACGTCCACCAGTCGCTCTTCAAGGCGGGGAAGAACCTCTTCCACGACGCGAAGGACAAGCAGCACCTCTCGAAGACGGCGCGCGCGTATCTCGCCGGGCTTCTGAAGCACATGCGGGAGATCGCGGCTGTCACGAACCAGTGGGTGAACTCCTACAAGCGGCTCGTCCCCGGATTCGAGGCGCCGGTCTACATCGCCTGGGCGCAGCGGAATCGCTCGGCCCTCATCCGGATCCCGATCTACAAGCCCGGCAAGGAGAAGGCGACGCGCATCGAGCTTCGCTGCCCGGATCCGGCCTGCAATCCGTATCTCGCCTTCTCGGTGATGCTCGCGGCGGGTCTTCGCGGCGTCGAAGAGGGGTACACGCTTCGTTCGGCCGTCGAAGAGGACATCTACGAGATGAACTCCGAGGAGCGGAAGAAGCACGGCATCGAGTCGCTCCCCGGTAGCCTCAGCGAAGCCGTCGATGCGCTCGAGAAGTCGAAGTTGGTCCGTGACGTCCTCGGCGAGCACGTCTTCGAGAAGTTCGTCGTGAACAAGCGGATCGAATGGGACAACTATCGCACGCAGGTCACCGACTACGAATTGGACGCGTACTACCCGATTCTCTAGTTCGGCGGACGTTTCGCATCTCGAGATCGAGCCCGGCATCCGAAAGGATCTGGGCTCATCTCGTTTGTCCGGCCGGAACCGGGCGGGCCCTCAGGAGGTTGTACTACGGAGCCGGGACGGTGGTACCGCCGGCCACGGGGAGCCCCCTTGACGCCCCGAATGGCCGGTCGGTAGTGTCAGGGGCAATTCCGGCCTTCCCAAGCCACTCCAACACTTAGGAGCATCGATCGCCATGGTCCGTTCTCTCGCCCATTCACGCGTCCGCTCCCTCGCCGCGAAGGCGATGCCGATTCTCGTACTGGCGATTTTGGCGGGCTGCGGCGGGGGCGGCGGGTCGAAGACCACGTCGGGGTCCCCGACGCCCGCTGCCTCGGGACACGCCGAAATTGGCACGCAGGCGCCAGCGTTTGAACTCTCCGACCTCAGCGGCGTGAAGGTCGCGAGCAGCACGTTCGCCGGCAAGGTCGTGATCCTCGACTTCTGGGCCACCTGGTGCCCGCCCTGCCGTGAAGAGGTGCCCCATTTCGTCGAACTCCAGAGGAAGTACGCCAGCCAAGGCTTGGTGATCGTCGGGCTCTCGCTCGACGCCGGCGGCGCGGGCGATGTCGCCCCGTTCGCCAAGGAGCACAACATCAACTACCCGATGCTCATCGGCGCCGACGACGTGGCGAAGGCGTACGGCGGAATCAACTCCATCCCGACGGCGTTCGTGATCGATCGCCAGGGAAAGGTCGTGCAGCGCTTTGTCGGGTTCACCTCGCCCGAGGTCTTCGAACAAACGATCGCTCCGCTCCTGGCGGCCACCTCGTAGCATGTTCGAAACGCAGGCAAGCCAGGTCTCCATCTTCGCGGCGTTCCTCGCGGGGCTCGTGTCGTTCGCCTCGCCCTGCGTCTTGCCGCTCGTTCCGTCCTACATCACGTTCATCACCGGCGTCTCCTTCGACGAGCTGACGACGGAGGACAAGACGGGCCGCATCCGGCGGCTCACGATCCTCCACTCACTCGCCTTCATCCTCGGATTCTCACTCGTCTTCATCGCGCTCGGCGCCACCGCGACCGCCGCGGGAAAATTCCTCCGCGAGTATCAGGACGTCCTCCGGCAGGTGGGCGGCGTCCTCATCATCCTCTTCGGGCTCTACCTCACGGGCGTGCTGAAGATCGCGGCGCTTTCCCGCGAGGCGAAGTTCCGCATGACGTCGAAGCCGCTCGGCCTCTTCGGCTCGGTGCTGGTCGGGATCACGTTCGCCGCCGGTTGGACGCCCTGCATCGGTCCAATCCTCGCCTCGATCCTTCTCTACGCGAGCACCTCCGAAAAGGCGGGGACCGGCATTCTCCTTCTCAGTGTCTATTCGCTCGGGCTCGGCGTGCCCTTCTTCCTCGCCTCGCTCGGCATGAATTCGTTCCTCGCCGCGTCGAAGAAACTTCGCTCCTCGCTTCGGACGATCGAGATCGTGAGCGGCGTGATTCTCATCGTGTTCGGAATTGCGCTCGTGACGAATCTCTTCCGCTACTTCGTCTCCTTCCTCTCGCGATACCTCCCGGCGATCGGGTAGCACTCCCGCCCGCGCGCCGCGCCTTCGCGCCTTCGCGGCCCCGCCCGCTACTCCGGCTAAATATCGCACCGGTCCCTGCCGAAACCTCCAACAGCAGGGGGGACACGGAAGGGAACCCCTAGCGCGTTCCCTTCTTCACGCGTAACCCCTAGGCAGGGGGGCTCTTGCCCCCGGACACCGAGGCGATGGCGACCGAGACGAAACGCACCGCGCACGCACCAACATCCGCCGCCGCACCCGCCGACGCTCGGTCACTCCCGAGCGCCCTCGAGCTGATCCGCGGCCTGAACGACGTGGCCCGCTCCCTCGAGCCGTTCCACGAGGGGACCTCTTCGCTCCACCACGTCGCGAGCGGCGTCGACCGGCTCCTGAATCCGGACGGCGTGGCCGTCTTGACGAGGGTGCGCCCCGGCGAGTACGTCTTCCGGCACGTGCAGGGCGTCCTTGAAGAGTGGGGAGACTTCACGCTCACCGGCCCTTCGTGCGATCTCCTGGACGAACTCCTTCGCCGCGACGAAGTGGTCCTCTTCCATCGCCGCCAGAAGACCCCGTGGTCTCGCGAATTCCTCTTCGCCGCGGGAATGAACGGCGGCGCGCTCGCCCCGATTCGCGCCCATGGCGAGGCGATCGGCGCGCTTCTCCTCAATCATGCGACCCCGTTCCGTTTCGGCGCCGAACATGCCGCGGGGCTTCGATCGCTCGGGACGATGGCGGGTGTGGCGATTCTGGAAGACGCGCAGAGGGCGAAACTCGAGGATCTCTTCATGAGCGTCATCGTCTCCCTGACGATGGCGATCGAAGCGAAGGACCCCTACACGGAGGGCCACTCGGTCCGCGTGGCGGCGTACAGCGAGGCGATCGGGAAGCAGTTGGGACTTCCGCCCGAGACGCTCGACGTGATCCACCGCTCCTGCCTGGTGCACGACATCGGGAAGATCGCCGTGGACGAGGGAATTTTGCACAAGCGGGAACGGTTGAGTCAGGGAGAGAAGGAGAAGATGGATCTCCATCCCCAGATCGGCGAAAGCATCCTGCGGCCGATTGCGCTCCTCCACCCGCTCCTCCCCGGCGTCCGCTCCCATCACGAGCACTTCGACGGCACGGGGTATCCCGACGGATTGAAGGGGGAGGGAATTCCAATCGAGGCGCGCATCATGGCGGTGGCCGACGCGTTCGACGCCATGACCTCGGACCGGCCCTACCGAAAGGCGCTCGCCGAGCAGGTGGCGCTAACGGAACTGAAGCGGAACGCGGGCACGCACTTCGATCCGCGCGTGATCGCGGCGTTCGAGCAGATTTACCCGGCGGTGAGGCGGACGCTGGAACATTTGCGCCCGCGAGAGGAAAGCGTTACGCCGTCGCGTTGACGCGCGACTTCTTCAAGAGCACCCGGGTTCCGTGATCGGCCCGGACGTCGAAACTCACGTCGTCCATCAACTCCCGCATCAAGAAGAGCCCGCGCCCATGCGGGTTCAAAAGCGCGTACGAATCGGTTGGATTCTCCACCTGCTTCGGATCGAAGCCCGTCCCGAAATCCTCCACGGCAATGACGATCTCTCCCGCCCCGACCTTGAACTCGAACTCCACGCACTTGTCGTCGGCGAAGCAGTTCCCATGCTGGATGGCGTTCGTGCCGGCTTCGATCACGGCAATGAGGAGGGCGTTCTCGAAATCCTCGCTCAGCTCGTACTGGCGGGAAATCTGAGTGATGAGGGCATGCACCATCGATAGGAGCTCAAGACGGCTCCCGATCGTCAGGCGGATGTTGTCGGTCCCGTTCGGTGACGGGGGAGTCAGGTCGCCGCCCATCTGTTTACTCTATCACCACCAGTGCCTTGAGGGCCACCAAGGTAATGTCGTCGGCCTGGTCCGCTCCCGCCGTGAATTGGGAGACTTCGTCGGCCACCGCCTGCACGATTTCGTCCGCCGAGAGCTCACGGGAAAGCCGTTCCGCGAGGCGAATGAGCCGCTCCTCGCCGAAGTCCTCGCCTTCGAGATTTCGCGCGTCGGTAATTCCATCCGTGTACATCAAGAGCGAGTCGCCCGGCGCGAGCGACATGGCCGTCTCGCCGTACTCCCAGCCCGGCATGATGCCGAGCGGAATGCCCCCCTCCTCGAGATAGCGCCATCCGCCGGCGGCCCGGAGCACGATCGGAAAATTGTGTCCCGCGTTCGCGAACTGGACCGACATCCGCTCGCCGCCAAGCCGCGCAAGGAAGCAGGTGGCGAAGCGATCGTCGGGCGTGGCGTCGTGCACCAGACGATTGAGTCGCGTCATGATCTGGCAGACCGAACTCGCCAAATCGGCCTGCGTGCGAATGGAGGCTTGCACCATCGACGCGAGAAGCGCCGCCGGGATTCCCTTTCCGGCGACATCGGCGATCACCACGAGGAATTGCCCGTCGCCGAGTTCCACCAGATCATAGTAATCGCCGCCCACCTGCTTCGTCTGAAGATTCAACGCGGCGAGTCCGAAACGCTGCGTCTGGGGAAGCGAGGCGGGAAGAAACTGCCGCTGAATGCGGCGCGCCACCGCGAGTTCCTCCTCGAGAATCGACATTTCGAGACTTTCGCGATAGAGAAGCGCGTTCTTCACCGCGACGCTCGTCTGGTTGGCGAGCGTTTGGAGGAGGCTCAACTCCTCGGCCTTGTACCGCGTCTCGGTGATCTTTCGGCCGAGGGCGATCACGCCGAGAAAATCCTCTCCGTGGCGGAGCGGAATCAGCACGAACGGTAGCGTTTCTAGAAGCGCCGCGGTCTCCGCCTCGAGTCCCCGCTCCGCCGCGAGCGCCGGAATCTCCTCCTTCCGGAGCAGTTCCGATCCCTCGACCAGCTGAGCCAGCGTGAGCCGCGGAATCGCCGCCAGGCGCGCCACGTCGACGCCGCCGCCGAAACCGCGCACGATCGGGGCGCGCCGCTCGGGCGTGAGGAGCAAGACCGTGGTCCGCGCGGGAATCGCGTCGCGGAGTGTTGAGACGACGTTCTCGGTCAATTTCTCGAGATCGAGCACCGTGAGGATCTCGCTCGACATGCGGCGGAGGAGCGACCGGTAGTCGCCCTTCTCGCGGAGGAACAATCGGTCGAGCGTCTCGTCGAGCCAGGAGAACATCGGCTGGAAGAGAATGAGCGCCAGAAGGAGCATGGCGGTCTGGAAGATCGACGTGTCGAAGCCGCGCACCGTCTCGAGAAGCGAATCGAGCTGCCGCACCACGGTGGAGTAGACGATCAGAAGGAATCCCGACGTGAGAGCGTAGAGAATCGACTTCCGCGCGATCAGGTTCGCGTCGAGGAAGCGATAGCGGACCATTGAATAGGCGATGGAGCCGGAGCCGAGAATCAGCGCGCTGATGATGAGCGTGGAGCGGACGACCGCCGACCAGGGATGATTGATGAGGACGGGCAGCGGAACGGCGACCGCGTAGAGGCTCGCGCAGGAGGCGAGCCCGATGAAGATGGCTCGCAGTTGGTTTCGGATCCTCGGGTTCATGGCGCGGCGATACGAGAGGAAGAGAATCGTGAGGGCCGCGACGATGTAGAAGAGGTTGACGAGCGAGAAGAGGATCTGGTGGAACTGGATGGAGAGCTCTACCGGAAGCCGAAGCGCCGCGATGACGGCCCGCCCGGACGTGGCTTTCGAGACGTTCGCCAGGAGGCTCCCCCAGAGCGCCCCCTGCAGCAGAAGCAGCATGAAGAGGAGGTGGAAGACGTGCGGGCCGTAAATGACGAAGGAGCCGAACGGGATCTTCCGGTAGAAGCGATTCTCCGACGGGAAGACGCAGGCGAAATAGAGCAGCGACGGGAAAAAGAGTTCCCAGAGATAGTTGAACGAGCGGAGAAGATCGTTCGTCCCTTGCTTCGCCGCGCCGACGCCCTCGAGAATGAAGCCGATCGCGCCGAGCACGGAGCCGAGGCCCGCGAAGAAGAGCATGAGCGCCGTGGCGCGGTTGGCACGCTCGCGAGGCGCTTCGCGCAAGATCACGAAGCCGAGGAGGAATACGAGCCCGGCTACGAGAAGGTAGATGGTTCCGATCGGGGCGTTCATCATGGCGAATGCTCGCGAAGGGGTCGGGCGCGCGGAGCGCCGGCCCTCCTAGCGGATCGGTTCCTCCTCGAGCGGCAAGAGCGAGCCCGGCGTGAGAAGGAGCGGGCGCCCCGGCTGGTCGATGATCTGCTGCAGCACGCCGGTCTCGTAGAGCCGGGACGGCGTCGCGGCGCCGGTCAGGCCTTCGCGCGCGGTGAGGAGACCCGATTCGAGCCCCCGCGGTCCTTCCCCGCCCAGCAATGCGCGCACGCCGGGGAGGAAGCGGGGGAACTTGATGAAGGGGCGGCGCGGAATCTCCACCAGCCGATAGCGGCGACCCGGCTTGATCCCCGCCTGCCGCTTCGCGGTCTCCATCGTTTCCTCAAGCGTTGCGATACGGTCGGCCAGGTGGTTCGCGACCGCGGCCCTGCCGTCGTAGATTCGCCCCTCCGCCAACTCCCTCACGCGCGTCGTTTCGAGTCCCCGCGCCGTGGCGACGCGGGTCGTGAAGTTGTCGTAGAGCTCGTCGAAGAGTCCTTTGATCTGGCGCCGCTCTCCTTCGTCCAGGTTTCGCTCGGGGAGGCGCGCTCCGACGAACGGAACGACCAGGCCTCCGAGAAGGTCGGCGCTCTTTCCGACCTGAACGTGATCGGAGACGAGACCGAGCTTCTTGCCGAAGCCGTCGTTCCAGACCCAGCCGCCGATGATCCCGATTGAGCCGGTGAGCGAGAAGGGGCCGGTGGCGATCGATTCGCCGTCCATGCTGATCCAGTAGCCGCCGCTCCCGGCGACGCGCCCTTGGCTCACGTAGGTCGGTTTCTTCGCCGCGCGCAGTTTCTTCGTTTCATCCGCCACGAGGTCGGAGGCAAGCGGGTCGCCGCCCGGCGAGTCGACGCGAAGCACCACCGCGCTCACGTTCCGGCTCTCGCGCAATTGGCGCATGGCCGGCGCGGTGGTGCGTGCGCGAATGCCGGTGTCCATGGCGCAGTCGCCGACGAGGTAGACGAGGGCGACCGTCGGAACCGGTCCCCAGGTCTCGTCGGGTTTCCAGCGCCGTCCCGCGACGGACGCGTACGATTGCGGGCCGCCCCGTCCGCCCCAGCGCTTCACCTGCGCCTCGAGATCTTCCCAGCGTCCGAGCGAGTCGACCAGTCCCAGCTCCTTCATGCGGCTCGCGGTCACGTAGGGCTCTTCGTTCACCAAACGGTCGAGCCGCTCTCTCGTGATCCGGCCGCTCGCCGCGATTCCGTTCGCCAATTCCTCGTACGTCGCGTGGACGAGTACGTCGAACTGCTCGCGATCGGCGTCCGAGAACGACGTCCGCGAGAATCCCTCCAGTGCCGACTTGTACTTGTAGAAGCGCCACTCGTCGAAGCCGAGGCCGATTTTTCCGAGGAGTTCCTTCATGTAGGTGCGCGATGCCTGAACGCCCGGCATGAGGAGCCCGCCGAGCGGGTCGAGCACCAGATGGTCGGCGACGCAGGCGAAGTAGTACGAGCGCTGGTCGAGGTGATCGGCCGCGATGACGACTTTCTTTCCCGCACGCTTCAGCGCCAGGAGCGATTCGCGGAGTTCCCAGTACATGGCTGCATTCGCCTGGAAGTCGGAAAGGCGGATGGCCACGCCGCCCACCGTGGGGTCTTCCTTCGCGAAGCGAATTTGCTCGGTCAAGTCGCGGAGCGGCTTCGCGTCGGAGTCGAACCAACGATACGACTGGTAGACCGCGTGACCATGGAGGTCCATGGAGAGGAAGCGGCGATTTCGCATCAAGCGGCGCTCGACATCGATGCCCCGAACGGGCGGATTAAGCCGAACGGCGTACCAAGTTCCGAAGTGGTCCGTCACGGCCGGCCTATTTCCGTACGGTTCTGCCTTGAGGCGCTTGTAGATCGGCGTCACGCGTGCTCCAAATCGTGCGAGCGTCACGCCGGCTGTGACCTGGAATTTCACGTCGTCACGCCAGCGGGCAGACACCTCTAAGCCGTCGATCGGTCGCACGCGCACACCCGCTCCGAACGATTCGGTTCGTCGCTGGAACAGACCCCGGTTTGCGTAGTCGGCGAAGAGGGTCAGCCGAGGGCTGCCGTCGGGACGCAGAGCGAGATCGAGGATGTTCTGCTGGTCCCCCGTGGAGGGAGCCCACTGGGACGCCCAACCGAACGACACGTGCCGATCGGGGCGGCCGATGTGTCCGAAGGAAAGGTAATTCGACTTCCGCCAGGCGTGCCCGCCGCGATTGTTCAAGTGCCAGGCGATTCCGCCGAATCGGCCTCCCGAACCGGATGCGATCGCGATCTGGTATTCGGTCAGGGAAGGGAGCTCCGGTCGCGGCGCGTTGTAGGGCTCGTAATAGGGATTCGGATTCCGTCCCAGCGCGAAG
>JANMQV010000052.1:0-2919 GCA_031370645.1 Candidatus Eiseniibacteriota bacterium | reverse complement strand
ACGCTCGGCGCCGCCGCGTTGAGGGCGCTATGACGCCGCGCTGGAGCGTTCCGCGGGAACCGCGGCCCGATGCGGGATTCTCGGTGGTGCTCGTCACCGCGACAATCCTGGTCCTCCTCATTCTGGGGCTCGCGCTCGTGTCGCTCGTCACGGAGAATTCCGGGCTCTCGGTCCACCACGTCCAGTCGAGCCAGGCGTTCTACGCGGCCCAGGCGGGGCTCGAGTATGCGGTGAAGAAGCTGGGAGCAAACCCCGCGTGGGGCGGGCTCGCGTCGCCCGGCAAGCGCGTCGGAAACGGCGCCTTCACCGTCGCTCCGCCCGATTCGGTGGATGAGAACGGCGCGGCGCTCCCCGCGGGGCGGAAGCGAATCGTGGCCACCGGAATCGTGGGCGAGGCGACGCGCGTGCTCCAGATCCAGGTCGCGACGGGAGGCATCTCCACGTTCGCGGGGACGGGGTCGACCGGATACACGGGCGACGGCGGGGCCGCCACGTCCGCGACGATGAAGAACGCCGAGGGCGTCGCCGTCGGACCCGACGGCTCGATCTACGTGGCCGACACCGACAATCACGTCATTCGGCGCATCGCGCCCGGCACGGGCATCATCACGACCGTGGCGGGAAGCGGCTCGCCGGGCTGGTCTGGGGATGGGCTCGCGGCGACCGCGGCGAGACTCCAATTCCCCCAAGATCTCGCCGTCGCGGCGAATGGAGATCTCTACATCGCCGATACGGGCAATCACTCGATTCGAAAGGTCGCGGCGGCGACAGGCCTCATCACGACGATCGCGGGGATCGGCTCGCCCGGCTCCACCGGCGACGGCGGCGCCGCCACCGCGGCGAAATTGAGTTCTCCGCGTGGCATCGTCGTGGCGGCGAGCGGTGACTATTACATCGCCGATCGCGGCAACAACAAGATCCGAAAAGTGAACGCACTCACCGGCATCATCACGACCTACGCCGGCACGGGAACGACCGGTTATACCGGCGACGGCGGACTCGCCACCGCGGCGCGCTTGCGAAGTCCGGAGGGAGTGGAATTGGCGTCGAATGGCGATCTCTACATCGCCGACACCGCGAACAACGTGATTCGCCGCGTCACCGCGTCGACCGGGGTGATCACCACCGTAGCGGGGACGGGAACCGCGGGCTACACGGGCGACGGCGGAGCGGCCACGTCGGCGAGGCTGGATGGGCCCGAATCGGTGACGATCACCTCGTCGGGAGATCTTTACGTCGCCGACCGAGGAAACGACGTCATCCGGCGATTCTTCGTCGGGGGAACGATCTCGACGATCGCGGGCACGGGAGTCGCCGGTTACTCGGGCGACGGGGGCGCCGCGACGTCGGCGAAGCTCGACGCGCCCGCGGGGATCGCCGTCGACTCAACCGGCGTCATCTATATCGCCGACACATCGAACCAACGAATCCGGAAAATTTCGGGCCTCCTCTCCGTTGTGGGGTGGGTGGAGACGCGCGTCTAGCGCGAAAGGACACAATGGAACCGAAGGCGACGACGAATCTGATGCAGCGAGTGGCGGATGCGGAACTCCGCCTCCCTCCGCCGCTCCGGAAGTGGGCGGCGGCGTGGCGGCGCTCGAGTCAGGCCGCGCCGGCCGATCTCCTCGTGGTCGAAGGGAGCGACGCGGGGCTCAGGCTCACGCGTGTCGTTCGCCGGCGGAAGTCTTCGCCCCGTCTGACGAGCGCGTTTCGAACGGTGGCGCTCGATCTGACGCCCGCGGCGAGGGAACTCGCCGAACGGAAGGCTCTCGCCGCGATGGTGGCGGAACTCGGCGCGACGGGACGTCCCGCGATCGCCGCCCTGAGCGGGCCCGATGTCGTCGTTCGCCGCCTCTCGATGCCGGCCATGCGCCAGGCCGACCTTCGCTCGGCGCTCGAACTCGAATGCCGGCGCCACGTGAACTATCCGATCGCCGAGGCCGAGATTCGCTTCGAGCTACTCGAGGCCGCGGCCAAGGGACGCGAACTCTCGGTGCTCGTCGTGGTCGCGCCGCGCCGCCGCGTGGAGGAGCGCCGCGCGCTGCTCGTATCGGCGGGGCTTCGTCCCTGGGCCGTCACGGTCGCGGCCGCCGGCCTTCGCGCCGACCTCGAACGTCGAGGTGTCCTCGCGCCGAGCGAAGTCGTCGCCTATCTCGATATCGGCTCCGACGCGAGCCAGATCGTCGTCTTGAAGGGGCGCGACATCCGCTTCTCGCGCGATCTCGCGTTCGGCCACCAGACGTTGGCCGCGGCACTTCGCCAAATTGTCGTGCCCGGCATGGGTACCGTGGAACGCACACCGGAAGCGGCGGAGGAACTTCTACGTACGAGCGGCGTGCCGCTCGGAGTCGAGGAGGCGAATTTCGTCGACGGGGTCCCGGTCGCCGCGGTCGGAATCATGCTTCGCCCCACCCTCGAACGCCTCGTTCGCGATCTCTGGAATTCGTTCGACTACTGCAACGAGCAGTTCCTGGGGGAGGCGGTCTCCCGCGTCGTCCTCCTCGGCCCCGGCGCGCGGCTTCGGAACCTGGCCGGTTACCTGGGCGGAGTTCTCAAGATGCCCGTCCGCGCGGCCGATGATCCTTCCCAGAGGGATGCCGACGTGGCTGGAATGGGCCACGAAAGCCTCGTCGAGGCGACGGCGAGCGGCGTGATGCTCGCCTCGATCTCGCGCGACACGCTCAATTTTTCGGGGGGCGGCCCGGGAGAGGGAATCTCCTGGATCGCCGAAGCCGTGCCGGCTCCGGCCGTCGCGGCCGCCGCGGCGCTCCTCATCGTTTCGATCGCGGCTCCGGCGGAGATTCAGAACGCGCAGGTTCGCCAGCGCGTCACGACGCTTCGCCACGGCGTGGAGCAACTCGGCTCCCAGAGCTCGGCCGTCGCTCAGTTCCGCGCGGCGCGGGCGGAGGAAGCACGGCT
>JANMQV010000043.1:0-23781 GCA_031370645.1 Candidatus Eiseniibacteriota bacterium | reverse complement strand
CGCCCTTCCAGGCCTTGATGAGCGCGAAGTCGGCCTTGAGCGCGGTCTCCATGACATGGGGCCGGCCCCCGAAGTCCCGCACGTCCTTGCCTTCCGCGATCACGGTGCCGACCCCGGTCGGGGTGTAGAAGGCGGGGATGCCCGCGCCGCCCGCCCGCATGCGCTCCGCGAACGTGCCCTGGGGGTTGAGCTCGACCTCGATCTCCCCCGCCAGCGCCATCTTCTCGAAGACCTTGTTCTCGCCGACGTAGGTCGAGATCATCTTCTTCACCTGCTTGTTCTGCAGCAGGAAGGTGATTCCGAAGTCGTTGGTGCCCGCGTTGTTGCTGATGACGGTAAGGCCCTTGCAGCCGCGGTCCCGCAGGGCGGCGATGAGGTTCTCGGGCAGGCCGCACAGGCCGAAGCCCGAGATCATCACCGACGCCCCGTCCGGGATGTCGCGGACCGCTTCCGCCGCGTCCTTCACCACCTTCTTCATGGTCCCGATGATAAGTTGGTTGCAGGAGGCGCGCACATGGCAAAGCGGAACGACTCCACGGACCCCGAGCGCAACCTGGCCGTCAACTCGGCCACCGACCCCCAGCGTCCCGGATCGCCCTCAGGCAAGCCGGCGGCGGGCGACGCCTACCCGCCCGGAACCACGGCGGCGCAGACCACGGTCCCCACCGACGCTGCGAAGGCGACCCACGAGCCCGGTCCCGCGAAGGGCCCCGAAGACCGGGGCGAGGGCCCCGACCGGAGCGGCATCGAGTAGCGCCCGCCCCCGCGTGTCCAGGCTGCGGTTCAAGATCGCGATGTCGCTCGACGGCTTCGTGGCGGGCCCGAGCCAGAGCGTGGAAAACCCGCTCGGCATCGGCGGCATGCGTCTCCACGAGTGGGTCCTCGCGTTGAAGTACTGGCGCGCGGCGCACGGGCAGGAAGGCGGTGAAGTGAACGAAAGCACGCGGGTCGTCGAGGAATCGATGGCCAACATCGGGGCGACGATCATGGGACGGAACATGTTCGGTGGCCACCCCGGCCCCTGGAACGCCGCGAGTCCCTGGAACGGATGGTGGGGTGAGAATCCGCCGTTTCATCATCCGGTTTTTGTTCTCACGCACCACGCACGGGAGCCCTTGGCGCTCGAAGGCGGTACCACATTCACCTTCGTCACGGGTGGCATGCAGCACGCGCTCGAACTCGCTCGGGGAGCGGCCGGTGGCAAGGATGTGTCGCTGGCCGGCGGAGCCAAGGCCGCACAGCAGTACCTGAACGCCGGGCTCGTGGACGAGATGGAGATCAATTTGGCTCCTACGCTACTCGGCAACGGCGAGCGACTCTTCGATGGCGTCGGAGATGATCTGCACGGGATGGAGCTGGTACGAACCGTCGCGCAACCGGGAGTGACGCACCTCAAGTTCGTCAGGCGCTGAGGGGAGAAATCGGCTGGCGCGAGCGTACCATTCCCGTCCTGATCGCCCCCTGTTAGCATGCGCAAAACGTCTGTTCTCGAAACCCCGATCCAGGGAGAACTCCATGTCTCGGAAGGCCTTCTCGAACGTTTGGCGCTCGGCTGCCGGGTGCTTCGCCGTTCTTCTAACCCTTGGCGCATCCGGTGCAGCGCCGCTCTCCCCCGCCACCTCCGACCCCACCCTGACCGGCGAGGCGAAAGCGTATCTCGAGGCGGTCACGATCCTCGCCGACGACAAGATGGAAGGGCGGGGGCTCGGCACGAAGGGAATCGGGCTCGCGACGATCTACATCGAGAAGCGCCTCAAGGCCGCGGGGCTTGCACCAGCATTCGGTCGCTCGTACCGCCAGAAATTCCCCGTGAAGATCGGCGTCGAGAAATTGGCGGGGAACGCGATCGAGGGCCTCAAGGAAGACGAATGGTCCCCTCTCGGATTCTCCTCGCCCGGATCGTTCAGCGGGGACCTAGCGTTCGTCGGCTACGGAATCGAAGCGGCGCCGATTGGGTATCAGGAGTATTCCGGCATCGACTTGAAGGGAAAGGTCGTCCTCATCCTCCGCTACGAGCCGCAGGAGAAGGACGACGCCTCGCCCTTCGACGGCAAGCGCCCGAGCCGGTGGTCGGCGCTCCGCTATAAGGCGATGCAGGCGCGCGAACGAGGTGCCGCGGCCGTGATCTTCGTGACCGGACCGATCCAGGACGAGGGGAACGACAAAGTCCCCGCGCTCAAAAACGACGGACCGGAGAGCCCCGCCGGATTGCCGGTCATTCAGGTGAAGACCTCCGCCGCGCAGCGCTGGCTCTCAAAGGCGGGGATCGACTTGGCCGCGTTTCAGAAGGACGTCGATCGCGACCTGACGCCCCGCTCTCGTTCCACCACGGGTGTCACGGTGACGGGCACGGTCGCACTTCGCGCCACCTACGCGGAAGGCGAGAACGTCGTGGGACTCATTCCCGGAAAGGGCGCGCTCGGAAGCGAGACCATCGTGATCGGCGCCCACTACGATCATCTTGGCTATGGCGGCCAGGGCTCCATGCGCCCGAACGTAACGGCGATTCACAATGGCGCCGACGACAACGCGTCGGGCACCGTGGCGGTGATGATGGCGGGCGCCGCGCTGAAGCAGCGCCTGGCGAAGGTGAGCAACCACCGCGCGGTCGCGGTGATGCTCTTCTCCGGCGAGGAAGTCGGGCTTGCCGGGTCGGCGTTCCTCGTCGATCACGCACCCTTCCCCATCGCGTCGGTCCGCGCCATGGTGAACCTCGACATGGTGGGGCGGCTTCGCGGCGACACCTTGATCGCGCTCGGCGCGGAGTCGGCGAAGGAGTGGAAGGACATCATTCACCGAGCGGCCACCGTCACGAAACTCGAGGTGGTGGCGCGGGGCGACGGATATGGCCCCTCCGATCAGACGAGTTTTTACGCGAAAGGGATCCCGGTGCTCCATCTCTTCACCGGGACGCACGAGCAGTACCACACGCCCGATGACGACGCGCCGCTGATCAACGCCGTGGGTGGCGCCGCGGTGACGCGCTTCACCACCTTGATCGCAGCCGACCTGGCGACCGCGGCGACGGCCGCCTCGCCGGTATACGCGCGCGCCAACGCGGCGCCCGCCATGTCCGGCGACAGTCGCGGCTATGGCGCCTATCTCGGCACGGTCCCCGACTTCCGCGCGATGGAATCGACGGAGGGCGGCGTGTTGCTCTCCGACGTCCGTCCCGGTGGACCGGCCGATCACGCAGGAATCAAGGGTGGCGATCGGATCATGACGATCGCCGGCACGAAGATCGCGAATCTCTACGACATGTCTTACGCGCTCCAGGATCAGAAGCCGGGCCAGACGGTGGATGTGATGGTGATTCGCGACGGGAAGGAAGCGACCTTCCACGCCACGCTCGGAGATCGAGGGGCGATGGGTGGCGCGGCTCCGGGGGCGGCGGCGGCGCATTCGCCTACGGCGGCGACTCCGGGCGCAGCGGCCGCGGCAACACCCGGCGTGGCGTCTACTCCCGCCCCTGCGGTTGCGACTCCTGCAACGCCGGCGGCGCGGGCGGCGCCGGCCGCGAACGATCCCGCGAATCCGCACGCGATGCCGCCACCCGGCGCGTCCACTCCCGACTCCGGCCACGCCGCGCTGTCACCCTTCTTCGAGGGACGTCCCGGTCGCGACTGGACATCGAAAGCCGGCCAGCCCTTCACGAAGACGTTTCCCGAAGAGAAGCACTTCAAGGACATCCGCCAACTCACGTTCGGAGGCGAGAACGCGGAGCCCTACTTCGCGCCCGACGGGAAGCACATCACGTTCCAAGCCACGCCGCGCGGCGCGAAGTGCGATCAGCAGTACGTGATGGATCTCGAAAACGGCGCCGTTACGATGATCTCGAGCGGGAAGGGCCGCACCACCTGCGGCTACTTCGACTATCCCGAACAGGACCGCATCGTCTTCGCCTCCACCGCGGCCGGCGGCGACTCCTGCCCATCGCCGCCGGACATGTCGCAGGGGTACGTCTGGGCGATCTATCCGACCTACGACCTTTGGGAAGTGAAGCCCGACGGCACGGGCCTCAAGCGGATCATGGACTCCCCCGGCTACGACGCCGAAGTGACCTGGAACCCGCACGGCGGAAAGGCCATCTTCACCTCCATGCGAGACGGCGATCTCGATCTCTATGAGATGGATGAAGCCGGCGGCGTGAAGCGGATCACGAACACGCCCGGCTACGATGGTGGCGCCTTCTTCTCGCCCGATGGATCGGAGATCGTCTGGCGCGCGAGCCGACCCGAGGGCAAGGCGCTCGATGAATACCGAACCCTACTCGGGAAGAACCTCATCCACCCGAGCGCGCTCGAGATCTTCGTCATGAAGGAAGACGGCACCCATGTGCGCCAACTGACGAAGAACGGCGCCGCGAACTTCTGTCCCACCTTCCTCGCCGACGGAAATCACATTCTCTGGTCGTCGAACCAAGGGGCAAGCCCGCGGGAGTTCGATCTCTGGATGATCGACAAGCGGGGCGGCGAGCAGGAGCGGGTCACGACGGCTCCGGGCTTCGACGGCTTCCCGCACTTCAGCCCGGATGGACGGTGGATTGTGTGGTCGTCGAACCGGGCGGATCCGGCTTCGCACGAGACGAATTTGTTCTTGGCGCGGTGGGTGGAGTAGTCGCGGACCTGAATCACTCGTGCTGCGGTTCGACGATTGGGTCCATTCCCCTGGTGCGACGGCGCGACCGCTCTATTGAATCGGCTCCGGCCCCAACGAACGAAGCGCCGCGATGGCCGGCTCGAATCCCGGACGCGCCGAGAGCGCGCCGTTCAAGGCCATCCGCGCCGCATCCACCTTCCCGGCGCGTTGAAATAGGATCCCCGCGTTCGTCAGCAATTCAGGCGCCCGCTCGGGGATCGCGCCCGCGGCAGAGCTATACGCGCCTGCCGCTGCTTCCCACGCTCCCTGCTGCATGTAGACCTCGGCGAGATTGGCGAGGGCGGGGCCATGTGAGGGCTCGAGCGCGATCGCGCGCCGGAAACGCTCTCCGGCCGTGGCGAGGTCTCCCTCGCGAAGTGCTACGAGTCCGTAGTTGTTGAAGAACTCCGGAGTTTCTAGCCCCGCCCGTTCGGCAAGGAGGTAGTTTCGCGCGGCTTCTCGACTGTCTCCGGCCTGCTCGTATGCCGAAGCGAGGCGGAATCGCGACATCCCCTCCTCCGACTTCTGCCAGCGCGGGAATGGCAACCAAACGAACGCGAACGCCGCAGCCAGGAGCACGACGGCGGCCACCAACCTCGGCACCGACCCAGCGCCTTCGCGCCCGACACCGCGTGCGCGCCACCAATCCCATGCTCCAACCATGCCGCGACTCGCGAACGGCACCACCACCGCGCCCAGGGGCAACCGGAAGCGATCGCAGACGAAGAAAGCCGCCGTCACCGCGGTCAGCAACACGCCGTACAGAATCAATAACCCCGCCCGTTTTCGCTCGAACCACGCCGCCACGAGCGCGATCGGCGCGAGAAGCGCGAATCCGGAAAGCCACGGACCACGGAAGAGCCACGAATGAAACGGCGCAAAAAACGCTTGGTCCTGTGTGTTCGGAAGTTCCCGGCGGTTCCAGACCATCGCCACTTTGCGCGCGTAGAGCCACGCGGCGGCGGGAAGATCGGCGCGCCAAAATTGAAGTCCCTGCGAAAACCAATAGCGCGAGACTTCCGACGCTCGGAGCGGGCGCCCAACCAGTCGTGAGGCCTCTCGGAATGGCGCTTCGTAGGTGGCGGTCACACCGGACCCGAGTCCTGGAACGTCCGGCGTGGTGCCGTCGGCGCGCGCGTGATTTCCAATGTAGAAGTTGATCCCGCCTTGCGACGCGATGATGACGGGGTCGTGGGCCACGATCGCGTTTCGAAGTGTCGCGGCCACGGGGAGGGAAAGGGCCAGGGCCGCGAAGACCGCCACCGCGCGCGCCGGGGTCCGGCGCCACGTCAGCCAAGCCGCGGCAAGAAGCAGGAACGGAATCACCGTCGGCCGCGTCACCGCCGCCAGCGAGAGCGCCAATCCCGCACCACCGAGCCACAAATCGGATCGCCGCTTCTCTCCCTCCACCAGCAACCAAAGCGCGCACGACGCCAACGCCAACTCGAGCGACGCCGAGACGAGCTCCCCGTCGAAGTAGATCGAAGGGCCGTAGATGGCCGCGAGAAGCGCCGCCACCACCCCAACGCGGCGATCCCAAAGCGACGCGGCCAACAATCCCAGCAGAAGTGCCGTGATCGCGCTGAGGCCCGCCTGCGCCACACGGGCGACGTGCAGATTGTGCCCGACGACTCCGTACACACCGCCAAGAAAGCGAGCGTACCCCGGAGGTCGGAAGTAGGGTTGGGGTTCACCACCGGCGCCCGCGCCACTCGCCACGACGCCCGGCTCGGGAAGCCCGCGAGCCACCGCCCATCCCGCTTCATCGTTGATCCGGCCGTCGAGCGCGGGGTGTTGGTAGAGCGGGCTCTGCATCGCGCCGGAGAGATAGACTATCCGAAGCACGAACGCGGTCACGCCGAGAAGAAGGAGGAGATTGCGAAAGCGCCCCGGCGAGATACCCGCGGTGCCGCCCGCCTTGGGGATGCGCGGAGCGCGAGGGGCAAGGCCCTTCGCGGCGCCCCCGGCCTTACGCGGCGCCCGCTCCGACATCGGTTGCCGGTGAGCCGGCGGCGGTGGGAGGTGAAGCGGAGTGCCCGCGAGAAGTCGTGAGCGCTTCGACGAGCGAATCGGCGTCTCGCACCGTCGCCGCCTCGAACAATCCGGCGGCGCGAAGCGCGTCCTCGAGAAGCACTACGTCGGGCGCCGGAAGCCCCGCGTCGGCCATCGCCGCCGGATCGCGGAATACATCTCGTGGCGGGCCGTCCGCGACGACGCGAGCGACATCGCCCGTCCCGCGCGCCAACACCACGACGCGATCGGCGACAGCGTGCACGAAGTCGAGATCGTGGCTCGCGAGAATCACTGTTCGCTCCCTCGCGCGAAGCCCATCGAGCGCGGAGCGGAGCGCGCGGCGGCCCTCGGGATCGAGTCCCGCGGTCGGCTCGTCGAGGAGGAGTAGCTGCGCCGGTTCGGCGAGGAGTCCCGCCAACGCGACGCGTCGCTTCTCCCCCTCGCTGAGCGTGGCGGGAACGCGCGTGGCGAACCGCTCCGTCGATATCCCCACCGAAGCAAGCGCGCGTACGGACATCTTCTCGCGTTCGGGGCGCGGAACGCCGTCGACCCAGAGCGCCATTCCGACATCTTCCAGCACCGTCCGCCCGATCAACTGCCGTTCGGGATACTCCAACGCCAGCGCGGCCGCCAACGCCCGGGTGCCGCGTGCCTCCGCGCGCCACGCCACTCCCTCGCGCGGAGTCTCGAGCCCTCCGAGGAGTCGCAGGAGGCTGCTCTTTCCCGACCCGCTTCGTCCCACGAGCGCCACGATTTCGCCGCGTGTGCCCTCGAGGTCGAAGCCGTCGAAGAGCGGCTCCGCGTTGCCCGGTCCCCACGTGATCGATTGAAGGTTGAACGCCGCTTCGCGCGGCGCGCGGCCGCGGCCGCCCGTGCCACCCGCGGGCGCTGCCCCCGACGCGGCGCCGGAATCACGATGTCTCGCGAGCTCTCCCATCAATGTGGGCAAATCGGCCATCAGAGGCCCGCGCCATCTGCCCCTCGCCTCCAGCGCGGCCGAAACACGAAGCGCCAGAGGCAGCGGCAGCCTCCTCGCCGCGCGAACCGCCTCGCCGTTCCAATCGCGCGCGTTCCGAAGCGCTCCCGAGTCGAGGAAGTGAAGCGCCTCCCCCTCGAACGGGGCCTCCGCCTCCTGGTGCGCGCGGACGAGCGCGAACGCTCCCGCCTCCGCATCGCGCGCGAGCCGCGCCTCCAACGCCCGGCGCGAGCCGGGATCGAGATGCGCCAGCGTCTGATCGAGCAGGAGACAAGAGGGCCGCGCGGCGAGGGCGGCGGCGAGAAGCGCCCGCGCCTTTTCCCCCGCGCTCAGCGACCGAGGATCGCGCGAGGAAAACGCGCCGAGCCCGAACGAATCGATCGACTCATCCACGCGCGCGCGCAACTCGGCGGGAGTAAGCCCAAGCCCTTCCAAACCGAATGCGATATCGGCCTCGACGGTTTCACCGAGAAATTGTGGATCGGGAGTTTCGAAGAGCGCCGCGACCTGGGGCCAGAGGGTGACCCCATCCATCGCGGCCGGCCGCGCGGCGCCGAGCCAATCCCACGTCACGCTTCCGGCTCGCGCCGGCACGAGTCCGGCCAGAACCCGCAACAGCGTCGTCTTCCCAGCCCCGTTCGCGCCGAGGATCAGGTGGCGCTCTCCCTTCTCGATCGTGAGATCGATCGGGCCAACGGTGGACTTGGCGCTTCGCGCGGCGCCCCGCGGCGCCGCCTCCAGGGCGGCGAGGCGAATCACGCCCCGGCGCGCTCCCCTTCGTGAAGAACGGCGCGCACCTCGTCCATGATCTCGATCAAGGGGCGGCCATGCTCTTTTGCCAGGCGGCGAAGATCGTCGTATTCGGGAACGCGGCGTTCTTCACCATTCGGGAGGATCGCGGTCTTCACACGCACGCGCCCGAGCGGGGTTTCGACTTCAGAGATCGTGCGGCGCAGCTCCGCGCGCCCCTCACGGCGAATGCGTACACCGATCGTGGAAGATTCGGCGAAGAGTCGCGCCAACACCGCCTCGCTCCGCTGCGGATCGCAGAGCGCGGTCACGAGCACGCCCGGGCGTCCCTTCTTCATTTGCACCGGAGTCAGGAACACCTCGGCCGCCCCGCTCTCGAAGAGCGAATCGGTGAGATGCCCATAGAGCTGCGGGTTCATGTCGTCGATCGTCGTTTCCAAGACCTCGACCGATCCAGCGCCCTCGCCGCTGAGCGGCTCGCCCCAGATGGCGCGAATCACGTTCGGCCGCTCCGCTAATTCGCGGGTCCCCGTCGCAACGCCGACGCGTCGAGGTCGGATGCCCACCGGCTCGCCAATGGTATCGCAGAGTGATTTCAGCAACGCGGCGCCGGTGGGGGTCGTCAGTTCGGCCTCGATCTCCGTCATCCGAATCGCCACGCCCTCGAGGATTCGCATCGTCGCCGGCGCGGGCACCGGCAAGACACCGTGCGCCGCGCGAACGAAGCCGCGCCCCTGTGGGATGGCCGACGCGTAGCAGCGCTCGACGTCCAGGAGTTCCAGAGCCCACGCGGTGCCGACGATGTCGATGATCGCATCCAGCGCGCCGACTTCATGAAAGTGGACCTTTTCGATCGGCACGCCATGCGCCAAGGCTTCCGCGCGGCCAAGCAACTCGAATGTCGCAGAGGCACGACGAAAGACCCGCTCGGGAAGGCGGCCGCCTTCGAGCATCCGGACGATCTCCGGATAGTGGCGGTGCTTCTTCGCGTCCGGCGCGTCCACCTGCAACTGAAGCGCCTCGAACCCATGCCGCTCCACGCGCTTCTCGCCCAGCGTGAAACCGTCGAGCGGGAGCGCGCGGAGCCGCTTGTCGATCTCCGCGAGCGGCGCGCCCGCCGCCACAAGCGAACCGAGAATCATGTCGCCGGCGGCACCGGCCACGCAGTCGAAGTAGACGATATTCATTTCGATTTCCTCGAAGTCCGAACCGGCGCCGCCTTCCGCGCCCTCACCGGCCGAGTCGCCTTCCCGCGCCGAGTCACTCGCACCGGCCGCGACTGCCCCGCGATCACCCCGGCGGCGTAGCCGGCGCCGAATCCATTGTCGATGTTCACAACCGTCACGCCCGCGGCGCAAGCGTTCAGCATTCCCAGGAGCGCCGCCAGCCCGCCGAACGACGCGCCATATCCCACGCTCGTCGGCACCGCGATCACTGGCCGGTCGGTCAGCCCTCCGACAACACTCGCCAGAGCACCTTCCATCCCGGCGACCACGACCACGGCGGAGGCTTCACGCAGCGCCGGCAGATGGCTCAAGAGGCGGTGGATCCCGGCGACGCCCGCGTCGCTCACGCGCGTTACCGGAACTCCCATGAATTCGAGCGTCACCACCGCTTCCTCGGCGACCGGTGCGTCCGAAGTCCCCGCGCTGATCACGAGCACCGACCCGCCGCGCGGACCGCGCGCGCCGACTGCCCGCGCACGACCGCCGCGATTCCCGCGCCCCCTCCCACCGCGCGAATCCAACACCACCGTCCGCGCCGTCTCATTCCAGCGCGCCGCCGCCCCAAACTCCTCCACCAGCGCCCTCGCCTGCGGCTCCTTCGCGCGGGTCGCGAGACACCGACCGCTCCGCGCCACGATCGCTCGCGCAATGGCGACGCACTGGGCCACCGTCTTCCCTTCACAAAGGATGACCTCGGGGAGGTGCTGCCGCAAGCCGCGATGATGGTCGATCGTCGCGTCGCCCACGGTTTCGAACGGGAGGGTGGTCAGCGCTTCGAGCGCCTGGGCGGGAGAGAGCCGGCCGCGGCGGACGTCTCCCAGGAGACGTCGGAGGCGTGCGCGGTCCATCGTCGGGGTCCCTCTCTGGTGGCTGCGGTACCGGGGGTTGCGGGAATGCGAACGCGAAAACGACTAGTTCGCGCCGGCCACGCAGGCGTCGTCGGCGCCTGCGCCCGACTCAGCGTCGTCGCCGCCTTCGCCGACTTCGTCATGGGGCGGCGAAGGATACGGCATGGGCGTCCGTTCGATCTTGTCGAGATAACGACGGAGCAACTCTTCGACTTCCGCGTTCGACTTCGCGTGGTTCACTTCGCGGCAGAGCGTCGAATTGTCGTACATGCCGCGAACGTACCAAGCGATGTGCTTTCGCATGAGCGTCCCGGCGTAATCGCCCTTCTTCACCGCCATGTCGTGAAGGTGCGTGATCGCGGTTTCGATCCGCTCCCGCACCGTCGGCTCGGGACCGGGATCGAGCCCCGCCAGAAGCCGGTTCGCGCGGCCGAAGAGCCACGGATTTCCGAACGCGCCGCGCCCGACCATCACGCCGTCGCAGCCGGTCTCATCCACCATCCGCTTCGCGTCCTCGGGCGTTTTCACGTCGCCGTTTCCGATCACGGGGAGGCTCGTCGCCTCCTTCACCTGCTTGATTACTTCCCAGTGCGCCGCGCCCGCGAACCCCTCCGTCCGCGTCCGTGCGTGGACCGTGATCCACTTCACGCCGGAACGCTCCAACACCTGCGCCACCTGGTGCGCGTTCACGGAATTCTTGTCCCAGCCGATCCGGATCTTCGCGGTCACCGGCAGGGATACGGCGTTCACCACCGCCGCCGTCACGCGCTCCAGCCGCTCGAGATCGGTGAGCATGGCCGCGCCCGCGTCACGCGCCACGACCTTCCGGACGGGACA
Organism: Candidatus Eiseniibacteriota bacterium; assembly: GCA_031370645.1. Taxonomy (GTDB): domain Bacteria; phylum Eisenbacteria; class RBG-16-71-46; order SZUA-252; family SZUA-252; genus SZUA-252. Next base: position 12,493 of record JANMQV010000043.1, on the reverse strand, counting down.
GCCGTAGTTCAAATCGACGGTGTCGAACCCGAGCGCCTCGCACATCTTGGCGGCGTCGGCCATGACGTGCGCTTCGGAACCGCAGAGTTGCGCCCCGATGGGGCGCTCCTCGGGGCGGTATTCCAAAAGGTCGAATGACTTGGGGTTCTTCCGCACCAAGCCGTCCGAAGAGGTCATCTCGCAAAAGACCATCGACGCGCCGTGGCGGCGCGCGAGGTTACGGAAGGGCGAGTCGGTCACCCCGCAGAGCGGCGAGAGAAGCATCTTTCCCTCGAGGCGGAGCGGACCGGCGTGCATGCGTTCGGACTCGAGCGGGACCTAGCGGACCGCCGGCTCCTTTGTCTGGGCCGCCATCGCCTTCGCCTTGCTCCGCTCCGACGCGAGCGCCAAGAGCTTCGGCAAGGTGGCCGCCTGGTCGAAGAGGCCCATCACCGTCCGGACCTGCTCGTCGTCGCTGATCGCGATGCGATAGGCCGCCTCGTCGCCTTCGTAGCGGCGGGCGAGTTCGCGGCGAATGCCGGTATCGATGAAGTGCTGCACGGCGGCGAGCGAATCGGCGCGCGTTTCCACCTTCTCCGCCTTCAGGAGAACGCGGAAGTCGTCACGAATAGCCGACGTGAGGGCGTAATCCTTGGGCGCGTCCTTGTGCTTCACGGCGTACTTCACGGCGAACTTGAAGAAGACCTGCTTCTGCTCGAGATCCTGAACGACAATCGGAATCTTGACCTCGTCGATCTCGATGTCGGGCGCGATACCGCCGCCGCCGAAGACGGTGCGGCCCATCTCGGTCTTGTACTCGGGGAGCGGCTTCTTCGCCTTCAGCGAGTCCGGAAGCGCCGGAGAATCACTGTCGGACTCTTCGGCGTCCGCCGCCAAGGCGCCGTCCTTCAACTGCTCATCCTTCTGGATGCAGCGTCCGCTCGGCGTGTAGTACTTGGCGGTCGTCAGCTTGAGCTTCGGTCCGCGCACGCTCCGCGTGAGGGGAATCACGGTCTGGACGAGCCCCTTGCCGAAGGTCGTCTGACCCGCCACCACGCCGAGATCCAAATCCTGCACCGCGCCCGAGACGATCTCGCTCGCGCTCGCGGTCCACTGGTTCACGAGCACGACGAGCGGATAGCCAAGGTGCGGCTGATCGGCCGTCGAGATGAAATCGCGGTTCTGCGACGGATCGCGGCCGCGCGTGTAGACGATCTTCTTCCCGCGGGGCGCGAATTCCTCGGAGACCTCGACGGCCTGCGAGAGGAGCCCGCCCGGATTGAAGCGCAGATCCAGAATCAGCCCGCGCATCTTCTGCTTCTCCAACTTCGAGAAGGCCTGGTCGATCTCCTCGCGGCTCCGCTCGGAGAAGGAGGAGAGCCGAATGTAGCCGATGCCGTTTTCGAGGACGCCCGCGAACGGGACGCTCTTGATCTGGATGATGTCGCGCGTGATCTCAAAATTCATCGGCTTGTCGCGCCCTTCGCGGAAGATCGTCAGGACGACTTTCGTCCCCTTCTCGCCGCGCATCTTCTTCATGGCGTCGTCGAGGGAGAAGCCTTCCGTGCTCGAGCCGTCGATGCGAATGATGCGGTCGCCGCCCTGCATGCCGGCGCGCCACGCGGGCGTTCCTTCGATCGGCGAGACAACGGTGACCCAACTGTCGCGCATGCCGATGGAGATTCCGATGCCGCCAAAGGCGCCGTGCGTCGTCGTCTCCAGGCGCTCGGCCTCTTCCTTGTCGAGATACTGCGAATAGGGATCGAGCGTCCGCAGCATGCCGCGGATCGCGTTATCCATCAGTTTGTCGGTGGTGACCGGCTCGACGTAATGATCGCGGACTTTCGTCAGCACCTGGATGAAGCGCTCGATGTTGGCGTAGGTGTTGTCGCTCGTCTCTTGAACGCGCCCCACGGCCCAGGTGCCCATGACGAGCGCCGTGACCAAGATGAAGACCGCGAAGATTTGTCTGCGATTCATGGTGGGGGTCCCTTCGTGCGGGCGGTTACCGGCCGACCAGCATTGATTTTACATCACTTAGGATGATTCCGGCCAGCACGTCGGCCGGCTTGGTCCCATCCAGGATGCGGATCCTTTGTGGTTCGTTATCGGCAATCAGGAGGTAGCTCTCCCTGACTTTCTCTAAGAACACCGCCCCTTCCTGTTCGATCCGGTCGATCCCAAAGTTTCCCTGGCGCTTGCGGGAACGCGCGATGCCCTCTTGGACGGGGACATCGATCAAAAAGGTTCGATCAGGCTGGAGACCCCCGGTGGCCCAATCGTTCATCCGCCGCACTTTCTCCAGATCCGCGCTCCGACCGCCTCCCTGGTAAGCCAGTGTGGCGTCGGTAAACCGATCGCATATAACGACTTCCCCATCGCGCAACGCCGGCTTGATGAGACTCCGGACGTGCTGGGCTCGGGAGGCTAAAAAAAGGAGGAGCTCGGTCTCCGGAAAGACCGGCTCCTCGCCCAAACTCAAGACCAGCTTGCGGATTTCCTCGGCGAGGGGCGTTCCCCCCGGTTCCCGAGTCCGGCGGACCGGGATCTTCTCCACCTTGAGGGAGAATTCCAGGAGCCCCGCCTGTGTCGACTTCCCGGACCCCTCGATCCCCTCGAGGGTGACGAAGAGGCCCGGCATGGATGTCAAATTAGGCGCTCTTCCGAGCCGCCTTCTTCAGGCCGCGGCGCTTGATCGCGGGCTTCGGCTCGGCCTTGCCCTTCCCCTTCTTCGCGCCCTTGTGGCCGTACTTCGCGATGTACTCCTCGACCATCACGCGCGCCTGGTCGTCGGGAATCTGGACCGGCGGCGACTTCTTGAAGTAGGCCGACGGTGCGATCTGCGCGCCTGAAAGGCCGTTGTCGAGCGCCAGCTTCGCGCAGCGAACCGCGTCGATGATGACGCCGGCCGAATTCGGCGAATCCCAGACTTCCATCTTCAATTCGACGTTGAGCGGCACGTCGCCGAAGGTCCGGCCTTCCATGCGAATGTAGGCCCACTTGCGATCGTCGAGCCACTCGATGTAGTCGCTCGGACCGATGTGGACGTTCTTCGCGCCGAGGTCGTAATCGAGCATCGAGGTGACGGCGTTCGTCTTCGAGATCTTCTTCGATTCGAGCCTCTCGCGCTCAAGCATGTTCAAGAAGTCGGTGTTGCCGCCCACGTTCAGCTGGCTCGTCCGCTCGAGCTTCACTCCACGCTCCCTGAAGAGACGCGTCAGGACGCGGTGGACGATCGTGGCGCCGACCTGCGACTTGATGTCGTCGCCGATCACCGGAAGCTTCTTCTGCTCGAAGCGGCGCTGCCAGTATTTCTCCCGCGCGATGAAGACCGGGATGGCGTTCACGAACGCGCAACCGGCTTCGAGGATCTGCTCCACGTACCACTTCGTGGCTTCCTCGCTGCCGACCGGCAGGTAGTTGATGACGACGTCGGTCTTCGTGTCCTTGAGGAGGCGCACGATGTCGGCTGTCTGGCCCGGCGCCTTGTGGATGATCTGCGAGAGATACTTTCCAAGCCCGTCATGCAGCATGCCGCGCGCGACCGGAACGTTCATGCGGGGCACGTCGCAGAACTTGTACGTGTTGTTCGGCCAGGTGTAGATGGCCTCGGAGAGGTCCTTGCCGACCTTGTTCCGGTCGATGTCGATCGCGGCGCTGAATTCGACGTCCCGGACATGGTAGCCGCCGAGATTGACGTGCATCAGTCCCGGCACAAAGTCGGTGTCTTTGGCGTTGCGGTAGTAATGCACCCCCTGCACCAGCGAAGAGGCGCAGTTGCCGACGCCGATAATGGCAACGCGAACCTTACCCATTTGTTGTCCTTCCTCCGTTTGCGGGCAAATCTCCCTTTGTCAACCGCCGGACATGATACACACGCTGCCCCACCGTGACGAGGGTCAAAAGGAAGAGAAGCCCCAGCACTCCGGGCATAAATCGTTGCCCCAGAAGGGCTCCGAGGCCAAGGAGGAGCATCCGCTCCGGGCGCTCCATGAGCCCCACCTTGCACTCCAGACCGAGCCCCTCGGCCCGGGCCCGCGTATACGAAACCATGAACGATAAGATGAGCGTCGAGAGGGCCATGAAGGCCATCGTTCGACCCTCAGGATCGCCCCATCGCGCTCCCGCCTCCATCCCCCCCTGAAGCCACAGGGCGCCGCCCTGCGCCCGCGAGAAATAGTAGGCCGCGAGCCCGGCGAAGAGGGCGCCTTCTCCGATGCGATCGAGCGTGGAGTCGAGGAAGGCGCCGAACGTGGTCGAGGTCCCGGTGGCGCGCGCCACGTCGCCGTCCATCATGTCGCAGAGACCGGAGAGTCCGAGCAGAAGGGCCGCGCTCAGGAAATCGCCGCGAGAGAGAAGAAGCGCGGCGAGAATCGAGAAGGCGAGTCCGGCGATCGTCAGGTGATCTGGCTTCAATCCGCGCTTCGCCAGCACGTCAGCGACGGGGCGGAAGACGGTTCGCGCTCGTTCCTTCCATCCGTTCACGCGTCATCCTCCCTGGAGTCGGGCGAGTCTCGATCGGGATCCGGGTCGTCTTCGGAGTCGCTTTCGCTTTCGGTCTCGGCGTCAAGTCCGTCCGCGTCGTCGTCGTACTTGCCGCGCTTCGTCTTCGGGGAGCCGCCGACGACGATGACGAACTCGCCGCGCGGCGTCCGTTTCTCCGCCCAGGCAACGAGCGCCGAAAGCGGCCCGCGCGCCGTCTCCTCGAACTTCTTCGTCAGTTCGCGCGACACCGAGGCCGGCCGGTCGCCCATTCCCGCGAGGAGATCGGCAAGCGTCGCGCGGACTCGATGCGGCGATTCGAAGAAGATGAGGGTCCGGGGGTCGCCGCGCAACTCCTCGATGCGCGTCCGCTTCCTCCCCGACTTCCGCGGAAGGAACCCCTCGAACGCGAACCGGTCGGTCGGAAGCCCCGACACCTCGAGCGCGCAGAGCGCGCTGGAGGGGCCTGGGACCGGCACGATCAGGAGCCCCGCCTCGACCGCGGCGCGGACGAGCGTGAAGGCGGGATCGGAAATGCCGGGCGAACCGGCGTCGGAGACGATCGCCACCGCTTCACCCGCGCGAAGCCGATCGATCAGCTCCGGCGTGCGGCGATCCTTGTTGTGATCGTGGTAGGAGACGAGCGGCCGGGAGATGCCGAAGCGAGTGAGGAGCTGTCCCGTGTGGCGCGTGTCTTCCGCCGCGATCAGGTCGACGTCGCGGAGCACGCTCTGCCCTCTCGGGGAGAAGTCGTCGAGATTTCCGATCGGCGTCGCCACGAGATAGAGCGTCCCCGCCAGGACCGCGCGCTCCGCCGCGTCGCTCACGCCGCCCGCCCCCCCGCCCAAGTTTCCTCGGCCGCCTCGCGAATCGCCGCGATCGCGCGGTCGATCCCCGCGTCATCCACGTCGAGGTGCGTGATGGCGCGAAACGCGCCGGGACCGCCGAACGCGGTCACGAGCACGCCTCGCCGCTTCACCGCCTCCACGAACGCGCCGAGCCTCTCGGGTTCCCGCTTGGCCACCGCGATGACGATGTTCGTCTCGACTTGGCGGGGATCGATCGTGAAGGAAGCGATTTCCGCCACCACCTCCGCGAGCCTCCGCGCGCGGACGTGATCCTCGGGCAGCCGCTCGCGATGGTGATGAAGCGCATGGAGCGCGCCCGCCGCCAGGATTCCGACCTGGCGCAAGGCGCCGCCGAACATCTTTCGCGCCGCGCGCGCCTCGGCGATGAACGCGGTACTTCCCGCCAGCGCCGAACCGATCGGCGCGCCGAGACCCTTGGAATAGCAAACCATCACCGAATCGGCGCAGGCCGCGTAGGTGGCAAGCGGAACACCCGAAGCCGCACTCGCGTTCCAAAGACGCGCGCCGTCGAGGTGAATCGGAAGCCCCTGCGCGGAGGCGGCCGCTCGGATCGCTTCGAGACGCGATAGTGGATAGACAGCTCCGTTTTGCCAGTTCACCGTATTCTCGACTTCCACCAGCGCGACCCGCCCCTCACTCCCGCCTCCGGTTCCACCCGCCGCATCGCCCCCCAGCGCGCGTACCGCCTCAGGATCGAGCCGCCCTCGGTCGCTCCCTTCAAGAAAATGAAAACTCCGGCCGAGCATCTCCGTCAGCGCGCGCGATTCGACATAGACGAAGTGGGAATTCCGATCGAGCGCGATCCGATCGCCGCGCTTCGTTTGCACGGCCACCGAGATCTCGTTCCCCATGCAGCCGCTCGGAACAAAGAGCGCGGCTTCCTTGCCAAGCAGCGCCGCCGTCTCCTCTTCCAGGCGCCGCACGGTCGGATCTCCGGAGAAGACGTCGTCGCCGACTTCGGCCTCCGCGATTTCGCGGCGCATCGCGGCGGTCGGCTTCGTGACGGTGTCGCTTCGCAAATCGACGTAAGTCGTTGTCAGGCAATCTCCCTTCCATTGAATCGCCGGGGAGCGAATGATAGTCTCAATGGCAATCGGTACGGGAACGTTCGGCCCGCTCGCGGAGTATAAGGGGTGCGGCCATCGGAACCGATCCACGGAACCACCAAGGAGGTCTCGAAAAAATGTTCGGCTTTTGGGATCCGACGATGTTGCTTCTGATCCCGGGCATGATTTTGGCGTTCTACGCCCAGATGAAGGTCAAATCGACGTATCAAAAATACAGCGAGATCGCGGCCGTGAACGGCCGCACGGGGAAGGAAATCGCCGAGACGATCCTTCAGCGAAACGGCATCACCGACGTCACGGTGGAGCGGGGCGAAGGCTTCCTCTCCGACCACTACGATCCGATCCACAAGCGGATCCGGCTTTCGCCGGACAACTTCGAGCAGCCCTCGGTTGCCGGCGTCGCGGTGGCGGCGCACGAAGTGGGACATGCGATCCAGCACCACCTGGGATACGCGCCGCTCCAGTTTCGGACGACGATTTTTCCGCTCGCGAACATCGGCACGAACCTCTCCTGGATCTTCATCATGGCGGGGCTCTTCTTCGTGCCCGGCCTTCGGCTTGCGGGCGTGAGCCTTCTCGATGTGGGGATCGTTCTCTTCTCGTTCGGCGTTCTCTTCCAGTTGGTGACGTTGCCGGTGGAATTCGACGCGAGCAAACGAGCCCTCGTCCAGTTGAACCAGTTGGGGCTCGTGGCGCCACAGGAGCAGGTGGGGGCGAAGAAAGTGCTCGATGCGGCGGCGCTAACGTACGTGGCGGCCGCGACCGCGGCGATACTCTCGCTTCTGCGACTCCTCATCCTCCGCAATCGACGCAACTGACCGAGACGCACCCCGTAGAACGAGAGACGGGCTATAACGAGAAACGGGGCGCCACGTGGCGTCCCGTTTCGCTATCCCCCGTACGGCGAGTCTTCAGATCTGGGCGACGATGTCCTTCAATTCCTTCGAGACCTTGAAGACCGGCACGCGGCGCGGCGGCACAGGGACCGACTCGCCCGTACGCGGATTCCGCGCGAGGCGGGACTTCCGGTCCTTCACCTTGAACGTGCCGAAGCCCCGGATCTCGATATGCTTGCCGGTGGCTAGCGCGCGGGACACAGCCTGAAGAAACTCGTCGACGGTATCGGCGACGTCCTTCTTCGTGAGGCCGGTGCGCTCGGCGATTTCATCTACGAGATCTGCCTTGGTCATCCGCTCCTCCTGGCGAATCGGGGTGCGCGGTGCTCTAACATGGAGTCGGGAGATAACATAGCCCAACTCAGGCGCGCGGCGCTACTGTAGACCCACAGAAGATGGTGTCAATACTTTTCCTGCGTTAGGTTTCGCTCTACCAGGCGATTGCAACGGTTGGCCGTGCAAGGAGCGGCTCGCCGGAGCGGTTCCCGACTGGGGGCGCCATGGCTCGATGCGACACAGACATAATACAATGTTGTTCAACAGTTTAGGGGGATTTAATTGATCCGACAGGAAGCGCTCCGTGGCACGGTGGTTGCCCTACTCCCGAACGGAACGAAGTACGGGGAGCCACTTAGCCGCGGTCCTGACCCCGCATCGCCGGCCCTGCATCGATCGCACGCTAGTTGTATGGCTCCCCCTTCGTTCCATCGATGACCGCCTCTCCGAAGCACTTTCTCCTCTTCTTCATCGACGGAATCGGCGTCGGCGCCGACGCCCCTGAATTCAACCCCCTCGCCACCGGACTTTTCCCTTCGCTCGCCCTGACCGAAACACTCGTACCGGAAGCCTCCATCGGCCCTCCAGGGCTCGTGGGAGGCCTGGACGCCTCCATGGGCGTCAAGGGGCTCCCGCAGAGCGCCACCGGTCAGACGGCCATCCTGACCGGCGTGAACGCCTCCGCGGCGTTGGGGCACCACATGTCGGGCTTCCCCGGGCCGACGCTTCGAAAGATTCTCCTCGAGCACTCCATCTTGAAGCGCCTCCTCGCTGCCGGAGCCTCGGCCGACTTCGCCAATGCGTTCGGGCCGCGCTTCTTCGAGCGCCCCATGGCGGAGCAAAGAATGTCGGCCACGACCATCGCAACGCTCGCTTCGGGGCGGCCGTTTCACACGTGGGAGGATCTGGTGGAGGGACGAGCGGTGGTGCACGACCTCACGCACTGGCGGATGCGCGAGTGGGGCTACGACCTCCCGCTTCGCACCCCGGAAGAAGCGGGCGCGATCCTCGCGCGGCAGAGCGAGCCCGTGGGCGCGGCGCCAAGCTTCACGCTCTTCGAGTATTTCGAGACCGACCGAGCCGGACATGCGCAAGACCGGGAGCGGGCGCTTCGCTGCCTCACCGACGTCGATCGCGCGCTTCAAACGGTGCTCTCCGCGGTCGATCTCAGGACGACAACCGTCGCGGTCGTGAGCGATCACGGGAATCTGGAGGATGAGCGGGTCGCGACCCACACGATGAACCCCGCCTTTTTCGCCGCTTGGGGTGCCGGCGCTCACGGACCGCCACTTGAAAGCCTGCTCGACATCACGGCGTTCGTGTTCCGGTCGCTAGACCTCGCCGATCCCGGAACGGCAACACCCGCCGAAAACGGAGCGGGCGCCCCCGACTCGTAGTCGGAAGCGCCCGAGCGCACTTTCGGGACGGCGGCGTTCGCGCCGTGTCCCGTTACTTCAATCGCTTGATGATATGCCAGCCGTAGGGGCTCGTCTGCGGATCGTAGTCGGCAATGCCGATGTTCCCGGGGCTGATCGCGAAGCCGACGTTCCCGAACGCGGGAACCATCTTGTCGCGCGGATATTCGCCCGGTCCCGCCGGGACGCCGAGCCCCGACATCTCGTAGATTCCCGGAGGGGAATCTTCGGTGTATTGCTTCACGAGCGCGTCGTAGTCCTCGCCCTTCCGCGCCTTCTCAAGCACTTCGTACGCGAGCTTCTTCGCCTCTTCCTTCGTCCGCGTGATTCCCTTCCCCGGAATCGAACCCGCGAATCCGATGAGGATGTGTTGCACCTGCACGTGCTGCGGCTCCACGTTGGGCTTCACCGGCATGGTGCCCGGCGCCGCCTTCGTCCCCTCGGACACGGATCCTCCCTTGGCGTTCTTCGCCGTCTTGGCCGCATGCTTGGCCTGCTTCGCTTTCGACCTCGCTTCGGCGGCCTTGGCCTCTCCCGCCTCCTTCGCTTCCTTGGCGTGTGCCTTCGCTTCATCCGCCTTCATTTCGGCGGCTGCCTTGGCCGAATCGGCCGGTGTTTCGTCCGCGAAAGCGCGGACGGCGCCAAGGGCGAGCCCGAAAGCCACGCCGAACACAAGTAGGGTCGATGCCACGCGATTCCCCGCGCGGCGCGTGCTGCGTCGCATCATGGATTCTCCTTGATGTTGAACCGGGCCGCTAGAAGATGAGCACGCCGCTGGCGACGACCGTCGTCCAACCCTTGCCGGAGCAGACCGCGGACTGCGTGACATTGAACGTGCGAACGATCTCGCTCGCCATCTTGAAGACCTGTTCCTTCTCGTCCCATGCCGCGTTTTCGTCGAATTCGAGACCCAGCGTCGTCGCGAGCATCGAAGCCGCCATGTCCTCGGCGAAGTCGCCGGCGAATTCGTCGGTCTCCCCGTAGGCGTGGTGCTCGCTCAGATAGCCGTACTGGCTCTTGTCGGCCGGAATGGCGCAGCCGATCGAGGCGGCGATGAGACGCGCGCGTTCGTTCGACGCCTGCCGAGCCATGACGCAGAAGGCGATGCTGCCGGGGGCGATCAATTTCACGCCCTCGTCTTTCCCGATGATCTTGCAGTGCGGCGGAAAGATGCTCGACACATGGACGAGGTTCAGGCGCTCGATTCCCGCGTCGCGGAGCGCCAGCTCGAACGACCGGAGTTGATCGCGGTGCGTTCCCACACCCTTGGTGAAGAAGATCTTCGTCGGGACGGCGGAAAGGCCGTGGAACGGGCGGGCCAGCCCTTCGCTGGACGCCCCGGGGGCCTCGGCAACGGCGCCGGCGGATGTGGCATCGGTCGTTCGCTTCATTTCGTTTCGGTCTCCTCCAATCGCTGTTCGAGGCGCCGCGCTCAGGGAGCCGTCGCGACGCTGTCGGATGCGACGCGCGCGAGGCGGAGCGTGACGACGATTCGCCGCGGTTCGGGAATCAACGGCGCGATCCCGGTGTCCACGGAGACTTCGCGTTGAATTTTCTCGCGTTCTTCCGTGATGTCAACCGGAAGCGTATTCAGGGTGTCCGCCGCCTCGACGGCGGAGCGGGGTCCCGTGACCAGGACCGACTCCGGGTACACCTCGGGCGCGGCCGCGAACCGCCACCCGGGAGCCACTTCCCCGGCCAGCCGCGGCCGAACGAAGACCCACTTTTCCGCCTTCGGCTCGATGGCGAAAGCGACCTCCCCGGGATCTCCGATGGCGGTCACCTCCACCAGCTTCGCCAGTTCGGGCGGGAAGGCGCGTTCGGCCACTTTTTCGGGCGTGATGGCTTCGATGTAGGGCCCGGGGCCGATCCCAGCCAGGTCGAGCGAGAGGAGCGGGCTCGAGAGTCCGAGGCGGATCAGGTCCTTCCATTTACCCCGCACCGTCACGTCGACGTGCGCGGGAGGCGTGCCGCGGATGGCGAGCGTGTCGGCGAGCCCCGTGAGCCCGACCGCCACCTGAAGCGTCGATTCGCGCTGCTGCTCCGTCACGACGTGCGCGTAGAGAAGGAGCGCGAGGAAAAACGACGCCAGCTTGAGCCCGATGTTGTCGAAGAAAAGACTCCGGAGCCACTCCCCCACGGCGCCGATCCGGAACGCCGCCACTAGAAGCCCCCCGCACCGGTGGCGCCGAGTTCCACCCAGTAGCGCGTGCTTCTCGGATCGACGCGATCGACTGAGTTGCCGCTGATGACCGACACTCGAACGCCGCGATTCTCTGGAATATCGGGGAAGTAGATCCAGCCGCGCTCTCCCCCTTTGCCCCAGCGGAGCGTGAAGGAATCGAAGCGGATGTCGCCGCCGTCCACCACCGTCCGGACACCGCGGTCGTGGCCGCGCGGAATGAGCCAGAGGAGCGGCCCGCGTTCGAGGTACCAGAAGTATTGGAGCGAGTCGGGCGAGCCGTCGCGAGTTTCGATCGGGAGGATGGCCGCGAAATCGCCCTCGCGCCGCACGAGCACGACGTAGCCCGTTTCAAGCCGGAGGCGAATGTCGTGGAGCGGGCCGAAGCGCGCGCGTTCCGTTTCCGAGACCTCGTCGAGGAAGCGGACGAGCTGCACGCTGGCGCGGCCCGTGGCGGGACCGGCAGCAGGCTCGGCCTCGGAGGGCGTGCCGGCGCGCGCCGCCACACCGCACCAGCAGGCGGCAAGCAGGAGCGGGGCCCCCAGGAAGGCGGCGAATCGTCGCGAGAGCGACCACGATGAAGGCGAACGATGAGACATGGGCTGACCGCGAGTTTCCCACGCCGCGGAAGAGGGGGTCAACGCCGGAGGCAAGAGCGAAACGCTTGACGCGCCCCTGCAGGGGCCGCGACGCTCGTGGGATGAAGCCGAGCCGTCACACAATCGCCGTGGATGGCCCCCTCGACCTCCCGCTCACGCTTTCGTGCGGGCAGGCGTTTCGCTGGCGCCCGGTCACGACCGCCGTTGACGCCGCGGCGGGGAGGGCCGCCTCCGAAGACGCGACCGAGACCTGGAGCGGCGTCGTGGAGGGCGCCGAGGTCCGCGCGCTTGCGCGCGAAGGCGAGCTTCAGGTGGAGCTCCTTGGGCGCGACCCCGGACGTGAAGCGATCGTCCGCTACTTCCGACTCGACGAAAACCCGGAGTCGCACCTGGCCCATGCCCCAAGGCTCCGCGCGATCCCCGGCTTCACGGGGCTCCTCGGCATGCGCCTCCTTCGGCAGGCGCCGTGGGAGACGCTCGTCTCGTTTATTTGTTCGGCTGCATCGAACGTGAGGAAGATCTCCGGAGGCGTGGAGGGAATGGCGGAGCGATGGGGCGATCCGATCGCGGGGAGCGACCGGCGGGCGTTTCCTTCGCCGGAGCGACTCGCCGCCGTCCGCGAGCGAGACCTTCGCGCGTTGGGGATCGGCTTTCGCGCCCCCTACGTGCTCGGCGCGGCCCGGCGGCTCGCTCGAGATCCGTGGGACTGGGACGCGCTTCGCCGCGCG
>JANMQV010000232.1:0-3413 GCA_031370645.1 Candidatus Eiseniibacteriota bacterium | reverse complement strand
GCGCGCCACTCCACCGCGAACCCTGGAACCGAAAACAACTCGGCCACGACCTTTCGATCGTGGCCGAGCCTTCAAAGTGGAAGACGCCTTAGTGGGCCGAGATGTGGTTAAGGCGGCGCCTCCCACGTTTTTCGCGTGCTGCTACTTTCTTACTTCGCGCCAACGACCTCGGGAGCGGCAGGCTTAGCGGCCGGCTTCGGCTCCGAGAACCAGGTCTTGACCTGCTCGAGCGTCGGAACCGGGCTCGTCAGCTTCTTCTCCGCGACAACTTCGCCCAGGCGCTTCACCAGCGCTTCGGGCGTGAACTCGAAGAGGCTCTTCGGTCCGTCGATCCCCGCGGCCATCAAGACGGCCACGAAGGTCGGTCCGACATTCTTCACGCGCGCGAGCCGCGACATCGCGGCCATGCTCGTGAACTCTTCGAGCGTGATGCCCGACGACTGGACAAGTGCCGCACGCTTGGGCTGATCGGCCCAGATGCGCATCATGTCGTCGGTCGACTCGATGCCGGCCACGCGAAGCTTCTCGATCTGGGCCGGCTCGATGCCCTTAAACTCACTCATCTTGTACGTCATGCTGTGGCTCCTTCCGAGTCCAAGCGCAGGGCGCGCGCGGATGCAGTTCGGGGCGGGCCCCGGAGCGATTGGACTTGGTTGTAGAAGGGATGCGGCGAGAGGCCGATGCGACTGCGGGCGATCCGAAACTCGCTTCTTCGGAGCGCAGGCCTGGTGCCGTTCGGACCCGGGGTCGCGGAATCTCCGCTACCGCGGGGATCGACCGTCTCCGTGGATGTGGAGGCGGTCTCTGCTTCTGGCTACGTAAGATAAGGTATCTCAATAAGTTGCCGCACGCCACCTTATTCGCGCCGGGGGAGGTAAGAGGCGCGGCAGGCGGCGGTTGCGGGGACACCGCCGGTCAGTTTTCGGTGTGCTCCGCCTTGAAATCGCCCTCGCGGGGGCCCGTCCGAAGCACCCAGCCCGGCGCGAGCGTGGCCGTCCAGCCATCGCCCCGAACCACGCTCCCTTCTGGAGCACGGGGCGCCGGAAGCGAAAGCCACTGGCGATCGGGCGACATCAACACGTTCGCCGCCTCGAGACTCCCCCACTCCCCCTTCACGCGGAAGTTCGGATAGATCGTGCCGAACCCTGGAATCGGCGTGATTCCGGCGGTGGTGAAGGAGGCGTTCCCGTCGCGCGGTACGACGAGCACCGGCCCGTCGACAAAGTGCTGTTTCAGTTCGGCGATCTTCGCTTTCTGTTCTGCCTCGCGTTTTTCTTCCGCCAACCGAAGCGCCGCGCCGTCGTAGCGAGCCGCGGCCTTCTTCGCGTTCGCGTCGGGCCCGAGATTCGACTCCCGCATCAGAAGGTCCCCGAGGTCGTCCGTGTTCTTGATGTTTCGAGTCCATCCGGGCGAATACGCATCGAGCAGGAGCCCATAGGCCGCGCCCGACGCGTAGGCGAACGTGCGAACGAACGTCTGGTTGTCCGCGGCCTTCTTCAGTTGATCGATCGCATCGGTCACCGCCTCGGCCGGCGAATCGCAGGAGGCCACGGTGCCGGTGTACTGCGCCAGGCCCTCGTTCATCTCGAGCAAGCGCTCGTTCTCCGCCGAACCGGAAAATTGAGCGTGGCGCGCGGTGCGAAATCCGAACGCGTCACGGATCGCCTGGGAGCGGGCGGCGCCGGAAGTGGCGAGCGCGCGAGCGAGCGCTCTCCATTCCAGTTGCATCCAATAGCGGCCGTCGAGGCCATCGAGGTGATCGTTGTTCGATTCGCGCGGCACGAAACCGAGTTCGCCCTGCACGCGGTGGAAGAGTTCGTGGATGAAGAGGCGCGCGCGAAGGTGACGGTCATCGGGGGGAATGATCTGCCAGACGTAGGTGGACCACTTGGTGTCCCCCCACTGGAGGGCGGAGTTCGCGAAGCCGAGCACCGGCGGGGGAGGCGCGTCGGGCGCGGGCTGATTCGTGGCGGTCGTCCTCGTGACGGCGTCGGCGAAGACCATCGGGCCGCAGAGCGACACGCCCCATAGTTTCCCTCCCTCGCGCGCGCAGAGATCGGCGGCCTCCTGGAAGTAGGATTTCGCGAGCGTGGAATCGACTTGGGCGCGGACCGAAAGCGGCGCGAGCACGGCAAGGACGACGGCAACGACGACGATGATCCTGCGCACCACGGTCTCCCCGTTCAATCCGCCGGCAGCAAGCGCCACCGCTGGCTCGCTCCGCCCTTGTCGGACGACTGTTCTACCACACCAACAGTAGCCCGCGCGGTCTTAGGAGGTACGGAAATCCCCAACACCTTCCGACTATGCCTTGCTTCGATCCAGAGGTCGCCCGACGCGTCGCGAATGAGGCGCCATTTTTGGAATCCCTTGCCGCCCCACTCCGACTGAACCAATCGCGCTCCGTCGCTCGCGGATCCGTTTTCCACCGTGAGGCACTTCCCGCTCCCCACCGAGACGATTTCGAACGAACCGGCGTCACTCCCGACCAATGGCACAAACTTCCAAAGCTGATTCACGGAGCCCGCCCAATCGGCGGGGCGGATCTTGGCGCCGTTCTCCTTCGAAGCGGCCTCCACCTCGAGCGACTTCCCGTTGGCGAGCGAGAAGAGTTGGTACTTCCGCCGCTCATCGGGCACCAGCGGGCCGCTTCGCCCCATCGGGACCCAGAAGCGACGCTCGACCCAGGTGCGCACGACTTCCGCCTGTCGCGGCGTCAGCGACTTCTTCTCGCCGGCGTAGTACGACATGAGGTTCGCGCGCAGGAGTGGAAACGGAATCCCATTCACGACGGTGAGCGCCTCGGGTCCGCACTGAAGTTCCTCGATGTAGGGTTCCGGCGGAGTTTCCGCGAGGCCATCGCCGTCAAACGCCGCCGGCTTGTTCCCGGCAGCCTTCAACGCCGCCGCGGCTTCGGCCTTCGTCTTGAATTGCCGGAACGTGTGGCTCAACCCGAAGTAGTGCCCCATCTCGTGGGCTAGGAGGTAGGCATTCTGGGTAGAGCCACAGATCGTGGTCGCGTCGAATCCGGGCATGACGACGAAGTTGTAGAGATTGCTCGAGAACCCGCCGCCACTCGGCGTCGCATCCGGTCCGTGACGGAACAAGAGGAGCACTTTGCGCGGATAGCGGGCGGCGAGTTCGTTCCCGAGCGTCTTACCGTGCTCCCACGTCGGGTCACCCGGCAGTTCGGCCAGGAGCGAGTTCACTTCGCTGGAGTTGAGCTCTGCCCAGTCGCCCTTCCCGGGCGTCGGGTCGAACTCGAAACGGACGTGCGCGGCGGCATAGACCTCGTTTGCCTTGTCGATCCAGGTCGCGACCTGTTGCGGAGTGATCCCCGCGACATGCTGCCCCGCGCACGAATCGCTCACGCGAACGGCGTGGACATGGAGCGTGTACCAGCAGGAGTCGGA
>JANMQV010000215.1:0-40491 GCA_031370645.1 Candidatus Eiseniibacteriota bacterium | reverse complement strand
CCGTCTTCACCAACCCCGCGGCGCGCCTCGCGCGCACCCGCGCGTCCTCCACGTCACCACCCCAGGCGAGTGCTACGCCCATCCGCCGCCGCGTGAACGATTCCGGTTTCCCGAAGAGCCTCAGATCGGTCCGCGGCACGCGAAGCGCCTCGTCGACGCCTTCGAACGAGATTCCCACGGCGTCCATGCCTCCGTAAATCACCGCACTCGCCCCGGGCGTCCTCAATTCCGTGCTGACCGGAAGCCCGAGAATCGCCCGCGCGTGGAGTTCGAATTCGTTCTGCACCTGCGTGATCATCGTCACCATGCCGGTGTCGTGCGGCCGGGGGCTCACCTCGCTGAACCAAACGTGGTCGCCCTTCACGAACAACTCCACGCCGAAGATTCCGCGCCCGCCGAGCGAGTCGGTGACGCGCCGGGCGATATCGCGGGCGCGCTCGAGCGCGGCGGCGGGCATCGGCTGCGGCTGCCAACTCTCCACGTAGTCGCCCTTCACCTGCATGTGCCCGATCGGGTCGCAGAACGAAGTCTGCGCCGCGCCGTCGGCCCCAACGGAGCGGACCGTTAAAAGCGTGATCTCGTAGTCGAACTGGATCATCTCCTCGACGATGACGCGCGGCTTCTTCACCCGCCCCGAGCTCATGGCGTAGCCCCAGGCGGCGTCGATGTCGCCGGGCCCGTGGAGCACCGACTGACCCTTGCCCGACGAGGACATCACCGGCTTCACGACGCAGGGGAAGCCGAGGACGTCGGTGGCGTTCTTCAGTTCGCGCGCCCCTTCGGCGAATGCGTAGCGCGAGGTGGCGAGCTTCAGCTCCTCGGCCGCGAGGCGGCGAATGCCCTCTCGGTTCATCGTGAGTTGCGTGGCGCGGGCCGTCGGAATGACCGTCGCCAGACCGTCCGCCTCGATGCGGGCGAGCTCGTCGGTGGCGATCGCTTCGATTTCGGGGACGACGTAGTGCGGCCGCTCCGCCTCCACCACCGCGCGGATGGCCGCGGCGTCGGTCATGTCCACCACGTGCGCGCGGTGAGCCACCTGGTGACCGGGGGCGTTCGCGTAGCGATCGACCGCGATCACTTCGACCCCCAGGCGCTGGAGCGCGATGATGACTTCCTTGCCGAGTTCCCCCGCGCCGAGGAGCATGACCTTCGTGGCGCTGGGGGAGAGTGGGGTGCCGATACGCAAAAGACCTCCTTCAAGATGAATCGATCCTGGTCGCGGGATCGTAGGGCCTCCGCTCCCCGTAGGCAAGGTGTTGCCATCCGCTTAGGCCCGAACATGCCATGCCTCCGCGGCCCGTTCCGGGGCCTTGCCCCCCCACCCAGGCGGGGAACCCGGCCAACCGCGCACGGGTAGTATCTATCGAACGGGACGTGGGGGCGAACCGTTGGCCCCGAGCCCGTTTGCCCGCGACCCTCGGGCATTCTTTCCGTGTTGACGCCGGCGCACTAGGTGACCGACGCTCGACTGTCGCTGCGTCGTTCGCGAAGAGTCGCCATCCAGAAAGGTCAATCGGATCCTCGATGACTCAACGCGACGCCATCACGCTTGACCGTAACGAAAATCACTACGGCCCCGCCCCGGCCTGCCTGGCTTCCCTTCGGGATCTCGCCCCCGACCTCCTCCACGACTACCCTCGAGACTTCATGTCCGGAAGCTACAGCCGGCTTTCGCTCCGGCTGGCGGCCACGCACGGTGTCGAGGAATCGCGAATTCTCCTCGGCTACGGCTGCGAGGACATCCTCAAGGTCGCCGTGCGCCACTACCTCGGGCATGGAGGCGCGCTCCTCGTGCCGAGCGCTTCGTGGTGGTATTACCGCTCGGTGGCGGACGAGGTCGGAGGCGATACGATCGAGTATCCGCTCGTCGAGGGACCGACGGCTTACCGGTACGACTTGGACGCGATCCTGGCGCTCCGGGGTCGAGTCGACGCGAAACTTCTCCTCATCGCGACGCCGAACAACCCGACGGGGAACCGGATCACGCGCCGGCAACTCCGAACGCTCCTCGAGGAATTCGCCGGCGTACCGACATTGCTCGATCAGGCCTACTTCGGCTTCGCGGAGGATGACCCCGACGACTGGGCGGCGCTCACCGACGAATTCCCGGACCTCCTCGTGCTTCGTTCCTTCTCCAAACTCTACGCGCTGGCCGGCGCACGGATCGGATACGGCATCGTCGGGGAGCGCCATCGCGAATTCGCCACGATCGGAGCTCGCTGCCTGGGATACAACCGCGTTTCTGAGAATCTCGCGCTTGCCGCCCTCGACAGTCCCGACTACTACGCCGGCATCCGCGATCGCATGACGGCGGACCGGACCCGGCTCTGCGAGTCGCTCCGCGCGCTCCCCGGGGTTCGCGCCTACGACTCCGACGCGAATTTCCTGCTCGCTCGCTTTCCTCAGGAGATTCTCGCCTCGCTCGACACGGAATTGAGATCACGCGGCTACGTGATCAAGTGCTTCAAGGAGCCCGCGTTCCTCGATTGCGCGCGCATCACCATCGGGACGACCGAGGAGAACGCGGGGCTCTTGGATGCGATGCTCGGAGTCCTTCCCGCCATGTTGCCGGCCGCCGTTTGATGTCCGCCCCTCTCGAGGCGCGGAAGCGGGTCCGCGCGGAGTACCGCGCGATGCTGAAGGCGCCCGAGATGGAAGAGACGCTCGACGCCGTCTTCTACCGCCCGATCGCCTACGGATTCGTCCTCCTCGCCAAGCCGACTCCGATCACGGCCGATCAAGTCACACTCTTGAGCATCGTCTTCGGCATTGCCGCGGGCGTTCTCTTCGGCATGGGAACGGCGGCGTCGCTTCTCTGGGGCGCGGTGGCCGTTTTCGCGTTCAATATCCTCGACTGCGCCGACGGCATGCTCGCGCGCGTCCGGGGAAAGGGATCTCCGCTCGGCTATGTCCTCGACGGCTTGGCGGGCTATATCGGCACCGCGGCGATCGTGCTGGGTCTCGGCCAGGCGGCGGCCTCGCGGCACTCCAACCCGGCGCTCTGGTGGACACTCACGGTCGTGGCCGGACTCTCGCTCGCCTGGTGGTGCGCCGTCGTCGATGGGCTCCGGCTCGAGTGGTCGCGGCGCGTCTATGGGAAGCGCCAGGACCGCGCGGCCGAGTTGGCGGCGCTCGTGAATGCCGCCGCGGAGTGGCGGCGAGACGGGACGCATCGGACGGAGCAAGTGCTCGTCGGCGCCTATGTCGTGTACACGCATCTCTGGGAAGGAGGCGCGCGGCCTCGTCCTCCCCATCCTTCCGAAATCGCGGAAGACGCGCTATCGGTGACGGCCTGGGCGGAATTGAACCGTCCCATTCTCCGGCTCGCGGTGGCTGCCGGGCCGACGATGCAGCTGACGGTCATCATCCTCGCCGCGCTCGTCAACCGCCCCGAATGGCTCATCCTCGCCGCGATCCTCGCGGGAAACCTCTACGGCGCTGCCGTGCTCGTGGTGCGGGCGTCGGTTCGGCGTCGACTCTTGGCCGAGCAGGCGGCGGGAGTCTGAATACCCGTGTCGTCTTTCTTGCGGCCGGGCGCGGCGCGCGGCTCCGACCACTCACCGACTCAACGCCCAAGGCGCTTCTGGACGTGGGCGGGTCGCCGCTCCTCGTTCGCGCGGTCGGCCAACTCGCCGAGCGGGGATTTACCACGTTCACGATCGTCGATGGATACCGAGGCGAGATGGTTCGCTCGGCGCTTCTCGATCGCTACCCCCGCGAGTGGTTCCGATTCATGCGGAACGAAGCGTGGGACTCGACGAACAATGCCTACTCGCTTCATCTCGCGCGGGTCGAGGAGGGGGAGGCCATGTTTCTTCTCGATAGCGACATCGCCTTCGCTCCCGCGGTTCTCGATCGCCTGCTCCGAGATCCCCACCCCAACCGGCTCGCGGTTCGGACGCGCGGGGGACTCGGCGCCGAGGAGATGAAGGTGCAGTTGGGCGCAGACGGGAGCGTGATCGACGTGGGGAAGGAGATCCCACCCGCCTTGGCAATCGGCGAATCGGTCGGACTCGAGATCTTCTCCGCTCCGTTCGCCCGGAAACTCTTCGAGGCGATTGAGCGTCGGGTCGAAGCCGGCCCCGGCCGAAACGAATTCTACGAGTCGTCGTTCGTGGAGGTCATCCGCTCCGGAGAGCGAGTCGATCCCGTCGATCTCGGGGACCTCGCCTGCATGGAGATCGACACGGCGGAGGATCTAGAACTCGCGCAGGCCGCCTTCGGGGGCGTCGCGTGAACTCCGGTCTTCTCGGTTTCGGGCTCGGCTTCGTCGGCTCGATGCCGATCGGCGGCCCGGTCTCGCTCTTCGTCTTCAAGCGCGGCGCTTCGGGGCGCTACCGGGACGGCATCCTTCTCGCGGCAGGCGCGGCGGTGGCCGAGGCCGGCTACTGCGGTGCGGCACTCTTCGGCTACGGCCTGCTTGCGGAACGATGGCCGATGTTTCGCCCGGTCCTCGGCGTCGTCGGGGCGGTCATCATGATCGCGCTCGGTGCCCATTTCCTCGCCACGCGCCATTTCGCACCCGGCGACCTGCCCGTGCCTCCCGCCCCGACCAGCGCGCTCCGCGATCTCACGCTCGGCTTCTCGATGGTGGCGCTCAATCCATCCGTGTTCGTCAGTTGGCTCGCGGTCCTCGCCGCGCTTCACGCGGTGGGATTGGAACCGACCGACGGAGGGGACCGCCTCTTCCTGGTCGGTGGCGTCGCGGTGGGGATCGTGGCGTGGTTCACGCTTCTGGTGTGGCTTCTGCATCATGGCCGGACGTGGATTCGGCCCGTCGTCTTCGATCGCACGCTTCGGGCATTCGGCGGCGGGCTCTGCGCCCTCGGCCTCTACGTACTCTACTCGCGCCTCTTCTAGCGCTGCTTCGCGGGGCTCTTCTTCGGGGTTTGCTTCGAGGTCGGCTTCGGGGGTTGCTTCGAGGTTGGCTTCGGGGTTTTCTTCAAGGTCGGCTTCACGACGGGATTCTTCGCGTTCGACTCGACCTGGACGGCGAGCGCCCTCTTCAACTGTCCGAACGCGAGATCGGCGCCCTGTTCAAAGACCGGCGCGGTCGCGTAGCGGGCCCACCCTTCGCCGAGACCATGTCCCACGCAGCGAATGCGGGTTCTCCCTCCCGGCAACGCGTCGAGCGCCACGTCATACCAAGTCCCCACGATGAACTGAGCGAAGGGATAGCCCTCGGGGGCCTGCACGACTTTGACCGTGAAGGCGTGACCGGCGTCGAGGGAGATGACGCGGCTGATGGTCGTCTGGGGGTCGCCGATGCGGCCGGCAACGTCGTGATGAGTACGGATCAGGCCCCCCACGCGCCAGTCGACGTCCGCTTGCGGCGCGAGCCACGACTGCATGCCCTGCTTCGTGGTGAGGAGACGCCACACGAGGTCGGCGGGTCCGTCCACGACGGCTTCCCGCGAGACATCGTCATTATCTCCCGCGACGGCCGTACCCGCGCCCAGAACGAGCGCGCCGAACGCCAAGGCGATCGTGAATCGTCGAATCATACGCTTAACCTCCCCATGCCTCCCCAGTATACCCCGGCAGCCTCGGCCGGTTTCCCCTAGGGGGCACTGCCATTCGATGCCGCCGCCCCTCAAAACGATCCTCCGAAGAGCTGGTAGAGGAGGAGCCCGTTCAAGGCAACGATCACCACCGTGACCGCCACGGCCATGAGGCTCGTGACGGGCCGGTTCACGTGCTCTCCCATCACATGACGTCGGCTGGTCAGCCAGACGAGTGGGCCGATGGCGAAGGGAAGCGTGAAACTGAGGCAGACCTGGCTCAGCACGAGAATGCGGAGCGGGTCGAGCCCGATCGCGATGACGACGAGCGCGGGGATCATCGTGATGAGTCGGCGGAGGAAGATGCTCATCTTCACGTCCAGGAACCCCTCCAAGATCACCTGGCCGGCCAGCGTCCCCACGGCCGAGGAGGCGAGCCCCGACGCCAGGAGGGCGACCGCGAAGAGCGTGCTCGAGAGCTGTCCCAAGAGCGGCCGGAGCGTCTGGTGGGCCTGCTCGATCGATTGCACCGGCATGCCGCGGTCGTGGAAGACCGCCGCCGACATGATCACCATGGCGGAGTTGATGACCCACGCCACGTTCATCGCCACGAGGACCTCCAGGCGCTCCATGCGGAAGTGCCGGGCGTGATCCGTGTTCCCAAGTTCCTTCCGGCGGGGCAGGACGAGCGCCGAGTGGAGATAGACGACGTGAGGCATCACGGTCGCGCCGAGCATTCCGACCGCGACGTAGATGCTCTTCTCGTTCAGTTGGGGTACGGCGATGTGGTAGGCGATCGTCCCCCAGGGTGGCTGGGCGAGGAATAGCTCGACGACATAGGCGAGCGAGATAACACCGACGAAGGCCATGATCACGTATTCGAGTTTTCGAAAGCCGAGCCGTTCCACGCCGAGGATCAGAAAGGTCGATACCCCGGTCAGGAGCGCGGCGGGAAAGAGCGGCATGCCGAAGAGAAGCGAGAAGCCGAGCGCCGCGCCCAGGAACTCGGCCAGGTCGGTCGCGAGCGCCGAGATCTCGCCGGCGCCCCAAAGGAAGTAGTTCAGGCCGCGGGGGAAGTGCTCCCGGCAGTTCCGGGGGAGCGACATCCCGGTCGCGATCCCCAATTTCGCCGACAGCAGTTGCACCAGGATCGCCATGAGGTTGCTCCAGAGGAGCACCCAGAGAAGCTGGTAGCGGAAGTCGGAGCCCCCGGCGATGTTCGTCGCGAAATTGCCGGGATCGATGTAGGCGATGCTTGCCACGAAGGCCGGCCCCACGAAGGGGACGACCTCCCGGAGGCGGAGACGTTGCAAAATCCGAGACGGTTCGGTCATGACCTCTGCCACGTTACGAAGAGCGGGGCCGGTCGGCAAGGAAACTCGCGAGGAGGGCTTTCGCCCAGATGGAAGTGCAGAATTCGACCGCGCCTGCCGATAGATTCCCGTATCCTTCTTGAAGATCACGCCATGTCCCCGGAGGATCGATGCCGTTCGAGACCCTGACTGCACCGTCGCAGGAACTGACGCTTAAGAAGATGGCTCCCATCGCGCCCTACACCACGTTCGGCATCGGGGGCCCGGCGGATGTCCTGGTCGAGGTCTACACGGAGCGGGCGCTCCAGCAGGTGGTCGGGGAAGCGGTGGCGAGCGGCATGCGGTGGCTCCTGATCGGGGGAGGCTCGAATCTCCTCGTCGGCGACACCGGATTCCGCGGCGTGGCGATCGTGAACAAGATCGAGCACCTCCGCGTCGAGGGGAACCGGATTGTCGCGGGAGCGGGCGCCGACCTGGGCGAAGTCGTGGAAGCGGCGCGGCAGCGGTCGCTCACCGGACTCGAGTTCGCGATCGACATCCCCGGAACGGTCGGCGGCGCCATCCGCGGAAACGCGGGCGCGTTCGGCCGCTCGGTCGCCGATGTCGCGACCCGAATCCGCCTCCTCGAGGGAACGACGCTCGTCGACCGGAAGCCGGGCGACCTAGGATTCGCTTACCGCCACAGCAATCTGAAGCAAAACACGAACATCGTCGCGGAGACCGAGTTCTCGCTTCAGCCGGGCGATCGCGCCGAGATGGATCGCGTTATGGGACAGCACGCCGCGCAGCGCGCTCGTCGCCACGAGAAGGGGCTCCACACCGCCGGCTGCTTCTTCAAGAATCCGGTCCTTCCCGATGGCAGCAAGATCGCCGCGGGGCAGTTGCTGGAAGCGGCGGGCGCGAAGGAGATTCGCGAAGGCGGGGCGGGCGTACACGCCTTCCACGCCAACTACATCGTGAACCGCGGCGGTGCCACCGCCTACGAAGTGCTCCGCGTCGCGCAGGAAATGAAGCGCCGCGTGGAGGAAGCGAACGGGATCACGCTCGAGGCCGAGGTGATGGTCGTGATCGATCCCCCCGCCGAGGGCTCGGTCTAGCCCTCGTTTCCAACGGAAACCGGGCGGCGCGTCCGCCCCTTGACACCCCCATCACCCCCGGCTACCGTCGGTCCCCATGACTCCCCTCGCGCCTTCTCAACGGCTACTCGCCCTGCCGCGCTATCTCTTTGCCGAATTGGAGCGTAGGCGGGCCGAGGCGGAGGCGGCGGGCCGCGAAGTGATCGATATTTCGATCGGCGACCCCGACCTTCCGACTCCTCCCCCGATCCTCGAGAAGATGGCGGCCGCGGCCCAGGAGGGCGCGAACCACCGCTACCCCTCGAGCGTCGGCATGCTCTCGGCTCGCCGGGAGATCGCGACCTGGTTCGCGGGGCGCTACGGAGTCACCGTCGATCCCGCCAAAGAGTGCGCGATCCTCATCGGATCGAAGGAGGGGATTGGGCACTTTCCGCTCGCCATTCTGAATCCCGGTGACGAAGTCCTCATGCCCGATCCCGGCTATCCCGTTTATTTCGCCGGAACGATCTTCGCGGGGGCGACGCCGGTGCGCTACGCGCTTCGCGAATCGAACGGCTTTCTCCCCGACCTCGCCGAACTCGATCGCCTCGCCACACCGAAGACGCGCGTCGTTTGGGTCAATTATCCGAACAACCCGACGGGCGCGCTCGCGCCGCGGACCTTCTACGAAGCGCTCGCCGCGTGGGCGGAGCGCCGCGATCTCATCATCGCGAGCGACGCGGCCTATTCGGAGCTCTACTACGGCGATCCGCCCCCGAGCGCGCTCGAATTTCCCGCGGCGCGCGCGCGGACGATCGAGTTTCATTCGTTCTCGAAGACATTCAACATGACCGGCTGGCGGCTTGGTTTCGCCGTCGGCGCGGCCCCACTCGTGGAATCGCTCGTCCGCTTGAAGGCGAACGTCGATTCGGGCGCTCCCCAGGCGATTCAGATCGCCGCGTCCTGGGCGCTCAATCACCTCCTTCCGACGCACGGCCCGGCGCTCCGCGCGGTCTATCGCGAGCGGCGAGACGTGGTGGTCGAAGGCCTGAAGCGGCTCGGTTGTCCGGTCTCGACACCCGGCGGCGCGTTCTACGTCTGGGGCCGGGTCCCCGAGGGCGAGAGCGCCATCGATTTTGCCACGCGCGTCTTCGAGAAGACCGGCGTCATGCTGACCCCCGGCGTCGGGTTCGGCGATCAGGGCGAAGGCTATTTCCGCATCGCGCTCACCGCCTCCGTCCCGGTAATGGAACGCGCGCTCCGACTGCTCGAAGGTCTCTCGCCCTGGAAGGCTTCCCATGCCGTCGCGCCGACCCCGTCGCGTTAGCCCTCGCGCGGGCGCACGCCGCGCCGAAGGGAGTGCCGGATTTCCCGCGGGGGAGGACTGGCTTCGGCTCCGCGGCATCCGCGCCTACGGCTACCTCGGCGTTCCGGCTCGCGAGCGGGCGCTCGGTCAGCGCCTCGAGGCCGACGTGGAACTCGCCTATCCGTCCCTCACGCGCCGCCGCATCGATTCCTTGAAGGACGCCATCGACTATGAGGCGGTCTATCGCTTCGTCCGCGCGCGCCTGGGCAAGTTGCGCCGCCGCTTGATCGAGACCGCCGCCGAGGATCTGGCGCTCGGGATTCTCGCCGCATTTCCCGCTTCGCGCGTCGTGGTGCGCCTTCGGAAACTGCATGTGCCGGTCGCCGATTTCGACGTGATCCCCGAGGTGGAAGTGGAACGGGTCCGCGTATGACGAAAGCATTCATCGGGCTCGGCTCGAACCTGGGAGAGCGCGAGGCGCACATCCTCCGCGCGGTGGAGGAACTCGGCAAACTGCCGCGCACGAGCCTCACCCGTGTCTCCTCGGTGTACGAAACGGAGCCCGTCGGCGACGTGGAGCAGCCGCGCTTCTTGAACGCCGTCGCCTGCGTCGCGACCGAGCTGACGGCCGGCGAACTCCTCTGGAATCTCCTCCTCGTGGAGCAGCGACTGGGGCGAATTCGCGCGAAGGTGAAGAAGTGGGGGCCTCGCACGATCGACCTGGACCTCCTCTTCTTCGGTGATCAGGTGATCGAGGAGCCGGGGCTTCAAGTGCCGCATCCGGAGGCGCATCTTCGCGCGTTCGTTCTCACCCCGCTCGCCGAATTGGAGCCCGACTTCGTTCACCCGACGCTGGGCGAGACGATTGCGGCGATCCGTCTTCGCCTTCCCAAGGAATCCGGCGTTCGCAAGGGCGGCCGGCTCTGGACCTAGCGCCGGGCCGCGCCCCGCACGGTGGACAAGACCTGATGGACCTCCGCGGCAAACACATCGCGATCGAAGGGGTGATCGGCGTCGGAAAGACGAGCCTCGCTCGCCTCCTCGCCGAGCGGACCGGCGCGCGCCTCCTTCTCGAGGCGCCCGACGCGAATCCGTTCTTGGAAAACTTCTACAAGGATCAACGCCGCTTCTCGTTTCCCGCGCAGATGTTCTTTCTCGTGAGCCGCTATCACGAACTCAAAGATCTCCGCCAGCCGGACCTCTTCCACAATGGGGTCGTGAGCGACTATCTGTTCCAGAAAGACCGGGTCTTCGCGAATTTGAATCTGAGCGACCAGGAACTCGCGCTCTACGAGTCGGTGGCGTCGCTCCTCGAGCGCGAGATTCCGGCGCCCGACCTGGTGGTGTACCTCCAGGCGAGTCCCGAGATCATCTGGTCGCGTATCCAGCAGCGAGGACGGGCGTACGAGCGGGCCATGGATCCCAAGTACACGGCCACGCTCGCGGAGGCGTACAATTACTTCTTCTTCCACTACAAGGACGCGCCGCTCCTGATCGTGAACACGAACGAACTGAACTTCGTCGATCGCCGCGCGGACCTGGAAGAGCTGATCGCGCGAATGGAGGCGCACCACGAGGGGGTCGCGTACGTGACCCCCGGCGCCGAACCGGGAGGCGCTTCGTGACCTATGGCGGAGAACCGAACCAGCGTTCGAAGGTGACCGTCCGCACGCTCCGGGAGATGAAGGAACGCGGCGTGAAGATCGTCTCGACGACCGCCTACGACTATCCGTCGGCCGTGATTGCCGACGAGGCGGGGGTCGATCTCATCCTCGTGGGCGATTCGGTCGGAATGGTGGTCCTCGGTTACGATTCCACGATCCCGGTCACCATGGCGGAAATGTCGCACCATGTTCGCGCCGTCGCCCGCGCGCGCCCCCGAGCCCTCCTCGTCGCCGACCTCCCCTTCAATTCGTTCCAGGCGAGCGCGGCCGACGCGGTGCGAAACAGCGGGCGGTTCCTGAAGCGCGGCGCCGAAGCGGTCAAACTGGAAGGGGGCCGCCGCATGCTCGCCCAGATCGAGGCGATCCTCCACGCCGACATTCCCGTGCTCGGGCACCTTGGGCTGACGCCGCAATCAGTCCATCAAATGGGCGGCTACCGCGTGCAGGCGCGGGGACGGGAAGCGGCCGACATGCTCCTCGAGGACGCGCTTCTCCTGGAGCGCGTCGGCTGCTTCGCGATTGTGCTGGAAGGGATCCCGCTCGAACTCGGCGCGGAGGTGAGCCGCACGCTCAAGATCCCGACGATCGGGATCGGCGCCGGCCCCGATTGCGACGGGCAGGTGTTGGTGCTCCACGATCTCATCGGATTCACGTTCGGAAAGCCGGCGCGTTTCGTTCGCCGCTACGCCGATGTCGCCGGCACGATGCGAGAGGCGCTCCGCGCGTTCGGCGAGGACGTCCGGACGGGGCGCTATCCGAGCGAGGCGGAGTCGTATGCGGCCGCACCGGCGACGCCAAAGGCCGAGCCGGCCACGTGATCATCGTTCGGCGCCCCGCCGCGATGCGCGCGCTCGTTCGCGCCGCGCGCCGGCGCGGAAAGACGGTGGGATTCGTGCCGACCATGGGGGCGCTCCACGACGGTCACCTCTCGCTCGTCCGCCGCGCCCGCCGGGAGCACGACCGAGTGGTTGTGAGCGTCTTCGTGAATCCGCTCCAGTTCGGTCCTCGCGAGGATTACCGCCGCTACCCTCGCGATGTCCGCCGCGACGCCCGGCTCAGTCGGAGCGCGGGGTGCGATTGGTTCTACCTTCCGACGGCCCGCGCCGTCTACCCGGAGGGATTCCAGACCTCCGTGACCGCGGGGCCGCTCGCGGCGCGATGGGAGGGGGCCATTCGACCAGGGCACTTCGACGGCGTCTCGACCGTCGTCCTGAAACTCTTGAACATGGTGGAGCCCGATACGCTCTATTTGGGGCAGAAGGACGCGCAGCAGGCGGCCGTCGTCGGCGCCATGATGCGTGACCTCGATCTCCCGGCGCGTCTCGCTGTGGCGCCGATCGTTCGAGAACGCGACGGGCTCGCCATGTCGTCGCGAAACGCCTACCTGAGCGAGGCGGACCGAGCGCGGGCCTCCGGATTTCCGCGCGCGCTCCTTGTGGCCCGCGCGCTCGCGCGGCGTGGGACGCGGGACGCCCGGCGGCTGGAGCGCGAGGTGAAGCAGCGGCTCCGCCGGTACGTCAAGCCCGACGCGATCGATTACGTCTCGCTCGTCGATCCGCGAACCCTGGAGCCGGTCGCGCGACTGAATGGCCGCGCCCTCCTCTTGGCCGCGATCCGGGTCGGGAAGACGCGCCTCCTCGATAACCGATGGATCACCCCCCCGCGAGGGAGACGATGATTCCTACCTTTCAGGCCGTCGTGCTGGCCGCGGGAATGGGGAAACGGATGAACTCCGATCTCCCTAAGGTGCTCCATCCGGCGCTCGGCACGCCGCTCGTTCACCACGTGCTTGACCGCCTCGATCCGCTCCATCCCGCGCGCGTCATTCTCGTGGTCGGGCACAGGGAAGAGTTGGTTCGCGCCTCCTGCTCTCCGCGTGGCGTGCGCTTCGTGACGCAGAGTCCGCAGCTCGGCACCGGCCACGCGGTGCAGGTGGCGTGGGGCGAGATCGCCGCGGCGGCCGCGGAAACGGGCGGCGATCGCGTGCTGGTTCTGGCGGGCGACATGCCGCTCGTCCGGACGGTGACGCTCCGCCGGCTCCTCGAGCGGCACGCCGCCGAGGGGAACGGCGTCACGTTTCTGAGCGGAATTCTCGCGGATCCCTCCGGCTACGGCCGAGTCATCCGCGACGCTTCCGATCGATTTCTGAAGATCGTGGAGGAGAAGGATGCGACCGAGGCGGAGCGAGCCGTCGCCGAGGTGAATTCGGGCATCTACTGCTTCGATCTTGCCCCTCTCGAGGAGGCGCTCGCCTCGCTCCGCACGGACAATCGGCAGAAGGAGTACTACCTCACCGACACGCTCTCCCACATGCGCGAAAGGGGCCTCGGCGTCGGGATCGAGCCGGCCACGCACGAGAGCGAACTGTTGGGGGTAAACACGACGCAGCAGCTCGCCGATGCGGAACGCGAACTAACCGCGGCCGGGGTAGCCCCCAGCGGACAATCCGCTTCGCCGGGGAGCCCGGGGCGATGAACCGTCTCTGGGCAGGCTGGCGCATGGCCTACATTCAGAAGGCGATCAAGCCGAGGTCAGGAAGGAAGGAGCCCTGCCTCTTCTGCCGGCAGGGCGCCGCGCGCCCCTCCGCGAAAAGCCTCGTTCTCCGCGTCTCCCCCTTGGTGGTCGTCATGTTGAACCTCTACCCTTATAATGTAGGGCACGTCCTCGTGGCGCCGCGGAAGCACCATGCTTCCTTGGCGGGCCTGACGGAGGCCGAAACGCTCGACCTCGGGCTCTGGCTCGCCCGGGTGGAGCGGGCGCTCCGGAAGGAGTACAAGCCGCACGGCCTCAATTTCGGCATGAACTTGGGGCGGGTGGCGGGCGCGGGCGTGCTGGGGCACCTTCATTGGCACGTCGTGCCGCGATGGAACGGCGACACCAACTTCATGCCGGTGACGGCGGATACGAAGGTGCTGCCGGAGGCGCTACATCGGACCTACGCGCGCGTGCGCCGGGCCCTCGACGCGGAAGCGGCGCGGGGCGCGACGCGTCGCCGCTAGCGGCCGGCCGGCGAAACGATGGCGAAGAAATCGGCTGGCG
This sequence comes from Candidatus Eiseniibacteriota bacterium, assembly GCA_031370645.1. Lineage (GTDB taxonomy): Bacteria > Eisenbacteria > RBG-16-71-46 > SZUA-252 > SZUA-252 > SZUA-252. The sequence goes on along the minus strand of JANMQV010000215.1, from coordinate 26,613 downwards.
GCGGCGCTCGCGCTCTCGACGTCACGCTCGCCTTCTTGTTCGTCGTCGTCGCGGCGCTCGTCGTGTCGACCGCGCTCCGTGTGGGACCGCAGTCGGTGGGACGTCCGAAGCGGCCGATTCGAATCGAGCTTCTGAACGGCAGCGGCCGCTCGGGATTGGCGGGCGAACTGGCGTCGTACTTGAGGGACGGCGGATTCGACGTGCTCGTGGTGAGCAACGCCGACCGTGCCGACTATCGCAATACGCTCGTGGTGAATCGGACCGAGTCACCCGAGCCGGGCAGCATCGTGGCGGACTACCTGGGTACCCGCCATCTCGTCCAGCAGATCCGGGCCCAGGAAATGATCGACGTCACGGTCATCGTGGGCCGAGACGCGCGGCGGTGGACGCAGCCGCGGTAACCACCACGGAGCCCTCATCGGGCTCGGCTAGCGAGGCGTAGCGATGTTCAATGTCGGTCCCCAGGAACTCTTCTGGATTTTCCTGATCGTGCTCTTTCTCTTCGGGGCCAAGCGGATCCCGGAGATCGGACGTTCGATCGGAAAGGGAATTCAGGAGTTCAAGAAGGGGATGAAGGAAGTCGAGACCGAGCTGACGACCAGCGACAAGCCGAGCGCTCCTCCGGGCGGCGACGAAACGCGGAAGTCATAGCTCGGTAGGACGACGTGCGGGATGGATGAAAACGTGTACCGCCGATCGGGGTGGAACACGGAACAAGAACGAGGCGCCGTGGACTTTCTCCGCGGCGCCTCGTTTCGATTACCGTGCGAGCCCGGCACCGATCAACTGTCGAAGTAGTTCTCCCGGTAATCCTTCACCTTCGCCGCCCGGCGGAGCTGGTCCATCCACTCGACGAAGAGCACCTGGCGACGCTCCTGCATGAGGTTCTCGCGCAACTGGGTGGCCGACTTCTGGAACTCCGCTTCGTTCGGCTGCTGGTGCCCGGTGATCTTGAAGAGGACCGCGCCCGGAACCCCGGTGAGCACCGGCGCCCACGAACCGGGCGGCAGGGACATGAGCCGCCCCACCATCTTGGCATCCTGGCCGAGCACTCCGATGAAGCCGTTTCGCGTGATGCCGTCGGCGTTCCCTGTCGTTCCGTTGAAGCGCTTGGCGACTTCGTCTTCCTTGGCGCCGGAGAGAATCGCGGTGCGCGCCTGCTCGGCGGCGGCACTGGCGCGCTGCATCTTGAGCGAGCGAACGACCGCCTTCTTCACGTCGGCCGACACTTGCTCCAACGGCCGCACCCCCGCCTTCCGGCGGTCGAGAATCTGATAGACGTACCAGCCCGTCTCCGACGGAATCGGCCGCGAGACGGAGTGCATGCTCCCGGTGAAGACCCAGGTCTCGAGGTCGGGGAAGCGCTGGAAGACTTCGTTCTGGCTCTTGCCCGACGCGAAGTAGCCCGACTCGAGGGTGCGATAGCCGTACTTCGTGGCCGCGGAAGCAAGCTGGCCCTTCTCCGCGTCCTTCACGAACGCCTTCGCCTTGTCGAGAGCGGCGCGAACGGCGTTTGGACCCGGCTGAATCCGGATCGCGAGTTCGTGGTAGAGGATCATCTCCTTCTTCCGCACCGGATCCATCTGGCGCGAATCGACACGGAAGATGTGGAGCGAGCGCTCTTCCTGGAGAATCTCCGAGAGGTGGCCGGGAGCGACGTTGGCGAGCCCCGTGCGGAAGATCGGACGCATATCGTCGAACGGGGTCGGCGCCATGATCGCGCCGCCCTTCACGTTCGAGGAAATTTCCGAGTAGATCCTGGCGCGCGCCTCGAAGGAGTCGGGCGAAGCCTTCAATTCGTCGAGGATCGGACGGAGCCGCTCGCGGCCCGCGGAGAAGTCGCTCTCGTCGGGCAAACGCGGCACGAGCGCCACCTGGACCTTCGCCTCCTCGGGGCCGGAGAACTCGTCGGGGTGCGCCTTGTAGTAGGACTCGATGTCGGCGCCGCCTACCTTCGAGGTGTCGACCGGGAAGGAGTCGGGCGCGAAGCGAACGTAGTTGAGCGTGAGCCGCTCGTTCTGGAGGAGGAACCGGTCGCGGACGTCGCCGTCCGACACCTTCGCGCCGGCGATGACTTCCTCCTGCAGTTTCTGGAGCGGCAACTGCGAGGCGACGAGAGCCTCCACCTGCGCCCACGGAACCTGCGAGTTGGGATTGTCCAGCTCGGCCAGGTACTTCCGGTAGTCGAACTGGCCGTTCGTGTTGAACGCCTGCGACTGCACGATGAACTGGGGCGGCGAGTAGCGGATGGCGCTCTTGATCTCCTCGGGGCTCGACTTGATGCCGCGGCGCTTCGCCTCTTGCTCGAGGAGTGTGTTCCGCACGATCTGCTGCCAGGCCTGCTCGCGCACGTAGGCGTCTCCGCCCTCGCGCATCTCCCGCGTCTGGCGAAGTTCGGCGATCATCTGATTGTAGGTCTGCTGGAAGAAATCGTAGCGAACCGGCTGCCCGTTGATCTCGGCGATCACGCCGGCCGGACCCGCGGAGGACTTGCCGGCGTTCCGGAAGTCCATCACGCCGCCGAGCTCGAGAATGCCGAAGCCCACCAGGAACACGACCGCCGTGATCCAGATGATGATCTTCATGTTGTCGCGAAGGCCCTGCATCATGACGAATACACCTCGGTATCGTTCGAAGAGATAGATAGGAACGGCGCCCTCGCAGGCGCCGCGCGAAAGCCAGTCAGCCGTCAAGATTACCAAGGGGCGCCCCCCGTGCGCAAGAGGCGCGGGTTTTCGGCGGAACCCCTCGCGGGGCCCGCTCGAAAGCGGGAAACCGCTACGCCAAGCCAATTTGCCGTTGACGCGCTCGCCCCCGGGAGGCAACTTCACGAGGTCAGCCGAATTCCGACTGTCTGGAGGTACCGATGACGCGCGCAGAAGCCCCTGACGTCGCTCGCGACTCCCTGGTTCGCGTGCTCGACGCGCTCGACACGGGGCTCCTCGTGATCGACGAGGACCGGCGCATCGTCGCGGTCAACGAGACGCTCGCCAAAGGGTGGGGCGTGGCCGCCGATGATGTCGTGGGGAAGCCCCTCGGCGAGATCTTCGAGCCGGAGACGGAGCGCTGGTATCTGCCGGAGCGCGGCTCGAAGGGAGAACCGGGACGCTCCACGCGAGAGGTGCGCGGCAAGGTGGGGGACCGCGAGGTCTTGATGCGCTACTCCGCCTCCTCGCTCGGCGACGACGGCGCTCTCCTCGTCCGCATCGAGGACTTGGTCGACGCCGACTCCGAAGAGGAAATCTTCCGAAATACCGAGCGCCTCATCTCGCTCGGCGAACTCTCGGCGCGCGTCGCGCACGAGATTCGAAATCCACTCACCGGTGTTCGGACCACCGTCCAGTTCGTCGCCTCGAAACTCCGGGCCGGCGACTCTCGCCGCGACGATCTTCAAGATGTTCTCAAGGAACTCGACCGGATCGAGCAGATCATCACCGACCTTCTTTTGTTCGCGCGCCCCCAGGCCGCGAAGCCGACCCCGACCGACATGCACGAGGTGGTCGCGAAGGCGCTCGACAATCTCGGCCGCCGGCTGAAGGACTCGGGCGTGGAGGTGGAACCCGACTTCGACGAGGGGCTCCCACCCGTGGCGGTCGACCCCGACATGGCGCACCAAGTGGTCTTGAACCTGGTTATCAACGCCATCCAGGCGATGCCGCAAGGGGGAACGCTCCGGATCAGCACGGGTCTCCGGCGAACGCGCTCCACGAAGGCCTACGTCGACGTGATCGTGGCGGACTCGGGACCGGGGATTCCGGAGGACGTGAAGGAGAAGATCTTCGATCCCTTCTTCACGACCCGCTCCATGGGAACGGGGCTCGGGCTCTCCATCTCGCAGCAGATTGCGCGCGAGCACGGCGGAAATCTGACCGCGCGGAATCTCACGCAGGGGGCGGCGTTCAAGTTCAGCCTCCCCGCGCTCCTCGCTCCTCCGGAGTCGGAAGAAGCGCGCGACGAGCGGGAGAAGTAACGCATGAAGCTCCGCGTCCGGATCGCCGACGACGAAGAACTGATTCGGAAGTCGCTCGTGAAGGTCCTGAGCGCCGAGGGGTACGACGTGGATGCGGTCGGCACCGCGGCCGAAGTGCTCGACTCGGTCCGCCGCGATCCTCCTCACGCGCTGATCCTCGACCTTCGCTTCCCCGATGGGAGCGGCCTCGAACTCCTCCCGCGCCTGAAGACGCTTGCCCCCGACCTGAAGGTCGTGGTGATCACGGCTTTTGGAGACCTCCCCACGGCGGTCGAGGCGATGCGCCAAGGGGCGACCGACTTCCTCAAGAAGCCCTACGAGATGCACGAGATGCTCCTCGCGATGGAGCGGCTGAAGGCGGGGCTCATTCGCGAGACGCAGCTCGATGCCTTCCGGCGCACGGAACTCGAGGCGTTCTTGAAGACGAAGATCGTCGGTGAGTCGCCCGCGATCCGCCGCGCCTGGGAGATCACCTACAAGGTCGCGCAAAGCGAGGCGACGACCGTGCTGATCGAGGGGGAGAGCGGCACCGGCAAGGAACTCGTCGCCCGGGCGCTCCACTTCGAGAGTGCGCGGCGGGACGCCCCGTTCCTCGCGCTCAACTGCTCCACGTTCCAGGAACAGTTGCTGGAGAACGAGCTTTTCGGACACGAGCGCGGCGCCTTCACCGACGCGCGGGAGCCGAAGCGGGGCCTCGTGGAGCTCGCCGATCAGGGAACACTCTTCCTCGATGAAGTCGGCGATCTGCCGGTCAACACCCAGGCGAAACTCCTCCGCTTCATCGAGGATCGGACCTTCAAGCGCGTCGGCGGCGCGGCCGACCTCTCGGTCGAACTTCGGATCGTCGCCGCGACGAACCGCGACCTCGAAACGGCGGTCCGCGAGGGGCGCTTCCGGCACGATCTCTATTACCGGCTCAAGGTCGTCTCGGTCGTCATGCCGCCGCTCCGCGAGCGGGGCGACGACGTTCTGCTCCTCATGCGGCACTTCCTCCACTACTACAGCGAGAAGTTCCGGAAGCGCTTCGTCGGGATGACGGACGACGTGGAGGCAATCGTCCGCGTCTACCGCTGGCCGGGGAACGTCCGGGAGTTGCGGAATTTGCTGGAGCGGGTCGTGCTGCTGGAGGACGACGAGAGGCTGCGGGAGGACTACCTGCCGGCCGAGATGATCGCCCAGTACGAGTCGGTGCCACGCGCGCTCCGGGACGCGATGGTGGCGCGCGGGGAGAACGACATCAATCTCCCCACGCTGTCGGAGATCGAGCAGGAGCACATCTTGAAGGTGCTCGAAGCGACGAGCGGGAATCGCTCGCAGGCGGCCAAGGTGCTCGGGATTTCGCGGCAGAGTCTCATCGAGCGGTTGAAGCGGATCGCCGCCATTCGAGGGACGCTCGAAGTCGGACGGTAACGGCTACTCGAAGACGCCCACCTTCTTCTTCAACGCGCCGAACCTGGGATCCTCACGAAGCGAATCGAACCGCGGATCCACCCCCAGCGCCACCAGCCAGCGCGATCTCGCTTCCACCGCGCGGTCGAACCACGTAAACGCGATATCACGCTCGCCCAACGCCTCGTACCCCAGAGCCACTTCCAGCGGCTCCACGTACCGGGCGGGCGATTTCGCCTCCAGCTCCGCCAACACCCGGCGCGCCTCGTCCTTTCTTCCGGCCAGCGCGTGCGCTCGCGCCAAGGTGGGGTAGCAGATGAGGAGTCCCTTCGAGGTCTCGATCGCCCTCGTGACGGAGGCCACCGCCTCATCGTGCCGCCCGAGCGCCGTGAGGCACCACGAGGCCATCCAGTGGGCGACGTGGAAGTCCGGATCAAAGTCCGTCGCCTTCGAGTACTCCCGCAGGGCCCACTCGTACTTCCCTTGAAACATGGCGGTCCAGCCGTGGCTCATCGTGACGATGGAGGAGAGCGGGTCGAGCGCCTGCGCGCGGTTGATGGTCTGGGCCGCTTCCTCGAATCGGCGCTCGAAGAGGAGGAGGTTGGCGTACCAGAGCGGCCCGATGGGGTATTGCGGGTCGAGCTCGATGCACTTCCGGAAGAGCTCCTCCGACTTCCGGAGGTCCCACTCATAGTAGAGGGCGACGTACGCCAGCGCCGAGTAGGCGGGCGCCCACTTCGAGTCGAGATCGATGGCGCGCGAGGCGGCGACCCGTGCGCGAGGGAAGCAGTCGGCCGGCGCCGCCATGCCGAAGAATCCCATCAGGTCGTACGCGGTCGCCAACGCGGCGTACGCCGGCGGGTAGAGCGGATCGATCTCGATAGCGCGGCGGATGTACTCGATGCCGCGCCGCATGCTCTCATCGGTTCGGCGGCCGATGATCTGGCGTCCCCGGATGACCGCGTCGTACGCCTCCGGATTCACCTGCTGGCTCGCCGCGCCGGCGGAGAAGCCGGAGATGGGCGTCGCCGGCACGGCCGGTGGCGTGGCGAAGCCGACACTCGCGGAGGAGGAAGGCGGGCCCGACCCGGCCGCGCCGGCGCCCGCTTCCGCGGAGGCAGTCCAAACCGGCGCGGAAGGACCCGGCCCCCCGCGCACCCCATCCTTCAACGCCTGCTTCAAGGACGCGGCGTCTTCGAACCTAAGGACCGTTTCCTTCTCGAGACATCGCGCCACGATGCCGTCGAACCAAATCGGGATCCCCGTCCTTCGCGACGACGGCGCGGCCGCCGTCTTGTGGAGGATCTCGCCGATGAGCGCCGCCTGCACGTCCGCCTCGAACGGCCGTGTCCCCGTCGCCAACTCGTACATCAGGACGCCGAGCGCGTAGAGGTCGGTCCGCGCCTCCGCCGGCTTTCCGAGGAGTTGCTCGGGCGCCATGTAGGGGAGCGTGCCGGTCAGGAGATGCGCCGCCGTCAGAGTTTGCGTGGTCACGGTGGCGCCCGACGCCGGCCGTAGCGACGCGAGCCCGAAGTCGAGCACCTTTACCCAGCCCTTCGTCGTGAGGAGGATGTTCTCCGGCTTCAGGTCGCGATGAATCACGCCCTGCTCGTGTGCCTCCTCGAGCGCTTCGGCCACGGCGATCGCCGTCTCCACCGCTTCCTCCAGCGAAAGCGGTCCTTCGCGAAGCCGCTCGCGGAGCGTGCGACCGCGCACGAGCTCCATCACGAGGAAGTCGGTGCCTTGATCGCTCCCAAAGTCGTGGATCATGCCGATGTGGGGATGATTCAGTCTCGAGAGTGCCATCGCTTCGCGGCGGAACCGCGCCCGCGCGGTTTCGTCGAGGATGCCGGGCGGGAGCACCTTCACCGCGACGTCGCGCTCGAGTCGCTCGTCGCGCGCGCGATAGACGACGCCCATTCCGCCGGCGCCAATCTCTTCTTGAAGCAGGTAGTGAGCGAGTCGCGTTCCGATCATGAGGAGCGATTGTAACCAATCGCCGCGTATCGAAGTCGTCCGAATCGGCTGTTGTCTTTCTCGACATGTCGCGTTTCTTCACACATCGCGCATTCACCTGCGAGAAACGCGCGCGATCGATCCGCGCTGTCCAATCTCCTGACACTTCGCGCGCGCGGCGCGTTCGCGCGACCGCATGAAGGAGCCGCATGAACGATGCGTCCTAACTTCGCATCGTTACGAGACGATGCGCGATCCGCGTGCTCGCTTGTGACGAGAGACGCGCGAGTTGGCACCGTTCCTGCTTTCTACATCTAGCGATGATCACGGCGACGCATGGAGGAGGTGTGGATTGTCGAAGTCGGTCCTCATCGTGGACGACGAGCAGTTGCTCGTTCGCACACTCTCCAACGTCCTTCGTGAGTCGGGTTATCGGATCGCGACGGCCGGATCCGCGGAAGATGCGGATCGGCGAGCGTTCGCGAGTCCCTCGTTCGATCTGATCGTCCTCGACAACCGCCTCCCGGGGGAGAGCGGAATCGGAATGATCAGGCGCCTGCGCGAGCAGGCGGTGCCGTCGAAACTGATTCTCATGACGGCCTACGAGACGCCCGACGTGAAGACGGAAGCGAAGCGACTGAAGGTCGATCGATACCTCAGAAAGCCGTTCGATCTCACGGTGATGGTGGATGAGGTGGTGGGGCTGATTGGGCCCGGGGGCAATGCCGCGGGCTGAACGGCGAACAAATCAACGCGAGGGGAGGTGACGTACATGCCGGCGAAGAAGAAGGCTGCTAAGAAGAAGGCTGCTAAGAAGAAGTAGTTTAACGCGGATTGGGCACGTCCTCAGAGGCCGCCCGGTGCATGCCGGGCGGCCTCGCGTTATGATGGGCGCGTGCCCGACCGCTCTCCGCCTCCCGACGCCTCCGCCGATCTGGCCGCCATCGCGCTAAAGCCGCGCGTCCGTGTCCAGGGCGCCCGCCAGAACAATCTCCGAAATATCGACGTCTCCTTCCCGCGCGCCGCCCTGACGGTGGTGACCGGGGTGAGCGGATCGGGGAAGTCGTCGCTCGCCTTCGACACGATCTACGCCGAGGGACAGCGGCGCTACGTGGAGTGCGTCTCCACCTACGCGAAGCAGTTCCTCGATCGCTTGCCGCGCCCCGACTACGACCTCCTCGAAGGGCTCGCCCCGGCGATCGCCATTCGCCAGGGAGCGGCCGCGCAGACGGGACGCTCCACGGTCGGAACGGTGACGGAGCTCGCCGACTACCTCCGCCTCCTCCTCGCGCGCGTGGGCGAGACGCGCTGCGGCCGGTGCGGCCACGCGGTCCCGCGGCACAGCCTCGATTCCGTCCTGGAAGCGGTGCTCCGGACGGGCGGCGAGGAAGTCTCCGTTTGGATCGTCTTCGCCGCGCGGCCCGGGGAATCGCCGGCGGCGCTCTGGGCGCGTGCCCTTTCGCGTGGATTTCTCCGCGCTCGCGCTCGCGGCACCGACGGCTGGCTTCGCCTCGACGAACCGCCGCCGCCGAAACTCCGCGCCCCGATCGAGATTCTCGTCGATCGGCTCCGCCCCTCGCCCGAGCAGCGGATGCGGCTTCGCGAAGCGCTGGAGCACGCGTGGCGGGAAGGGGACGGCCGCGTCACGGTGGAACGCGCGTCGGGCGAACGCGCGACCTACGCCGACGGTCGCGTCTGCGAAGGGTGCGGGCGGACGTTTCCGGAGCCGCGCCCCCAGCTCTTCTCCTTCAACAGCCCTTACGGCGCCTGCCCCGAGTGCCGCGGTTTCGGAAACGTCCTCACGTTCACGCGCGAGCGAGTCGTTCCCCATCCGGAGAAGAGCGTCAATAACGGCGCTCTCGATCCATGGGCGAACTCCTGGAGGGCGCACTTCCTTCCGAAACTGAAAGCCGTCGCCGATAAGCACGGCATTCCTCTCGACCGCCCCTTCAAGGCGCTCAAGCCGGAGCATCAGGAAATCCTCCTCCATGGCGCGCCCGGGTTCCGCGGCGTATTCCCCTTCCTCGAGCGCCAGAAGGAGAAGGCCTACAAACTGAGCGCGCGATTCCTCGTGAAGCGCTATCAGGAGCAGGTGATCTGCGGCGCCTGTCGCGGCATCCGGCTCAAGCCGGAGGCGCTGGAGGTCTACGTGGGAGGGAAGAACGTCGCCGATCTTGCGGCAATGACCGTCGGGGAACTTCGCGCCTTCGTTGTCGCGCTCGACCTCGATCCTGTCCGGACCGAAGTCGCGGCACCGATCGTCGCCGAACTTCGCGGACGGCTCGACTACCTCGGCGAGACGGGCCTCGACTACCTGACGCTCGACCGACAGTCGAAGTCGCTCTCCGGAGGGGAAGCGCAGCGGATCGAACTGGCGAACGCGCTCGGCGGAAGCCTGAGCCACACGCTCTACGTGCTCGACGAGCCGACGGTCGGGCTCCATCCGCGCGACACCGACCGGTTGATCCGCGTCCTGCTCCGCCTCCGCGAACGGGGGAACACGCTCCTCGTGGTGGAGCACGACCCCGACGTGATCGACGCGGCGGAATGGATCATCGAGCTCGGCCCCGGGGCCGGGGAGCGCGGGGGGGAACTCCTCCACGAAGGGCCGATCGAGACATGGCCGGGGAGACGCGTGTCGGTCGAATTCCCGGCGCGAGACTCGCGCTTCCGTCTCCCGGATCCGAAACGGGCGGCCGGATGGATCGAGGTGCGCGGCGCCCGTGAGCACAATCTGAAAAACGTCACGGCGCGCTTTCCGATCGGCGCGTTGACCGGTGTCTGCGGCGTATCGGGATCGGGGAAGTCGACGCTCGTCGAGGACGTTCTCTATCGGGCAGCCGCCCGCGCGGCGGGGGAAGAGGCGCCGGTGCCGGGCGCGCACGACGAGGTGACCGGCCTCGAGGGCGCCTCCCGAATCGCGCTCGTCGATCAGAGCCCGGTCGGAAGAACGCAGCGGTCGAACCCCGCCACCTTCGTGAAAGCGTTCGACCGGATCCGGGAGCGGTGGGCGCGCGCTCCGCTCGCCCGGGAACGGAAGTACACGCCCGGCACGTTCTCCTTCAACGTGGCCGGCGGGCGTTGCGACGTCTGCGAGGGGGCCGGCGTCACGAAGGTCGAGATGTACTTCCTGGCCGACCTCTCGATTCCGTGCGAGGCGTGCGGCGGGAAGCGCTACCGCCCCGAGGTCCTCGAGGTTCGCGTCCACGGCCTCTCCATGGACGAACTTCTCGGGAAGACGATCGAGGAGGCGATCCGCGTCTTCGGCGGTGAGCCCGAAATCCAGGAGCCGCTCTGGGTCTTGGAGCGGGTCGGGCTCGGCTACTTGCGGCTCGGCCAGCCGCTCACCACGCTGAGCGGAGGGGAGACGCAGCGGCTGAAGCTGGCCCGCGAACTCGCGGAGCGAAGCGCGCCCGACACGCTCTACATTCTCGACGAGCCGACGGTCGGTCTTCACCGGCGCGACGTCGCGGTGCTCCTCCGCGTGCTGCACGAACTGACGCGACGGGGCGGAACGGTGATCGCCGTCGAGCACAACCTCGACTTCCTAGCGTCGTGCGACTGGCTGGTGGAGCTGGGGCCGGACGGCGGCGCTGCGGGCGGGAGGCTGGTGGCCGCGGGAACTCCCGCCGAAGTAGCGCGGGAGAAGAACTCGGCGACCGGAGACTATCTGAGGAAGAGAACGACCTGGGCGTAGTCGAGCGGCCGGCTCGCCGGGACCGTGAAGCGGCCACGAACGGCGATCCCCCAGCGCCCCGTTAATTCGGTTTCGAATCCCGCCACGGCGTGCGACTTCACGTACGCGCGGGCATGCGACGACCAATCGTTGAATCCCTCGATATCGGCGAACTGAACCACGATGGTGCCGCCCACTCCGGCCTCGACGACCGGGCGGAACCGCCACTCGGGGTGCCAGAGGGCGAGCGGGCGGAAGAACCACGCCACACCCGCGGAGCCTTCGCTCAGATACCGCTTCTTCCCGTACATCGCGTCCACCTCGAGCCAATGTTCGAAGCGCGCGTCGGTGAGAAGGCGATGACGGTAGCCCGCCGTCGCGAGCCAATCGAAATATCCCTCCGGCATGGCGGCGCCGAATTCGAAGCGGGAAACGGCATTGGCGCGGGCCACCCGGCCTGGCGCGCGAGCCTCGGCGAGGGCCGAGTCGGAAGCGGCCATGGCCGCCGCGATCGCCGCGGAATCGGAGGGCGCCGTGGGCTGAGCCGAGCCCGGAGTCTCACCCGTGGCCCCCTCCTCCGCGCGTGCCTCGAGCGGGCGCGAGACGACGACGATTCCCGCCGCGAGGCACGCGAGGAGCAGGAGGAAGCGACGAGCGAGCGGAGCGGAGGTCACGGTACCTCCACGTCGCTGGTCGATTGAGTCGACCCCGACTTGAAATACAAACGATAGGCGCCCGGCGAAACCCGGACGCCGTTCGCGTCGGTGAAATCCCACGCGATGGGGGGCTGGCGGAAGAATCCGGGGAGCGTCGCCGCCTCGTCGTCGTCGAACAGCAGCCTCACGAGCGCGGCGTGACTGTCGAAGACCGCGATCCGAACATGCGCATCGTTCGGCAGCGAGAAGGAAATGTTGTAAGTCTGCGCCGACGCTCCCGGGAGGAGGCCGGTGCTCGCGCAGATCTCGATGTTGTCGCTGATGCCGGAGAACTTGTCGCACGCCGCCCACGACGTGAGTCTCGAGCCGGGGAAAAACGCCTGGCGTCCGTGGATCGCGTCCGAACTGCAGCCGACGAGCGCGAGGCACGCCAAAAGAAGCACGCGTTTCAGTGGGTCGATGCTCCTAGCCGGTCTCAAGGAGTGGGGGTGGGGACAAAATTAGGAGGAAGTTCCCCGCGCATCCACGTGGTACGCAACTCAAAACCCCGCAAGAAATGACCGGCTTGTGGGACTAGGTCTTGGCCGCGGATTGGGCACGAGGCGGCAGGGAACTCCGCTCGACTGTTAAAATTATTCTCACCTGTCGTTCATGTCAACGGAAATGTACGACCGACGCCATCCGGCTTCACTTTTTTTAGACCGGCCAAAGATTCTCCACCGACGCCCCGGCGGCCCCCACTTGAGGGTTGCCGTAAGTGCCGTTCCGATGCTAGCCTACTGCGTTTATGTCGACCGAGTTCCAAGACGCCTGTCGGGGGGTCCGAAGCCTTGTTTGAGAGCCTAACCGAGCGCCTCCACGGCGTCTTCCAAAAGCTTGTGGGCCGCGGTCGGCTCTCCGAACAGGACGTGAAGGAGTCGCTGCGCGAGATTCGCCGCGTGCTCCTTGAAGCCGACGTGAATCTCGACGTCGCGCGCGATTTCCTGAAATCGGTCGAAGCGCGCGCGGTCGGCGCCGAGATCTTGCAGAGTGTTTCGCCCGGAAATCAGATCGTCAAGATCGTTCACGAGGAGTTGGTCAAACTTCTCGGCGGATCGGCGACGGCGGGACTCCAGTTTCCGTCGAACCGCGCGGCCGTGCTTCTCCTCGCGGGGCTCCAGGGCTCCGGGAAGACAACCACGGCGGCGAAACTCGCGAAGCACTGGGCGGGGCGAGGAAAGCGCGTTCTTCTCGCGGCGCTCGACCTGCAGCGCCCCGCGGCCATCGATCAGTTGGAGGTCTTGGCGCGGAGCGTCGGCGTTCCGATTCACGTCGATCGTGAGGCGAAGGACCCGGTGGCGCTGGCGAAGGCGGCGCGAACGCGGGCCGATCGGGAAGGCTTCGATCTCCTGATCGCCGACACGGCGGGACGGCTCCACGTGGACGACGGCCTCATGGACGAGGTGGCTCGCGTCCACAAGGTGCTCGAGCCGTCGGAGACCTACCTCGTTCTGGACGCCATGACGGGGCAGGACGCGGTGCAGATCGCGCAGGCGTTCACCACGCGACTTCCGGTGAGCGGGTTCGTGCTGACGAAGATGGACGGCGACGCGCGAGGAGGCGCTGCGCTTTCGCTGAAGGCGGTGACCGGCGCTCCGATCCGCTTCATGGGCGTGAGCGAAAAAGTGGACGGGCTCGAACCCTTTCACGCCGACCGGCTCGCCTCGCGCATCCTCGGCATGGGGGACATCCTCACGCTCGTGGAGCGCGCGCAGGAGCGGCTCGACTTCACGAAGGCCGTCGATCTCGAGAAGAAGCTCCGGAAGGATCGATTCACATTGGTCGACTTCCTCCAGCAGCTCCAGGAGATGAAGAAGCTGGGGCCGCTCGAGGAGATCGTGAAGATGCTCCCCGGAGTCCGCCTGCCGGCAGGCGCGAAGGTGGACGACCGGGACATGAAGCGCACCGAGGCGATCATCCTTTCGATGACCCGCCTCGAGCGCGAACGTCCGCAGATCATCGATGGAAGCCGCCGCCGGCGCATCGCGCGCGGAAGCGGCACCACGGTGCAGGACGTGAACCGCCTGCTCCGGCAGTTCGAGCAGGCCCAACAAATGATGAAGCGCCTCGGCGGAATGCGCGGCAAGCTCCCCATGGGAATCCGCTAGTTCGCGCCGGGCATCGTCGCCACCACCACGGAGGAGTAGAGGAATGGCTGTCGTCATTCGATTCAAGCGAACGGGGTCCAAGGGCCGGCCGTTCTACCGCGTCGTCGTCGCCGATTCGCGTTATCCGCGCGACGGACGCTTCATCGAACAGCTCGGCTACTACGATCCGCTGACGGATCCGGCGACCTTCAAAATCGACTCGGACCATTTCGCCAAGTGGATCCTGAACGGCGCCAAGCCGTCGGAGTCGGTTTCGGTGCTGATGGCGAAGCATGCGCCGGACGCGCTCCGTCCCGTCCGTCCGAAGGTCGAGGCCAAGCCGAAGGCGGAGAAGAAGCCGGCCGCCAAGAAGAAGGCCGCCAAGAAGAAGCCGGCCGCGAAGAAGAAGGCTGTGGCGAAGAGGAGCGACAAGAAGGCGAAGGCGCGCGCGAAGGCGAAGTCCGGCCAGGCCAAGCCCGCGAAGGCGAAGGCCAAGAAGACCAAGAAATAACCCCCGACCAGGAGCGCCGCGTGAAGAAGTTCATCGAATATTGTGCGCGCCAGTTGGTGGATCATGCCGAGGGCGTGCACGTGGATCAGCGTGAGAGCGGTGACACCGTCGTGCTCACGCTCCGCGTCACCCCGGGCGATCTTGGGAAAGTGATCGGACGCGAGGGTCGCACGGCCCAGGCGCTGCGGACGCTCTTGTCGGCCGCGGCCTCGGCAAAGGGCATGCGGGCGACGCTCGAGATTGCCGACTGATTTTGCAGCCTGATGGGGCCGCCCCGATCCTCGTGGGGATCGTGGCGAAGGCGCACGGACTTCGCGGAGAAGTCGTCGTCGATCCGACCACCGACACCCCGGGACGGTTCGATCCGGGGCGCGTCGTCGCGGCGGGCCTCCCTTCGGGCGCCGCGCGAACGCTAAAAGTCGCCACCTCGCGCCCGTTCCAAGAGCGCTGGCTCGTCCGCTTCGAAGGGATCGAATCGAGGACCGACGCCGAGGCGCTGCATGGCGCCGATCTGACGATCCGCCGCGACCAAGTGGCCCCGCTCCCCGAGGGACACTTCTACCGCTTCGAACTCGTCGGCCTGATCGCCAAGACTCCCGAGGGAACCACGCTCGGACGCGTGGAGGAAGTCTTCGCCACCGGAAGCAACGATGTCCTCATCGTTCGGGGCGAGCATGGGGAGATCTTGATTCCGCTCCTCGACACGGTCTTCCGCTCCGTGGACGCGTCGAGCGGCACGATCGTCTTGGCGCCGCCGCCCGGACTCCCCGGTCTTCCGGGAGAGGTGTGACATGCGGATCTCGATCCTCACGCTGAACCCCGGGACGTTCACCGGCGCCTTCGACGAGGGGATGATCCGCATTGCCCGCGAGAAGGGGCTCCTTGACGTGGCACTCGTCCCGATTCGCGATTTCGCGACCGATCGCTACGGCACCACCGACGACTATCCGTACGGCGGAGGAGCCGGGATGGTCATGAAGGCCGACACGATCGTGAGCGCGTTCGAGTCGATCCGCCACGCCCTGCCGGGTGCCCGGCCCCGGGTGCTCGTGACGAGCCCCCAGGGGCGAACGCTCGACCAATCGTGGGTTCGCGAATTGGCGCAAGAGTCTCACGTGGCAGTCGTTTGCGGCCGTTATCTCGGAATCGACGAGAGGGCGATCGAGGTCCTCGAGGCGGAGGAGATTTCGATCGGCGACTACGTCCTTTCGGGCGGGGAGCCGGCGGCCCTAATCCTAGTCGACGCCGTCGCGCGGCTTCAGCCGGGGGTCCTCGGCGACGAGGAGTCGGCCAAGGCCGACTCTTTTTCGGAGGCGCTCCTGGCCGCCCCCGTCTATACTCGTCCCGATTCGTTTCAGGGGCGGTCCGTCCCCGAAGTCTTGAAGGGCGGCAACCACGAAGAGATCCGGATCTGGCGGCGCCGCGAGGCGTTGCGCCGGACCCTGGAGCGGAGGCCCGATCTGTTGCGAGGCCGTCCGCTCTCCGACGAAGACCGATCGTTTTTGGAAGCCATACAGAAGGAGGAGGCCCGGTCATGAGTATCTTGGAGCGCTTCGAATCCCGGTTCCGCTCGGAGCGGAAGATTGATTTCCGCCCCGGCGACACGGTGCGGGTTCATGTGCGCGTCGTGGAAGGGGAGAAGGAACGCTCCCAGCTATTCCAGGGCGTGGTGATGAACATCCGGGGCTCCGGCATTCGCCAGAGCTTCACCGTTCGGAAGATCTCCGGCGGCATCGGCGTCGAGCGGACCTTTCCGTTCCACTCGCCGACCGTCGCGAAGATCGAACTGAGCCGTACCGGCAAGGTCCGTCGCGCGAAGCTCTTCTATCTCCGCGGCCTGAAGGGCAAGGCGGCGAAGGTGACCGAGCGCGAGAAACTGGGAGGCGATGAGGCGTAGCCGCCTCGCCCGATTCGACGACGATTTTCGCGCGCGCTGGGGAGAGTGCCTCGCCGGAGTCGACGAAGCCGGCCGCGGACCTCTGGCGGGCCCGGTGGTGGCGGCGTGCGTCGCCCTGCCGCCCGGAGCGACACTCCGGGGTGTGCGCGACTCGAAAGAGTTGAGCGCCGCGGAACGCGAAGCCGCCTTCCACCGCATCGTGGCGGCGGCGGTCGCTACCGGAATCGGCGCCGCAAGCGTCGAAGAAGTCGACGCCTTCAACATCCGGATGGCCACGCTTCTGGCGATGCGCCGAGCGGTCGAGGCCCTGGGGATTCAACCCCAGGGCCTTTTGATTGACGGCAAGGACACGATTCTCGTCCTCAACGTGCCGTGCGAGGCGGTCGTGGACGGCGACGCGAAGAGCCTCTCCGTCGCCGCGGCGTCGATCCTCGCGAAGGTCACGCGCGACCGCATGATGAACGAGTGCGCCGCGACCTACCCCGTCTACCGCTTCGAGGAAAACAAAGGATACGGCACGCCCGATCATTTGGAGGCCCTTCGGGCTCACGGTCCGTGCGAGATTCATCGCAAGAGTTTCCGCCCCGTCCGGGAACTCCTCTGCGTCCAGGAGGTCATCGAACTTTTCTGAGAGGGGAGGCGGGGATGTGGCGGGAACGGGCGGCGCGCTGCGGCGAGGCGATCGCCGAGCAGTTCTGTATTCTACGCGGCTATGAGATTCTCGCGCGGAACGCGCGGGAAGGACGCGGCGAACTCGATCTTGTGGCGCTCGACCGCGACACGGTCGTCTTCGTCGAAGTGAAGTTCCGCGCCGGCCCGAACGGCGCCGGGCAAGCCCGCGGCGGTAACGATCGCGGCGGCCCGCTCGCGGCGGTGACGGGAAAGAAGCGCGACGACGTGGCGCGCGCGGCCACGCGTTGGCTCGCCGCGCGGGGCGCGACCGGCAGGCCGGTGCGATTCGACGTGATCGGCATCACGTGGTCCTCCGAGGAATCGGAACTCCGCGTGCAGCATGTCCCCAACGCCTTTCCGGGAGGGAGCCGTCACTTCTTCTAGCGAAGCCGTCGGCGCCGCTTCCGCTCTCGCGGCCACCCCCGAGGCGCGCGAGGCCGCGAAGCGATTCCTCCTCCTCCACGTGCGCGCCGGAGCGGGGCACGAGCGTGCGGCGCGTGCCGTGGCCGCGGCGCTCGAGCTCATCCGCCCCGGCACCGTGACCGACGTCCGCGACGCGCTCGACATATCCTCGCACTTCCTTCGAACCACCTACGCGTCGACGTACAATCGCCTCCTCGTCCGCGCGCCGATTGTCTGGGGCGAGGTCTACAAGCGCGCGGCGCCCCCCTACGACTCGTGGCGGCAGAAACTCCGCACCCAGCTCGCCGTCTGGGGAAGCCCCGGCTATCTTCCGGCGATCGAGCAGTTCCGCCCCGATTCGATCCTCTGCACTCAGTTCCTGCCGTCCGAGGTCCTCGCCGCGTGGCGCGAGAGCGGGCGCGTGAAAATCCCGGTGGCCACGGTGGTCACCGACTTCGCGATTCATCCGATCTGGGTCCATCGCGGCATGGATCGCTATTTCGTGGCGGCCGAGTCCTCGAAGGAGGAGCTCGTTGACACCGGACTCGTTCCGGAATCGAAGATCGAGGTCACCGGCGTGCCGATCGATCCCAAATTCGCGCGACCGATCGCGGCGGCGGACGCGAGGAGGGAGTTGGGGCTCGATCCCGATTCCTCGCGACCGGTCTTTCTCCTGATGGGAGGGGGATTCGGCTGGGGGCCGATCGAGACGATGCTCGAGGTGGTGATGGAATTGCCGAAGAACGTGCAGGCGCTCGTCATCGCGGGGCGAAACGAAAGATTGCGCACGCGGCTCCTGGAGAAGACGACCGCGGATCGCGCCCGTATCCAGATCCACGGCTTCACCGACCGCGTGGAGGTCTTCCTCGCCGCGTCCGATCTTCTCTTGAGCAAATCGGGCGGCCTCACGGTCAGCGAGGCGATGGCGATGGGTGTGCCGATGCTGGTCTTCCGGCCATTGCCCGGGCAAGAGGACCGTAACTGCGACTTCCTGCAGGAGTCGGGAGCCGCCATTCGCGTCCACGACTACGAGGAACTTCACTTCAGATTGATGCGGTTTCTCCACCAGCGGGAGATTCTCGACGAGATGAAGCAGCACGCTCGGCGCGTGGGAAGGCCACGGAGCGCGTTCGCCGTGGCGGAGTCGCTACTGCGGGGATTCTGATTTCGGGCGCGGGCCGCGGTGGCGACGGATTCGCGGCGCGCCGGTGTTAGTGCTCGGTGGCGCTGATCGGAGAATCTTCGTTCTCGTCGTCGCCTTCGGCGTCGTCGTCCGCTTCGTCCGTTCCTTCGATGCCTTCTTCTCCGTCCACCGGTACGGCGCCGTTCCCTGGAAGATCACCGGGCTCCATCCCTTCGATCGGAGCGCCGTAGGGAAGATCGCCGGCGGCAGCGCGTGCGACCTTGTCGTCCCGCTTCGCCTGCTTTTCGACCCGCTTCGCGTTCGCGCGCGCCACGCGCTTTTGCGCCTTCTGATTCTTCAAGAATGTCTGGTTTCCCCGACGCCCCATGTAGGTCTCCCTTCAGTGCGGATCGAAGCCGCGCGCCTCGAGCGAACGGGGCGACGGAGCCCGGCGGACCTTACGATCGACCCGCGGAACACCCTCAATCGTCCCCCGTAATTTATCTTCCCTAGGGTACTAGATTCAGGGCAAGACGTCCCGCGCGCTCTGCATCGATCTTGGAAAGCATTGCATCCAAAGCGTTTGGGGGCGGGATCGGAGAGCGGAACGGAAGCGTCGGGGGGCCCGCTTCGATTGACACTTGGCCCCCGGGATGGTAGCCTGGCTTGATGGCCAAAATCCTTGCAACTGACGGTGCTACATCGGGATCGGCGCTTCCGACCGAGGGCCGCGAAACCCGCCGTGGGATTTTTCTCGTCATCACGGGGAATGGGAAGGGGAAGACCACTTCCGGTTTCGGTTGCGCGCTCCGCGCCCTCGGCCACGGATTTCGCGTGGCGGTGATCCAATTCATGAAGGGACGCATTTACGGCGAGCTCTCGGTGCTTCGTGACCGGCTCCACGTGGACGTCTATCAATTCGGCCGAAACGCATTCGTCGATCCGAAGAATCTCGATCCCCGCGATGTCGCGCTCGCGCGAGCGGGTCTCGACAAGGCGTGGGAGATCGTTCGCGCGGGAGAGCACGATCTCCTGATCCTCGACGAGATCAACGTGGTCGCCGATTTCAATCTCGTGCCGGTCGCGGAAGTGCTCGAACTCGTGAAGGCCCGCCCGCGCTGGATGGACATCATCGCCACCGGCAGGAGCGCGCCCGCGACGGTGGTGGAAGCGGCCGACACGGTGAGCGAGGTGCGGGAGATCAAGCACCACTATCGCCAGGGGCTCGAGTCGCGCGCCGGGATGGAGTATTGAACGCGCCCGCGGGCGCGCCCTCGTCGGTCGCTGGTTTGGCGGAAGCAGTTCTTCGGGGCGACGCGAGCGCGCTTGCCCGGGCGATGACGTGGGTCGAAAACGGCGACGCCGGCGCGGAGGGAATCCTCGAGGCGCTCTATGGAAAGCGCCCCGGGGCGCCGCGGATCGGATTCACCGGACCGCCGGGAGCGGGGAAGAGCACGCTCGTGGCCGAATACACGCGGATGCTTCGCGCGGAGGGACTTCAGGTCGGCGTCATCGCGGTCGATCCGACGAGTCCCTTCACGGGGGGCGCCATACTGGGCGACCGGGTTCGGATGAACGAGCACGCGACCGATCCGAAGGTCTTCATCCGCAGCATGGCGACGCGCGGGAGCCTCGGCGGATTGGCCGCGCGAACGAGCGAGCTCTGCGAGTTGCTCGACGCCTGGGGAAGCCAGACGACGCTGGTGGAGACGGTGGGGGTCGGGCAGAGCGAGCTCGATGTCGCGGAGGCATCGGACACGACCGTCGTGGTGCTGACGCCGGAGTCGGGTGACGCCATTCAGGCGCTGAAGGCGGGTCTCATGGAGATCGCCGAGGTGATCGTTCTCAACAAGTCCGATCACCCCGGCGCCGACGCGATGGAGGCGGCGCTTCGCGCGTCGCTCGCGTTTCGCCCCGAGGGGCAGCGGCCGCCGATCGTCCGGACGGTCGCCACGGCGCGGACGGGATTCGATGCGCTCCACCAGGCGCTCCGCGAACATCGCGACAGCGTGAGTCGGCCCGACGTGGCCGCCTCCCGCCGCCGCGAGAAGACGCGCGCGCGAATCCGGCATGCCGTGCGGGAGGGGCTGCTCGACGCCTGGCTTAAGCGCCAGGGACTCGAGGCGCTCCTCGACGAAGCCGCCGAGAACGTGGTCGCGGGGCGGACGTCGCCCTATCGGGCCGCCCGGGATCTGATCGAAAGGATGACGCACCATGGCGAACGGTCGAACGCAAACGCCTCGTAACGATCCGGCTCCGGCTCCGGCCGCGCCTGGCGCTCCCGCCGCCACGGGAGCCTCGCCCGCACCGTCAGGCGCGCCGGCCCGCGGACTTCCGGAGCCGCGCTTCGAGACGATGTCGGGCATTCCGCTCAAGGCGGTCTACACGGAGTCCGATCGCCGCGCCGATCTTCAAGAAAGACTCGGCGAGCCGGGGCAATTCCCCTACACGCGCGCACTCTTCCCCGAAGGCTACCGGACGCGTCTCTGGACGATGCGCCAGTTCGCCGGCTTCGGCTCCGCCGAGGACACGAATCAGCGCTTCCACTACCTCCTCGGCGAAGGCGTCACCGGGCTTTCCACCGCCTTCGACATGCCGACGTTGATGGGCTACGACGCGGACCACCCGATGTCGCTCGGTGAAGTCGGCCGCGAGGGAGTCGCCGTCTCGACGCTCGAGGACATGGAGACGCTCTTCCGCGGCATCCCGCTCGACAAGGTCACGACCTCCATGACGATCAACGCCCCCGCCATCGTGCTCCTCGCGATGTACGTGGCGGTCGGCGAGAAGCAGGGGCTGAAGCCTTCGCAGTTGGGCGGCACCATTCAGGCCGACATGCTGAAGGAGTTCATCGCGCAGAAGGAGTGGATCTGCCCGCCGCGCCCGCACGTGAAGATCTGCGTCGACATGATCGAGTGGTGCGCGACGAACATGCCGAAGTGGAATTCGATCTCGATCAGCGGCTACCACATCCGGGAAGCGGGAGCGACGGCGGCCCAGGAACTCGCCTTCACGCTGGCCGACGGCATCGGCTACGTGGAGGAGTGCGTGAAGCGCGGGATGGACGTGGACGACTTCGCCCCGCGCCTCTCCTTTTTCTGGGACGTGCACAACGACTTCTTTGAGGAGATCGCAAAATTCCGCGCCGCCCGCCGCATCTGGGCGAACACGATGCGCGACCGCTTCGGCGCCAAGAATCCACGCTCCATGATGCTTCGCACTCACGCGCAGACGGCCGGCGTTTCCCTCACGGCGCAGCAGCCGCTCAACAACGTGGCCCGCGTCGCGCTCCAGGCCCTCGCCGCGGTGCTCGGCGGCACCCAATCGCTCCACACGAACTCCATGGACGAAACGCTCGCCCTTCCGACCGAGGAAGCGGTGACCGTGGCGCTTCGGACGCAGCAAATATTGGCTTACGAAACCGGCGTGGCGAACACGGTCGATCCCTTCGGCGGCTCCTACTTCATGGAAGCGCTCACCGACACGATGGAGGCGGAGGCGCTCACCTACATCAAGCGGATCGACGAGATGGGCGGCATCATCACGGCGGTGGAGCGCGGCTATCCCCAGAAGGAGATCGCCGACTCCGCCTATCGCTTCCAGCAGCAGGTGGAACGGGGGGAGCGGATCGTTGTCGGCGTGAACAAATTCACCTCCGACGAGGATGAACTCCCGATCCCCGTTTTGAAGATCGATCCCGACATCGAGCGCCGCCAGTCGGAGCGCGTGAAGTCGGTGAAGGCCTCCCGCGACGCGGCCAAGCACGCGGCGGCCATGAAGTCGCTCCGCGATGCCTGCATGAGCGACAAGAATCTCGTTCCCTTCGTCCTCGACGCGGTTCGGGCCCACGCGACTCTCGGGGAGATCAGCGACCTGTTCCGCGAGGCCTACGGCGTCTACCGCGAGCCCGCGGTCTTCTAGGAGGCTTCCCGATGGCGCGAAAGATCCGGGTTCTGGTAGGCAAGGCGGGGTTGGACGGACACGACCGCGGGGCGAAGGTCGTGGCGAGCGCCATGCGCGATGCCGGGTTCGAGGTGATCTACACGGGGCTCCACCAGACCCCGGAGATGATCGTGCAGGCGGCTGTGCAGGAAGACGTCGACGTCGTGGCGCTCTCGATTCTCTCGGGCGCTCATATGACGCTCATTCCGCGCGTCTGGGAGTTGATGCGGGAGCGCGGGCTCGGCGACGTGCTCCTGACCGGCGGCGGCATCATCTCGAAGGAAGACATGGAGACGCTCCGGAAGCTCGGTGTCGGCGATCTCTTTGGCCCCGGCACCTCTACCGCCGCCATCATCGAGTACGTGCGTAACTGGGTGGCCGCGAACCGGGCCGGAAAGGTGGGCCTCGCATCGTGACCGCGGCGAAGGGCATGCGAAAGGTAGTCCGAGACGCGAGCGAAGCGCTCGAGCGCGCGAAGATTCGGGATGGCGCGACGATCGTGTTCGGCGGGTTCGGCCTCTGTGGATTTCCCGAGAACCTTATCGTCGCGCTTCGCGACTCCGGCGCCAAGGAACTCACCTGCGTCTCGAACAATGCCGGGATCGACGACTGGGGGCTCGGCCTTCTCCTCCAGACGCGCCAGATCAAGAAGATGATCTCCTCCTACGTCGGCGAGAACGCCACGTTCGAGCGCCAGTTCCTGAGCGGCGAACTCGATGTCGAACTCGTGCCGCAAGGGACGTTCGCCGAGCGGATCCGTGCCGGCGGAGCGGGGATCGGCGGCTTCTACACACCGACCGGCGTCGGCACCCTCGTGGCGGAGGGGAAGGAGACGCGCGTCATTCAGGGACGCGAGTACGTGCTCGAGATGCCGATCAAGGGCGACTTCGCCTTCGTGCGGGCGTGGCGCGGCGACCACGCGGGTAATCTCATCTATCGCCGTTCGACGCGGAACTTCAATCCGATGGTGGCGACGGCGGGCGCCTTCACCATCGCGGAGGTGGAGGAGCTGGTTCCGACCGGCACCTTCGATCCCGACGTCGTCATCACGCCCGGCGTCTACATCGACGCGATCTTCCAGGGGACCTATGGACCCAAGCGAATTGAAAAGAGAACGAATCGTCCGAAGGGCGGCGCAGGAGCTTAAGGACGGTTTCTACGTCAACCTCGGGATCGGCATGCCGACCCTGGTGGCGAATCACATTCCCGACGGCATGGAAGTCGTCCTCCAGTCTGAGAACGGCATCCTGGGGGTCGGCCCCTATCCATACGAGGGGGAGGAAGATCCCGATCTCATCAACGCCGGGAAGGAGACGGTGACGGTGCTGCCGGGCGCCTCCTTCTTCTCGAGCGCCGATTCCTTCGCCATGATCCGCGGCGGCCACATCGACCTCACGATCCTCGGCGCCATGGAAGTCGACCAGGAAGGGAATCTGGCCAACTGGATGATCCCCGGCAAGATGGTGAAGGGGATGGGCGGTGCCATGGATCTCGTGGCCGGCGCGAAGCGCGTCGTCATCACGATGCTCCACACCGCCAAGGACGGCTCCTCGAAGGTTTTGAAGAAGTGCACGCTTCCGCTCACCGGCAAGAAGGTGGTGGATCTCATCATCACCGACCTCGCGGTGATGGAAGTCACCCCGCAGGGGCTTCGTCTGCTGGAGCGCGCACCGGACGTCACGGTGGAGCAGGTCCGCGCCGCGACGGAAGCCGATCTCATTCTCGACGACGTGACCGTGATGCCGGTTTGACCGGCGCCTTGGGGGCTTTATGACGACCGTTGCGGCAACTGGCGACACCGACTTCTACGAATTGACCGACGAGCAAACGCTCCTCCGAAATACGCTGCGCGAGTTCGCCCAGGGCGAGATCGCGCCGCGCGCGTCGAAAGCAGACGAGACGGGCGAGTTTCCGTGGGAGAACGTTAACAAGATGCGGGAGCTCGGGCTCTTCGGGATGATCTTCCCGCCCGAGTACGGCGGCGCCGGGCTCGACACGCTCTCCTACGCCATCGCGGTCGAGGAGATCTCGCGCGCCTGCGCTTCCACCGGTATCACGCTCGCGGCGCATACCTCGCTCGGCTCCTGGCCCATCTATCGCTTCGGCACCGAGGCGCAGAAGCGGAAGTATCTCCCCGCTCTCTGCTCCGGCGAGAAGCTGGCGGCGTTCGGTCTGACCGAGCCCGAAGCGGGTTCCGACGCCGGCGGCACGAAAACGCGCGCGGTGAAGGAAGGCGACCACTACACCGTGAACGGACGGAAGATCTACATCACGAACGGCTCCGTCTGCGGCACGGCAGTCTTCACGGCGGTCACGACACCCGGCGTGGGCATCCGGGGGATCTCGTCATTCATCGTGGAGAAGGGGACGCCCGGATTCTCGGCCGGCACGAAGGAGCGGAAGCTGGGCCACCGCGCGAGCGACACGGTCGAGCTGCTCTTCGACAAGGTGTCGATTCCCGCCGACAACCTCCTTGGCACGGAAGGCGAGGGGTTCAAGCAGTTCATGATGACGCTCGACGGCGGGCGCATCTCGATCGGCGCCATGTCGATCGGCATCGCGCAGGCCGCCTTCGACGCCGCGCTCAAGTACGCTCAGGAGCGCCGCCAGTTCGGCAAGGCGATCGCCGAGTTTCAAGCCATCCAGCTCCTCTTGGCCGAGATGGCCACGGAAGTCGAATCGGCGCGCCTGCTGGTCTACCAAACGGCGCGTTTCAAGGATCGCGGCGGGCGTTACACGCGTCACGCCGCCATGGCGAAGCTGAAGGCATCGACGATCGCGATGAAGTGCGCGAATCTCGCGATCCAGATCCACGGCGGGGCGGGCTATATGACCGACTACCCGGTGGAGCGCTACTTCCGCGACGCCAAACTGATGGAGATCGGCGAGGGAACCTCGCAGATCCAGATGCTCGTCATCGCCCGGGAACTGTTGCGCGAGTCCGCGAGCCGACCGGGGCTCTGACCCGGATCCGCGCCCGTATCGAGAGGAGAGTGGGTCGTGTCCGATCGTGATGCTTTCATCGTCAGCGCCTGCCGCACCGCCATCGGCGAGTTCCAAGGATCGCTCGCCGGCATGAGCGCGCCGCAGCTGGGTGCCATCGTCATACGTGAGGCCGTCTCCCGTGCCGGCATCGAGCCTGGGCTGGTGGAGGAGGTCCTCATGGGGAACGTCGTCCAGGCGGGCGTGGGGCAGGCCCCCGCGCGCCAGGCGATGATCCACGCGGGAATTCCGAATACCGTCGCCGCCATGACCGTGAACAAGGTCTGCGGCTCCGGCTTGAAGGCGGTGATGCTGGCGGCGCAGGCGATTCGCGCGGGCGACGCCGACATCATCGTGGCCGGCGGCATGGAGTCGATGTCGAACGTCCCCTATTACCTCCCGAAGGCCCGCACCGGCTATCGGCTGGGTCACGGAGAGCTCGTGGACGGCGTGATCCATGACGGGCTCTGGGATTCGTTCAACAACTTCCACATGGGAAGCGCCGCGGAACTGATCGCGAAGAAGTACAACGTCACGCGCGACGACCAGGACCGCTTCTCCATGGAGAGCCACCAGAAGGCGGCGAAGGCCCAGGCCGCGAACGCCTTCAAGGACGAGATCGTCCCGGTCGTCATCCCGCAGAAGAAGGGCGACCCGAAGCCGTTTCTCGCCGATGAACGCGTCCGTCCCGAGACGACGATGGAGACGCTCGGGAAGCTCCGTCCTGCCTTCCAGAAGGACGGCACGGTGACGGCCGGGAACGCGCCGGGATTGAACGACGGCGGATCGGCCGTGGTGGTCATGTCGGGCGCGGCGCTCAAGCGGACCGGCTCCACCCCGCTCGCCCGCGTGAACGGCTACGCCACCGGCGGCGTCGCGCCCGAGTTGGTTTTCTATGCGCCGGTCATCGCAGTGCGGAAGTTGGCCGAGCGGCTGGGACGGAAGACGAACGCGTGGGATTTGATCGAAGCGAACGAAGCCTTCGCCGCGCAGGCGATCGTCGATGCGCGCGAATTGGAGTGGGATCCCGCGACGCTCAACGTCCGGGGCGGCGCCGTGGCGCTCGGGCATCCGATCGGCGCGAGCGGCGCCCGCATCCTGACGACGCTCCTCTACGCCATGCGCGACATGAAGAAGAAGTCGGGCCTCGCGACCCTCTGTCTCGGCGGCGGGAACGCGGTCGCCCTGAGCGTGGAGGCCGCGTGAGCGCCACCACGCAGGCCTTGAAGCCGGTGCTGGTGGTCGGCGCGGGAACGATGGGGAACGGCATCGCCCAGACCTTCGCGACCGGTGGCCATCCCGTGCTCCTCC
>JANMQV010000206.1:0-6128 GCA_031370645.1 Candidatus Eiseniibacteriota bacterium | reverse complement strand
TAGCCATCCTCGCTGTCGCCGGAACGCTGGCCGCGGTGTCCGGAACCGCGATCGGGGCGAGCACCCCGGAACGCCTTGTCTTCGATGGAAACGTGCTCTGGGGGAATGCCGCCACCGGCACGACGCCGCTTCCGTGGGCGACCACGAGCGGTCCGTGTACGACGGGCGTCGCGCCCGGCACGCCGATCACCTTCACCACCACGCAGCTCGGCACGACCTTCTTCACGCACAATCGGACCGACATCGATCCGAAGTTGGTCGACCCGTTCAACCTGACGACCCCGCGCTGGGACCCGCAGCTCTCGAGCCCGCTCAACGCGAAGTACGCCACCGATGCGGTGGTCATGAATGCGAAGTCGCTCGACCCGTGGTTCGAAAACACCGACTACGTCGGCGCGATTCCCTACCGCCTCACCGATCCGTCGCAGGATTGGACCAGCGGCTGGATCTACACGAACAACTCGGGCGGTCTAGGCCGTACCGACATCAACTACGCCAAGCCGGTCGTCATCCTTACCGGCCAGCAACTGACCTCGCTCACGCTCTCGAACACGAACAACTACCTCGTCCGCGGCAAGTTCGAGATGGTAGCCACCACGGTCCTCACGATCCCGGCCGGCACCTACCTCTTCGGCGAGAAGGCGACGACCGGCTACATCACGATCGACCGCGGCGCGCAGATCCAGGTGAACGGCACGAAGGCGGCGCCGGTCGTCTTCACGAGCGACCAGGATCCCACGCTCGGTCTCATGGCGCCGGGCGACAACGGCGGCGTCGTGATCCACGGCCGCGCCATCGCCAACTGCGCCAACACCGCGGCCGGCGACTCCTGCATCAGCGAAGGCGGCGCCGGCAACTACGGCGGCGACGACGACACCGATAACAGCGGCACCATCCGCTACATGCGGATCGAGTACTCGGGCAAGGAGATCAGCGTCAACAACGAGCTCAATTCGTTGACCCAGAACGCCCTTGGATCCGGCACGACCATCGAATACGTCCAGGCGCACCTCGGGAGCGACGACGCCTTCGAGTGGTTCGGTGGAACCGGCCGCGCGAAGCACCTCGTGGCGACGGGCATGGACGACGACGGGCTCGACTGGCAGTTGGGCTATCGCGGGCGCGTGCAGTTCGCCGTCGTGCAGCAGTATCCCGGTCGCGGCGATAAGGGGATCGAGGCCGACAACAGCGAGTTCAACTACGCCGCGCCGACCCGGTCGAATCCGATCATGACGAACCTCACCCTCATCGGCACGAACCCGCCGATCGCCGGGGCGGGAACCACGAACCTCGGCATTCACCTCCGTCGCGGTACGGCCGCCACGATCCTCAATAGCGTGGTTCTCGGATTCCGGGGCGCGGGGCTCAACCTTAGCGATAACGAGACGTTCGCGAATTGCCCTGGCATCGCCCCGGCGGTCCTGGTCAATCCGGTCGTGACCGCGGTCGAAAACACGATCGGACCGGCCCGCTCGTTCATGACGGCGAGCCCGAATCCAGCCAACGGCTCCACGCAGATTCTCTACAGCCTCAACGCGGATCGCCGTCACGCCCGAGCTCAGATCTTCGACGCCCAAGGGCGCCTGGTCGAAACCCTCACGACCGGCCCGATGGGCAAGGGGGTCCATCGCATTCAGTGGACTCCTTCTCGTTCGCTTCCCGCCGGCCAGTACTTCTTCCGCCTTTCCGCGGAAGACGGTGTGGCCGCGACCGGGAAGCTCGTCATGGTCAAGTAGGAGGCAACGAGTGGCGGAACGGCTCGCACGATTGGGGGTGGGCGCACGCGGTGCGTCCCTCCCCCGCTTCATCTGGATCATCGCGGCGCTGATGCTTGCGGGCGCCGCGCCCTCGCGCGTCTCGGCTCAGGCGGCCTCCACCGGCGTCATTGCCGGTGTCGTCCTCGACCGGGAGGACCGCCAGCCGCTCCCCAACGCGCGGGTGGGCATCTACCGGATCGACGCGGTGAACGCGGAATGGACGATGGTCGCGGGGATGTTGACCGACGCCGATGGATCGTTCCGCTTCACGGTCGCTCCGGGCACCTATCGAGCCATCCTCTCCTATCAGTCGTACGCGCCTACGGTGAAGGACGACATCGTCGTGGCGGCCGGCCAAACCGCAGAGGTTTCCGCCACGCTCGTGCCGAAGCCGCTCAGCGTGAAGGGCGTGGAGGTAAAAGGCGAACAGGCGAAGGCGACGGAGGCCGCCACGCTCACGGAAAGGAAGAAGGCGGTCGCGGTGAGCGACATCTTGAGCGCGCAGCAGATCGCGAAGTCGAGCGACTCGAACGCCGGCGAGGCGCTTCAGCGTGTGACCGGACTCTCGCTCGTCGAGGGAAAGTACGTCTTCGTCCGAGGTCTGGGCGAGCGTTACACGAACGTCCAGATGAACGGCGCCACTCTTGGAACCCCGGAGCCCAACAAGCGGGTGATCCCGCTCGATCTCTTTCCGAGCGGCGCCTTCGACCAGATCTCCGTCCAGAAGACCTACACGCCCGATCAGGACGGCGAATTCGCCGGCGGCGCGATTCAACTCCAAACGAAGAATTTCAAGGAAGGGAATCAATTCACGCAAAGCGCCGGCACCGGCTACTCCGCGAGCAACGGAATGCGCGCCATCGGCTACAAGGGAGGAAGTCTCGACTTCCTTGGTTTCGACGACGGCACGCGGTCGCTTCCGGGGACCTTTCAGAAACTGGCGGGCAATCGTCGGATCGCCACGAAGGGGCTCTTTGGGGGCGACGGATTCTCGCGCGAGGAAGTCCAGGCCATCGGGCGTTCCTTCAACAAGACATGGAGTCCCCGAGAAGAGAGCGACCGTCCGAACTACTCCTACTCGGCGACGGTCGGTCGGAGTCTTTCCGTCCGTGGTCTGCCCGTCTCGCTCCTTGGCTGGGCTTCGTTGGCGAACGGCTATTCGCTCCAACGGCGCCAAACGAACGATCTCCGCGGAACGCCCGAGGCGCTCTATTACTCCTATCGCTACGACGTCCACGAAGGGACCGAGTCGGTCATGGGTGCCGCGTTCACCGGAGTGTCGGTCCGACCGGGAAAAGACCAGAAGCTCTCGGTCACGAGTCAGTACTACCGCCTGACCGAAGACGTCACACGCATCGAGGAAGGGCCCAATTTCGACTACGGCGACAGCCTCGTCCGCCGCACGAGTCTCGCCTTCGTGGAGAGCGGCGTCTTCCAGTCGGTCGTCTCGGGGGAACACAAGTTGCCGTTCGTGAGTGGCTTCGCCGCCAAGTGGGCGCTGAGCTACTCCTCGAGCATGCGCGACGAGCCGGACCGCCGGGAAACCGAGTATCAGTGGAAGGAAGACCGGCTGGTATTGACGACGCGGCGGTCTCTCCCGCTTACGCGGATCTTCGGCGATATGAATGAATACGATCGCTCCGGAAACGGCAATCTCGCGAAGATCGTGTCGCTTCCTGGGGAGCGGACGCTCTCGCTGAGAGCGGGCGGCTTTTATCGCGACCGCCGCCGCACCTCGGCCTACCGGCGCTTCGGCTTCAAACTCCAACCCGCCGGACGCACGGCGCTCGACACGTCGCTCCCTCCCGAATCGCTTCTCGTGGACGAGAACATCAAGCCGGGCTACTTCGAACTGGAAGAGGGAACGCGGGAGAACGACATGTACCGTGCGCGGCAGCAGATTCGCGCGGGGTACATGATGGGCGACGTCACGGTCTTGAAGAGCGTCACCTTGGCAGGCGGCGCGCGCTACGAAGTCTCCGAGCAGGCGGTCGAGTCGAAGAGCCCGTTCGTCACGAACGCGCACGAGACCGACGCGAGGCTTCGGACCGACGACATCCTACCCGCCCTGAACGCCACCTGGCGCGCGACATCGAACCTGAACGTGCGCGCGGCATATAGCAAGACGCTGAACCGCCCCGAACTTCGCGAACTCTCGCCTTTCGACATGTACAACTACGAGATCGGCATCTCCGAGGCCGGGAATCCGCTTCTCCAGGCGACCACCATCGAGTCGTACGACACGCGCGCCGAGTTCTTCCCGTCGCCGGGCGAGGTGTTCGCGGTCAGTCTCTTCCGGAAGGCGTTGCCGCGGCCGATCGAAAGTTCACTCCAGGGCGCAGGCGGAAACAAGGTCAAGATTCCGGTGAACGGTCGCGACGGAAGCCTCAAGGGGTTTGAACTGGAGGCCCGGAGCGGACTGGCTCGCGTCTCGAGGCGCCTGCGCCGCGTGGCGGCCAGCGCCAATTACAGCCGCGTCGACTCAAAGGCGAAGCTCAGATCCTCCATCGACGACAATGGCGCCGCGCTCTACACGGAGGCGCCGCTCCAGGGGCAGTCGAGCTACTCGCTCAACCTCGGCCTCTACTATGACGACGGTTCGCTCTTCGACGGGGCGCTCCTCTTCGGTTCGTTTGGAAAGCGCCTCTCCGAGCGGGGCGTCTCTGGAACGCCCGGCGCCCCGCTTCCCGACGTCTACGAATATCCGCCCTTGAGCCTCGATACGACGGTCGGTTGCAAGGTGGCTCGCGGTCTTCGCATGAAACTTGCCGTCGAGAACATCCTGGAGCGAGGCACGGAGTACCACCAATTGGACAAGATCCATCGCCGCACCGATCCGGGCCGCTCCTTCTCGCTTTCGATCAGCAGTGGCCAACGATAAGGGGCGCCGGGTGAAGGCGGGAGGCCTCACGCCCTGGTTGGCGGCGATGGGCGTGGCCGCGGCGGTCGCGCTGGTCGTGACGGTGCTCCCGCGCGCCGGAGAACGATCACGTCAGGGCGACACGCCCCCTCGCGACGGGGCCCTGGTTCCAATCGCGGGGGCCGCCTCTAGCGGGGCGGAAGAAGCGGAATCGGCCACGCTCGTCGGCGTGGATCAGATCGATGCACCGGCGCCGTCGGCCCCCGCGCCACCGAAAGAGGCCGCGCTCTCGGGTCGTGGCGCCCCTTCACCGCTTCGACGATCGCCTGGCTACTATCCGCCCGCGGATCCCGAGTCGGCTTCGGTCCGGCTCGGTCGCCGCGAGGCGCCCGAAGTCCCTGACCTCTTCCAAGGCGGCGCCATCTCGATGGAGGAGTTCGGCCGACTCGTGGTGGCGGCGCTCAACGCGCTCGATGAACACGAGATTCACTCGCTTCGCGTGACGCGCGGAGAATTCGAGAAGATCATCTGGAGAGAATTCCCTCAGAGCCGCCCGATCACGAATATCACGGCAGGCGACGCTTGGTCGCTCTCGGATCCCCGGAGCTTCACCGCCGTGAACCGTGCGATTGGAATCCATGGCGGACGGAGACTCCGCTTTCTCACGATCGAGGCCGCGAGCGTTCAGCCGTTCACGAACTTTCTCCTCCACCGCGAAGTGGTCATTAACTCCGTGGACGAGGCGACCGCCGAGATACACAAGATCACGATCGCTCCGAGCATCGTCGAGCGGAAGGGGCGCTTCAAGGCTCTCCTCTACCATGACTGACCGGCGCCGAGCGGCCGACGCGATGGAACAGCACCGCCGTCAGGCCCGTCGTCGTAACCAACTCTTCAGATCGACACCATCACGCTGTTACGCGCTCCCGGTAGAGTCACGCACGTGGTCGCCGCCGCCGTGCACGCCTCACGCGACGGAAGAAGACCACGCTCCGCGAACGCTGGATATCGCGTATCGCCTGGTCGCCGCCTCGTAACGAAGTGCCCCCTTGCCCAAGGCACGGAACGGGACGCGAGCGACAGGAGCGAGACGGACAGACCGGCATCGCGGTTCCAAAATGTACGACCCCGCCTTCGACACGGGAGGGTGGGTCAGTCACCGGGTCGCGGATCGAGCCCGGAGTCCATGCCTTCGAGTCGCCACGGAAGGACCCCTCGAAGACCGCACCAAGTGGCGGCGTGGACTGAACTTCGACACGCCCGGGGGGCCGGAGCCCCCCCGGGCGGCCGCCCTTTCGGCCTTCGCCCGCCGGGCCTGGCGGACGACTTTGGGGAGCATCAGGATGTTACGGTCGTAACACGGATGGCACTGGTCCGTAACATCGCCTTCACCGGGTTTTCCGTACCTTCTCTCTAGCACCGCCAGCTAGGGCGGCCGACGCGAATGCGCCGGATCGGCCCGACGCCACGTGAAGCGGCGGACGACAGGGGAGAAGGAGAACGAATGACGC
>JANMQV010000128.1:0-9406 GCA_031370645.1 Candidatus Eiseniibacteriota bacterium | reverse complement strand
GCATGGATCGCCGAGCGCAAGGATGTCCTCTACGGATTCTTCTATCTACTCGGGCTCATCTTCTATCTTCGGTATCTCGACACGAAGCGACGGCTCTGGCTCCTCCCGGTGCTTCTGACCTTCATTCTCTCCCTCGCTTCGAAGCCAGCGGCGATCGTCTTCCCGCTGACGCTCCTCGCGCTCGACTGGTACCGGCGCCGAAAGCTCACGCCGGCCGTCCTCTTCGAGAAGGCGCCCTTCCTCCTCCTCTCGGCGGCCTCGGCCACTCTCACCCTCGTCGCGCAGCACGCCACGGGAGCCACGAAGATCCAGTGGACCTTCTTCCAGAAGATCCTCTTTGCCGCGTACGGAACGGTGATGTACGTGATGAAGTTCTTCGCGCCAATCGGCCTCTCCGCGATCTATCCCTATATTCGCCACGAAGGGCCGACCCAACGTCTCGACACGGCGTACTACGTCGCGCTCTTGGCGCTGCTTGTTTCGATTCCAATTCTCGTCGTGGTCTGCCGAAAGAGCCGCGACGTTCTCTTCGGCCTCCTCTTCTTCTTCATCAACATCGTGCTCGTCCTTCAGTTCGCTACCGTGGGACAGGCCGTGATGGCGGATCGTTACACCTATCTTCCATACGTCGGCCTCGTCTTCGCGCTCGCCTGGTGGCTCGACGCGCGGCGGGAAGAGATGCGAATTCCCGGGCTCGTGAAGCCGATCGTCGCGACGGTCCTCATCTTGCTCGTGCCCGCTTCGGCAGCGATCACGTGGAACCGCTGCGACGTTTGGCAGAATTCGCTCACCCTCTGGAACGACACCATCGGCAAGTACCCCGATACGATCTACGACGCCTACACCTACCGGGGGAGCTACCAGCGCGACGTCGCGCACGACTATCGCGCCGCCATCGAAGACTTCGATCGCGCGATCGCTCTCAATCCGAACATCCCGCGCGCCTGGAACTTCAAAGGGATGGCGCTCGCGCAGACGAACCAGATCGACTCGGCCGCGGTCTGCTTCGAGCGGGCGCTCACGATCGATCCGGAATTCGCCTCGGCGCTGAGCAATCGGGGCGGGGTCAAGTTGAGCCGAGGCGACACGAGGGGAGCAGTCGATGACCTCACGCGGGCGCTTGCACGCGATCCGAGCCTATGGGGCGCGTTGACCAACCGGGCTCTCGCCTATCAGATCCTGGGAGAACACGAGAAGTCGATCGCCGACCTGCGCCGGGCTCTGCAACTGAAGCCCACCGATCCATCCAATTTCGTCTACCGACACGCGATCGGAGTCGAACTCCTGGCGCTTCAGCGCTACGCCGAGGCGGTTCGCGAGTTTGACGAAGCGATCGCCACATCCCCCGCCGGCAACTCGCGCCTCGGGGTCTTCCACGCAGACAGAAGCCGCGCCAGGCTTGCCCTCGGCGACCAGGCCGGAGCACGCGCGGATGCCGAGGAGGCGCGGCGCCTCGGTGTGGCGATGCCCGCTAATACGCCCTGAGCTAGCGCTTCAAGAAGGCGAGCGTTCGTTCCCAAGCGAGCGTCGCCGCCGCTTGATTGAAGGCATCCGGGCGATCCGGCTCGAAGAACCAGTGTCCGGTCCCCGGGTAGTGATGAAACGTCACGGGCCTTCCGGCACTCCGAAGCGATGCCTCGAGATTGTTCACCTCTTCAGCAGGCTCGAACTCATCGTTTTCCGCGAAGTGACCGAGGTAGTCTGACTTCGAGTTGGTGAAGTCGCCCGGCCGAGTCCCATAGAAGATCACGACCGATCGGAAATGCTCCGGATGAGTCGCCGAAAGCTCGAGTGCGAAGTAGACGCCGAGCGAGAAAGCGATCACCGCGAGACCGTCCTTGCTCTCGCCCGCCCGCTCGCGGAGAAACGCGATCGCCTCGGCGATGTCGGCGTAGGCTCGCTTCTCATCTAGTGCACTGCTGAGCGCCTTCGCGCCGGCGATCGTGTCGGTGACCTTGCCGTGATAGAGGTCCTGCGCGAACGCGACGAATCCAGATTCGGCGAGCCGGTCGCAGAGAGCCCTCATCGTGTCGTTCAACCCCCACCAGGCGTGGAGGACCAAGACGGGGCTGCCGCTTCCGGCGCGGGGAACGGCGAGATAGCCGTCGGGCTGGGTGGAACGCATAGGCATCTCCTCGAATGACGGGGTTCACGAGTCGCGGAACCGCGAGAAGCATCAAACCTAGCCCGAGCGGGCGGTCCTGGGAAGTGGCCCGGGTGCCCGGAGCCCGCCAGGGTCGCTCCACCCAAGGGCACCCCTCCCAGACCGGTCGGGAATCGGTTTCGGGCGAACCCGGATAGTGGTAGAATCCCATCGGTTTAGACGGACAGGCGCCCTTAGGCCCTTGTGGCTTCATGACCTAGGGATCCGGTGGGCCATCCCGGTGGGCCAACTGTCCCCAACGGCACCAATTCGACGACGAGGAGATGCGCGTGAAGGTAGAAGTTCGCGACGAAAGCGCCTGGAGAAAGGTGCTCTCGATCGAGGTAGCGCCCGAGGAGTTGAAGCAGGACTACGACGCCGCCCTCGAGGATTACCGCCGGAAAGCGGTCATCCCGGGCTTCCGGAAGGGGAAGGTCCCTCGCACCATGCTCGAGTCTCAATTCGGGCACTCGCTGGAGCACGACGTGCTCGAGCGGGCGGTGCGCCGCGCCTACCAGGAGGCGGTGAAGGAGAAGGAACTCGAGCCGGTCGAATACCCGGCCATCGACAAGATTTCCTACGAGAAGGGGAAACCGCTCAGTTTCGAGGCGGCCGTGGACATTCGTCCCGTCGTAACCGCAAGGGACTACGAAGGGTTGGAAATGGAATCGACGGACTCCGCGGTCCCGGACGCCGAGATCGACAAGGCCATGGAAGACCTTCGGCAGCGCGCCGCGTCGTGGGAGAAGGTGGAACGGGAAGCCGCCGAGGCGGACGCCGCGGTGATCGACTACGTCCGGTTGAACGCCAAGGGGAAGCCGGTCCACAAGAGCGAGCAGGTGGACGCCCTCGTGGAATTGGGCGCCTCGGGGCTCCTTCCGGAGTTCAAGGCGAACCTCGTCGGCCGGAAGGCCGGAGACGCCGTGCGCTTCGAGGTGGCCTACCCGGCCGACTTCGGGAATGAGGAACTTCGGGGCAAATCGTCGACGTTCAGTGTTCAAGTGAAAGAGGTGCGCGAGCGCCGCATGAAGGAGTTGAACGACGAATTCGCCGGCGAAGTCGCGGGCCTTGGCGACATGGCCGAATTGCGGGCGCGGATCCGCCTGAATCTCGAGGGAGAGGCGCGCATGCGCCTTCAGCGGGACCAGGAAGAGGCGCTCGTGTCGCAGCTTCTCGAGCGGAATCCGCTCGAATTGCCGCAAAGCATGATCGCCGGGTATCTCGAAGAGGTGTCGCAGCGTCTAAAGGGCGAAGGGGAGGAATGGAACGAGGAGCAGCAGGCCCAATTCCTTGTCGAATATCGCCCCCACGCCGAGCGGCGCCTGAAGCGGGACATCCTGCTCGACGCGATCGTCCGGGCCGAGGGGATTTCGGTTCCGGAGGAGGAGGTCGACGAGACGCTCCGGGGCGCTTCGGAGGGGTCGTTGCCCCCGCCCGAGATGGAGCGCCTGATCCGGAACGCAGGCCAGCGGGAGCGGGCGCGGGTTCATTTGGCGGAGCGGAAGGTATTCGCGCTGTTGCGTGGCAAAGCGAAGGTTAAGATGGCCGTCGGGTCGCCCGATGTTTGACGGAGACGCCGGTCGGTTGGAAATCCAGTAAGGTAGGGCACAGGGAGGCCTTAGGATATGTCGCTCGTACCATTTGTCGTGGAGCAAAGCGGTCGCGGAGAGCGGGCGTACGACATCTTCTCGCGGCTCCTCAAAGACCGGATCGTTTTCATCGGCACGCCGATCGACGACCAGATCGCGAATTTGGTCATCGCGCAGCTCCTCTTCCTCGAGGCCGAGGATCCGGATCGCGACATCAACCTCTACATCAATTCGCCGGGCGGCGTCGTTACGGCCGGGCTGGCGATCTACGACACGATGCAGTTCATCAAGTCCGACGTCGCGACGATCTGCATGGGCCAGGCGGCCAGCATGGGCGCCCTGCTCCTCTGCGCCGGTGCGCCGGGGAAGCGCTCCGCGCTCCCGCACTCGCGCGTCATGATCCATCAGCCGCTCGGCGGTTCGCAGGGCCAGGCCACCGACATCGAGATCTACACGAAGGAAATCCTGGTCATTCGGAAAGAACTGAACAAGATCCTGGTGCGGCACACCGGTCAGCCGCTCGAGAAGATCGAGCGCGACACCGATCGCAATTACTTCCTCTCTGCCGAGGAAGCGCGCGAGTACCGCATCGTGGACAAGGTCATCACGAAGCAGGAAGTGCCGGGCACGAAGCCGGTCCCGGTACCCGTCGCGTAGGAGGCCATTCGGCGAACCCGACATGAAAAAGCGCGTTCAGTCTCCCCATCCGATTCGTTGCAGCTTCTGCGGCCGCGGCCAAGACGAGGTCTCTCGACTCGTTTCCGGCCCGTCGGTCTACATCTGTTCCGAGTGCGTGAAGCTCTGCAACGACATCCTCGAGGGTGAGACCGAACACGCCCCCGGCATTCCGAAGGGCTCGCTGCCGAAGCCGGCGGAGATCAAGAAGGTCCTCGACGACTACGTCGTGGGCCAGAACCGCGCCAAGAAGACCCTGTCGGTGGCCGTCTACAATCACTACAAGCGCATCTACTCGGGCGGCGCCGTCGAAGACGTCGAGCTCGAGAAGTCGAATATTCTGCTCATCGGCCCCACGGGCACGGGGAAGACCCTCCTGGCCCGGACGCTGGCGCGAATCCTCAAGGTTCCGTTCGCCATCGTCGACGCGACCTGCCTTACCGAAGCGGGCTACGTCGGGGAAGACGTGGAGAACATCCTCGTGCGGCTCCTGCAGGCGACCGACTTCAACGTCGTCAACGCCGAGCACGGAATCGTGTACATCGACGAGCTGGACAAGATCTCCCGGAAGTCCGAGAACCCGTCGATCACGCGGGACGTCTCGGGCGAGGGCGTGCAGCAGGCGCTTCTGAAGATTCTCGAGGGGACGATCGCCAACGTGCCGCCGCAGGGCGGGCGGAAGCATCCCCAGCAGAAGTACATCGAGGTGAACACGAAGGACATCCTCTTCATCTGCGGCGGCGCGTTCGAGGGACTCGATAAGATCGTCGAGCGCCGCGTCAGCAACAAGTCGATGGGCTTCGGCGCCGACATCAAGAGCAAGAAGGAGCGGAATCAGGGAGAGCTGCTGGCGCTCGTCGAGCCGGACGACCTCCTGCGGTTCGGCCTCATTCCCGAACTGGTGGGGCGCCTCCCGGTGACCTCGTCGCTCGACACGCTTCAGAAGGACTCGCTCGTCGAGATCCTGACGAAGCCGAAGAACGCGATCAGCCGCCAGTACCAGAAGTCGTTCGACATGGAAGGCGTGAAGCTGGAGTTCACGGACGACGCGCTGGAAGCGGTGGCCGAATTGGCGATCCTGCGCGGTACGGGCGCGCGCGGCTTGCGCTCCGTTCTCGAGGAAGCGATGCTCGATCTCATGTACGAGATTCCGTCGCGGCTCGAAGTGGTCGGCTGTACCATCACACGCGACGTCATCTTGAAGAAGGCTGAACCGATCCTCACGTATCGCGGAGACCGCCGGCGCAAGGAAGCGTAGGCGCTCCGGAGCCGAAGGCTCCGGGGTGGCGTCACCGGCTCCGTTCCAATACCCCCAACCCCAAAGAAGACAACCCATGATCCGCGTCGAACGAGACGGAGAAGTATTCGAGATTCGGGAGCGCATTCCGCTACTGCCGCTCCGGGATATCGTCATTTATCCCTACATGACCATTCCGCTCCTGGTCGGGCGCGTCGCTTCGGTGAACGCGATCGAGCAGGCGGTCCAGAA
Source organism: Candidatus Eiseniibacteriota bacterium (assembly GCA_031370645.1). Lineage (GTDB taxonomy): Bacteria > Eisenbacteria > RBG-16-71-46 > SZUA-252 > SZUA-252 > SZUA-252. Next base: position 3,510 of record JANMQV010000128.1, on the reverse strand, counting down.
AGACCGGATGGTCTTTGTCCTCGCCCAGAAGAAGCCCGAAGTGGCCGATCCCAGCTCGAAGGACCTCTACCGGGTCGGAACCGTCGTGCGCGTCCTGCAGCTCTTCCGCCTTCCGGACGGCACCATGCGCGTCCTGGTCGAGGGAATCTGCCGCGGCAAGGTGAAGAAGTTCTTCCCGAGCAGCGAGGTGATGGCGGCGTCGGTCACGGTCATCAAGGACGCCGATCCGCAGGGCCCGGAGATCGAGGCGCTCCAGCGGAACGTGCTCGCCAGTTTCAACGACTATGTGCACTTGAATCGCCGCGTGCCGGACGAGGTTTTGGCGACGGCGAACAACATCACGAATTCGACGCTCCTTTCCTACACGGTCTCGGCGCACCTGATCCTCAAGGTTCCGGTGAAGCAGGCCATTCTGGAGCAGGACGACCTGGCGCAGCGCTTCACGCAGCTGAGCAAGACGCTCGCGAGCGAACTCGAGATCTTGAAGTTGGAGCGGAAGATCGAGGGGCAAGTCCGGAGCCAGGTTTCGAAGAACCAGAAGGAGTTCTATCTCAACGAGCAGATGAAGGCGATCCGGAAGGAACTCGGCTATCAGAACGAGTTCTCGAACGAGGTCGATGAGCTCGTGGAGCAGGTGAAGAAGGCGAAGATGCCGAAGGAAGTGAACGAGAAGGCGATGAAGGAGCTCGACAAGCTCGGGAAGATGTCGTTCATGTCGCCCGAAGCGACCGTCGTGCGGAACTACATCGACTGGCTCGTGGCGCTCCCCTGGAGCATCCAGACCGAGGACCACTCCGACATCAAGGAGGTCGAGCGGATCCTCAACGAGGATCACTACGGCCTGAAGAAAGTGAAGGAGCGGATTCTCGAATATCTCGCGGTCATGAAGCTCTCGGGCACGCTGAAGGGCCCGATCCTTTGTTTCGTCGGCCCGCCGGGCGTGGGGAAGACCTCGCTCGGGAAGTCGATCGCGCGTTCGCTCGGACGGAAGTTCGTCCGGATGTCGCTCGGCGGCGTGCGCGACGAGGCCGAGATCCGCGGCCATCGCCGCACCTACATCGGCTCCATGCCGGGACGCATCGTGCAGGCGCTGAAGCGCGCCGGCTCGAGGAATCCGGTGCTCTTGCTCGACGAGATCGACAAGCTCGGGACCGATTTCCGCGGCGATCCGGCCTCGGCGCTCCTCGAGGTGCTCGATCCGGAGCAGAATCACACGTTCAATGATCACTACCTGGAGGTCGATCTCGACCTCTCGCAGGTCATGTTCCTGACGACGGCGAACACGCTCTACGCGATTCCGCCGGCGCTTCAGGACCGCATGGAGATCGTTCGCCTGCCGGGCTACCTCGAGTTCGAGAAGGTGTCGATCGCGCGCCAGTTCCTCATCGCGAAGGCGCTGAAAGCGCATGGGCTCGAGCCGAACGATTTGAAAATCACCGATCGCGCGCTGAAGGCGATCATCGGCCAGTACACGCGCGAGTCGGGCGTGCGAAGCCTGGAGCGGGAGATCGCGTCGATCTGCCGGAAGGTGGCGAAGCGGAAGGCCATCGCGGAGTCGCCGCGTCCCGTGCGTCTCACGGAGCGGCGCGTGGAGCAGTTCCTGGGCACACCGAAGTACCTCGACAGCCAGATCGAGCGCCGCATCCGGATCGGCGTTGCCACGGGCCTTGCCTGGACTGAAGTGGGCGGCGACGTGCTGAACGTCGAAGTGAGCGTTCTTCCGGGGTCGGGCGTGCTCGTCATGACCGGCAAACTCGGCGACACGATGAAGGAGTCGGGCCAGGCGGCGCTTTCCTACACGCGCTCGCGCGCCGAGGCCCTAGGGCTCGACAAGAAGTTCTACAAGGAGATCGACATCCACGTCCATCTGCCGGAGGGCGCCATTCCGAAGGACGGCCCCTCGGCGGGCATCACGATCGCCACGGCGCTCGTCTCCGCCCTCACGGGCGTGCCGACGCGCGAGGACGTGGCCATGACGGGTGAAATCACGCTCCTCGGCACCGTGCTCCCGATCGGCGGCCTGAACGAGAAGGTCGTGGCGGCGACGCGCGCCGGTGTGAAGACGATCATCATCCCGAAGCAGAACGAGAAGGATTTGAAGGAGCTCCCCGAGGCCGTACGCACGGGAGTCACGTTCCGAATGGTCGAGACGATGGACGAGGTGCTGGAGATCGCCCTGAAGCCGGGCGAGCCGCGGCCCATCGTCCCGGCCGAACCGGAGGGGAAGCCACAGCCCACCGCCCACTGAGCGTCCCGGACGATCCGAGCGACGCCGGCGGCAGGGCCCACCTACAGGAGACGCACGACCCATGAAGCGGATGTTGTTCACGCCCGGTCCGACCGAAATTCCGGCGGAAGTCCTGGCGTCGCAGTCGCGCCCCATTCCGCACCACCGCACCGACGAGTACCGCCAGATCTTCCTCGAGCAGACGAGACTCCTCCAGGAACACCTCGGCACGACGCAGCCCGTCCTGACGCTTTCGGCCTCCGGGTCGGGCGCGATGGAAGCCGCGCTCGTGAATCTTCTCTCGCCCGGCGACGAGATCATCGCCGTGGAGGGCGGGAAGTTCGGGGAGCGCTGGGGAAAGATCGCGGAGGCCTACGGCATTGCCGTCCACCGCGTGAAGGTCGCCTACGGCCGCGTGGCCAAGCCCCAGGAAGTCGAAGCAGCGATCGCTGCGCACCCGACGGCTAAAGCCGTCTTCATGACCCATAGCGAGACCTCGACCGGCGCGCTCTTTCCGGTGCACGAAATCGCGAAGGTGGTCCGCGCGAAGGGGCTACTGTCCGTCGTCGATACGGTGACGTCGTACGGCGTCTACGATCTCCACTTCGATTCGTCGCTATTGGACGTGGTCGTCTGGGGCTCGCAGAAGGGGATGATAATTCCCCCCGGCCTCGCTTATGTCTGCTACAGCCCGCGCGCCTGGGCGGCGGCGGAGAAGGCCACCCTGCCGAAGTTCTATTTCAATCTCACGAAGGCGCGCGCCGCCCTCGAGAAGGGCGACACGCCCTTCACGCCGGCCATCTCGCTCGTGATCGCGTCGCACGCCGCGGCTTCGATGATGGCGACGGAAGGGCGTGAAAACGTATTTCTCCGCCACGAACGGAACGCCGACGCCACGCGCGCGGCGGTGGCCGCGCTGGGTCTCCCGCTCTTCGCCGAAGTGCCGAGTAACGCCGTCACCGCCATCGCGGTTCCGGCAGGCATCGACGGCGGTGCCGTGGTGAAGACCATGGAGAAGCGTTACGGCGTGAAGATCGCGGGCGGTCAGGATTCGCTCAAGGGGAAGATCTTCCGCCTCGGTCACATCGGCTATTACGACATGGGGGACATTCTCCGCCTCGTCGGCGCGTTCGAGTCGGCGCTCTCCGATCACGGACACCGCGTCGAGCCGGGTACGGCCGTCCGTGCGGCGCATGAAAACTTCCGGCGCGCCACCGCACCGGTCGCCGTCGCGTAGGCGGCGACAATGACCATGAAGATTCTCGTCAGCGATTCGATTCCGA
>JANMQV010000115.1:0-1523 GCA_031370645.1 Candidatus Eiseniibacteriota bacterium | reverse complement strand
AGAACGACGACTACAGCGCGATCATGGTGAAAGCGCTCGCCGACCGCCTCGCCGAGGCGTTCGCCGAGCACCTGCACCGCCGCGTGCGCACCGAGTTCTGGGGTTATGCCGCCGACGAGAAACTCTCCAATGAGGATCTCGTCGCGGAGAAATATTCCGGCATCCGCCCCGCGCCCGGCTATCCCGCATGCCCCGACCACACCGAGAAGGGCGACCTCTTCCATTTGCTGGACGCCGGCAAGAACGCCGGGCTCACGCTCACCGAGTCGTACGCGATGTGGCCCACGGCCGCGGTGAGCGGCTTCTATCTCTCGCACCCCGAGTCGCGCTACTTCGCCGTCGGCAAGATCGAGCGCGACCAGGTGGCCGACTACGCCCACCGCAAAGGGATGGATCTGGCGGTGACCGAGCGCTGGCTCGCGCCGATCCTCAACTATTGATGGCGGCTTCCTTCGTCGACGAACCCGCGCGCAAGACGCCAGTGCTTGGCGAGTACGACGTCGTCGTCCTGGGCGGCGGACCCGCGGGCATCGCAGCGAGCGTCGCGGCCGCGCGCCGCGGCATGCGCACCCTCCTCGTCGAGCACTACGGGTTCCTGGGCGGGATGGGCACCGCGGCCGGGGTGACCAATTTCTGTGGCCTCCATGCCAACGTCCACGGCGAGATCAAACGCGTGGTACACGGGGTGGCGAGCGATCTCCTCGACCGCATCGCCGCCCTCGAGGGCCTGAACGAGCCGCATCTGGTGATGGGCAAGACCCACGCACAGGCGTACGACATGTCGGCGTACAAGTGCGCCGCCGACGAGATCCTGGCCGCCGCGGGCGCCGAAGTGCTGTTTCACGCGCATGGAGTCCAAGTGATACGCCGCGACGAGCGCCACCTCGACGCGCTCGTCATCGAGACGAAATCGGGGCGGCAGGCGGTGCGCGCGCGCCAGTTCATCGATTGTTCCGGAGATGGCGACCTCTCGCACCTCGCCGGCACGCCGACCGAGAAGGGCGACGGTAAAGGCGGCGCGCTCTATCCCACCCTCATGTTCCGCGTGAACGGCGTCGATCCCGAGCGCGCCCGCGAGGCGCCGGGGACGATCCCGGCGCTCATGGAACAAGCCGAGGCCCGCGGAGATTTTCACTTTCCGCGCAAGGGCGCGATCGTACGGCCGCAGAAGAATCCCGTGGAGTGGCGCGTCAACGTGACGCAGCTCAAGGCACCCGATGGGAGCGCGATAGACGGCACCGACGCGCGTCAGCTGAGCGCGGGCGAAACCGAGGGAAGGCGCCAGGTCGTCGAGTACTTCCGCTTCCTCAGGACGTGCGTGCCGGGATTCGAGAACGCCTATGTGGTCGACATCGCGCCACAGCTCGGCGTGCGCGAGACGCGCCGCGTCGTCACACCATACATGCTCCCCGGGGACGACGTCGTCGGCTGCGCCGATTTCGACGACGCCATCGGCGTCAACGGCTGGCCCCTGGAGATGCACGTCGCCGGCGACGTGCGCTGGGCCTGGCCCGACATTCCGG
>JANMQV010000077.1:0-8969 GCA_031370645.1 Candidatus Eiseniibacteriota bacterium | reverse complement strand
TACGACCGCGCCGCGAGCCCGTTCACGGGCTTGTGCTCGATGTTTCGCCTCGTCGCGAGCCCGCCTTGGAAGGTGACCTCGACCGAGTGGAGTGAGAGGGCCCGCACGGTGGCCATACAGCGGCCGTACGCCGCCCCGGCGAAGAGGCGAAAGAAGAAATTGTGAATCGTCTTCCAACGTGTCGTCAGTTCACCGAATTCCTCGCGCGAGGATTCGAGTTCCCACTCGTCGTCCGCCAGCGCCCTGCGGGCAGCGACGAAAGCCTCCGCCGCGGTGGCGTCCAACGTGTCTCGCAGTGCCGCTCCGAGGCGCAGGTGCCAACCGTCGCCGCTCCTCCAATCCTCGGCATCCCGGCCGACCGGACGCGGAATGGATCCCGGGGCCGCGGCACAGGCGAGGAGCGGGAACGCCACGGCCGCGACGATCGTCAGCACAACGAGGGCGCAAGAGGTCAAGCGACCGACGCGGTATTCGAACCATCCTGCGACTCCGCACACGCGGGAACCTCCTCTCCTATCTGGTAGTCGGCAATACACGATCGAGTGGTCGTGGTTTCAACTATGAGAGGGGGAGGCTGAACGGGGTCTTAACGGAGTGCTGCGGCGCGGCTTTTCCATGCGGGGAGCGAGAGTTCGAATCGCGCCCCGCCGAGCGCGGACTCCAGGAGCCAAACGTCTCCGCCGTGCGCGCGGGCGACGCGGCGCAGGATCGGCAGGCCGAGGCCCACTCCGTCCAACTCTCCTCGAGCCTCGCCGCTTCGGAAGAACGGATCGAAGACTCGTTCCCGGTCCGCGATCGGAATCCCCGGGCCGGCGTCCTCGACGACCACCACGCAGCGCCCCTCGACGGAAGCGACGGAGACGTGGACGCGCTGGCCGGGGCGGGTGAATTTGAACGCGTTGGAGAACAGATTTCGGATCGCGGCGGCGAGCAGCGTTGCGTGCCCGCTCACAAATGCTTCGTCCGCCGCTTCGACCGAGAAATCGTGCGCACGCGCGGGCAAGCGCTCGGCGAATTCGCGGGCGACGTCTCGAACGACGTCCCCGAGGTTCACGGGGATCGCGCCCCCTTCGCTCAACGGGTCCCAATCGGCCCGGCGCAGGAGAAGCAACGCCTCCACCAAGTCGGTGACGGTTCTCGCCTCGGCCAGCGCTCGCTCCATGCCGGCGCGATGTCGTTCGGGCATGGAAGCGTCTTGTAGCGCGTACTCCAACTCACCCGACAGAACGGTGAGCGGAGTCCGAAGCTCGTGCGCGGCATCCTGGGTGAAATGCCGTTCCGCGCGAAGCGTTTCGTCGAGCCGCGTGAACAGCCGGTCGAACGCGGCGGCCAACGTCGCCACCTCGGCCGGATCGGACGCGTGTTCGAGCCGGGTCAGAAATCCGCGTCGCATCGCGTCGTCCGCATCGGCCGTGATGCGCGAGAGCGGGCTCAGCGCCCGGCGGACCACGTGCCGGCTCAGCAAGGCCGCCGCGATGAACAGGGGAATGCCCGTCAGCGCGATCGCCGTTGCCAACGTGGCGATGGCGCGGCGGCGCGGCTCGGTCGAAACGGAGGCGACGATCCACCCGCCTTGCCTCAACGGAGCGCGGAGAGTTCTTCGGTGCGGCGAGGGTTTCGGCGGTGGTGCCGCCCGTGTCGAGAAAAGCGCGCGGCCCGAAGCGTCGAAGACTTCGAAGTCGACTCCGACCGGTTCGTCTTCCGAAATCGCGGATACCGCCGCGAGGCGAAGATCGCCCTCTTCGCGAAACTCGCGATCGAGACTCTCGGCCATGTGCGTCGCGGCGTTGGTGAGGGATTCTATCTCCTCGCGTTCCAGCGCTCGGGCGGAGAGCCCGATCGCCGAGCCCGCGAAGATGACGATCAACGCTCCGGCGAGGACGATCTCGAGCGTGGAGAGCCGCTGGACGAGCGACCGGGTGCTCATCGCTTCGTCTCGAATCGAAAGCCCTCGCCGCGGACGGTCGTGATCCCGCAGCCGTCTTCGGGGCGTCCGAGCTTGCGACGGAGCCGGCTCAAAATGACGTCGAGGCTCTCCGACGCGCCACGCCCCGTGTCGTGCCACACGTCTTCCAAGAGATCGCGCCGACTCACGACTCGCCCCGCTCTCGCGACGAGGGCCTCCAGCACGGCCCATTCTCGCGCAGTGAGGGGCAGCTCCCGGCCCTCCCGCTCGAATCGCCGCGACGAGAAATCGATGCGCACCAAGCCGGACTCGAAAAGGCCGGGCGCGGTCCGCCCGGCTCGCCGACCGAGCGCCCGAACCCGCGCCCTCAGTTCGGCCAGAGCAAACGGCTTCCGAAGATAGTCGTCGGCCCCCGCGTCGAGCCCTTCGATTCGATCTCCGACCTCGCCTCGCGCGGTGAGACAGAGAATCGGGGTCGAGACCCCCTCGGCCCGCAATTGGCGGCAAAGATCGAGGCCCTCGCCGTCCGGCAACATCCGGTCGAGCACGATGACGTCGAATTCGACCGTCGTGGCGTGGCGGAGACCGGTCGACAAGCGCGCCGCGGCGGTCACGGTCGCTCCCTCCGCCTCCAGCGCGCGCACGAGGAGATCGCGGGTCGGGCCGCTGTCTTCGACGATCAAGATGCGCGTCGTAAGGACTCCCTAGTCAACGCCGCCGCCCGTTCGAGCGAGCAGCGACGGCAGCACCACGAGCAGGAGGAAAGCCGAGGTGACGAATCCCCCGACGACGGCCAGGGCTAGGGGGCGAAGTAGCGCGCTCCCGGCGCCCCACCCGAGCGCGAGCGGCGCGAGCGCGGCGACGCCCGCCATCGTTGTCATGAAGACGGGGCGGGTCCGTCTCAGCGCCCCCTCGAACGCGGCCTCCTGGGGCGCGAGTCCGGCCGCGAGCCCGGCCCGGTGCGCGGCCACGACGAAGTATGCGTTCTCGGCCACGATACCGACCATCATGATCGCGCCGACGAAACTGGAAATGTTGAACGTCGCGCCGGAGGCGTGGAGCGCGGCGAACACTCCCGCCAGCGACGAGAGCACGACCGCGAGCACCGCCAACGATTGCGTCCACGATCGAAACGACACCAGGAGGATCACGGTGACAAGCGCGAACGCTCCGACCAGCACCCCGGCGAGACCGCGAAACGACGATTGCTGCTCGGCCCAGAGCCCACCGTACTGAATCGACGCCTCCCGCGGGAGCGGGACATCCCGTTTCAACACGCGTTGGATCTCCGCCATCGCCGAGCCGAGGTCGCGGCCCGAAAGGCGGGCCGTAACCGTCGCGACGGTTCGGAGATTATCTCGCCTCACTTCGGTTTCCCCGGGATTCGTGCGAATAGATGCGACATCGCCCAGTCGGACCCTTCGTCCCGTTCCGACGGGAATGGAGAGCTCGGCAAGTTCGGATTCGGCGCTGAGCCCCGGACGGCGGGGGAGCACGACGCGGATGGGCCACGCTCGCGTCCCCCGCTTGATACTGCCGGCGTCGAGCCCCTTCACGGACGGTGATACGGCGTTCGCCAACGCCTCCGTTCCGACCCCGGCGCGCGCGGCCGCGGGGGAGGGCGTCACGCTCACGGTGGGGCCACTCACCACGACGCCGCTACGGACATCCACGACGCCGCGGATCGTAGCGAGCCGCGCCGCGATCTCGCCGGCCTTCGACTCGGCGACCACGCGGTCTTCGTCGAAGACCCTGATCTCGATCGGCTGGGGGTTCGTCGTGAGATCGCCAATGACGTCCTCGACGAGTTGCCCGAACTCGACCGAGAGCGCGGGTTGCGTCGCCTCGATGCGCGCTCGGAGATCGTCGGCAACCTCATCGGCGCTCCGAGCCCGCTTCGCCCGAAGTCTCAAGACGTAATCGCCGGTGTTGGGCTCCGTGATGAAGAAGCCGAGTTGATCGCCCGTCCTTCGCGACCACGCTTCGATCTCGGGAATCTTGACGATTTCTCGCTCGACCTCCTGGAGCAGGCGGTCGGTCTCCTCGACCGACGTTCCGGGAGGGGAGGCGTAGTCGAGGATGAGGGACCCTTCGTCCATTTCCGGGAGAAAGCCCGTGCCGAGCGAGATCTGAAGCGGAACGGCGAGGCCCGTGAAGAGGATGACTCCGGCGATGCCGACCCACGCGTGTCGTGTCGCGTACGCGATCGTCGCGCGGAACCATCCGCCTCGGCGTGAGGGCCGTTCGCTGGGCGGCGCGTGGGCCGTCCGCGGGGAGAGGAGCGGAACGACCGTCGTGCAAAGGAGGAGTGAGGCCGAGAGCATCAAGACCATGGAAAGCGAGAGGACGCGAAAGAAGGCGCCGGTGACGCCGCCGAGAAAGAGGAAGGGAAGGAAGATCGCCACGGTGCAGAGGCTCGAGCCGCATAGGGTCGGGAGGATCTCGGCCATCGCCTTCGACCGGGAGGTAGGCTCGGGCCCGGCCATGCGAGTCGCGAGATGCTCCACCACGACGATCGCGTCGTCCAACACGAGACCGACGGCCGCCGCGATGCCTCCCAGCGTCATCATGTTGAGGGACTGGCGCCCGAGATAGAGGGCAATCAGCGTGAGCGCGACGCTCCCGGGCAGCGCGAGGGCTCCGCCGAGGCCGAGGCGGATGCTACGAAGGAACACCACGACCACGATCATCGCCAGGATCGCCCCGACAAGAAGACTGTCTTGCACACTTCCCGCGGAGGCGCGAACCAAGTCGGATTGATCGTAGAAGTACTCCACGGTCGTTCCGGCGGGAAGGAGCCCTCGGTTCTGGCCCATCCATCGGCGGACGCCATCGGAGAGTGTGGTGGCGCTCGCGCCCGGCTGCCGGAGGATGTTGACCAGCACGGCCTCCCGAGACTGGGCGCGGTATCGCAAGAACTCGGGCGCATCCTCGAGCGTGATCCGTCCCAGTTGAGCGAGAGTGGTCGTCAGCCCCGACGCAAGCGGGATGGGAATGGACCCCAGATCGGCGAGGTTCCCGCGCCGGCCGTCGACGAGTCCGAGGTAGAGCCGCGAGTCGACGTCGAGCAGTCCGACGGACTCCAGCACGGATGACCCGCGAATGGCGTCGGCGACTCCGGACGCGTCGAGACCCCGCGCTTGGAGCGCGGCGGGATCGAGAGTCACCCGGGCCTCCGGACGGCGGCCCCCCTGCACGACCACCTCCGCCACGCCGGGAAGTCGAGAGAGTTCCGGCTTGAGTCGAATGACGGCGGCGTCGCGGAGGGCGGCGAGGGAAGAACGATCCGAGACCAGAGAGAATCCGACGATCGGAAACATGGTCGGGCTCATCAGTCGGGCCTCGAGGGTCGTCCCCGTGGGGAGCCCCGCGCGAGCCTCGGCGATCTGGGCCTGAACGCGCTGCAAGGTCAGGTCCATGTCCGAGCGCCACTCGCAATCGAGATTGATCTCCGTCGAGCCGCGGCTTGTCGTGGATCGTATTTCGAGCACACCCGGAACCCGGCGCAGCGCCTCCTCGAGCGGCCTCGTGACGCTGGTCGTCACGACGTCGGCCGGAAGTTCGCCCGCCTCGGCGAGTATGGAGATCCGAGGAAAGGTGACTTCGGGCAGAATGGAGGTCGGAAGTTGCCGCGCGGCGAGGACGCCGAGAAGGATGGCGCCGCCCAAGAGGAGTGCCACGGCGCGCCGCTGGGCGTGCACCCCGTCGAAGAAGCCGTTCACGGCGCCGAGACGACGCGAGTGCTGTCGGGAAGCCCGTGCTGCCCTCGGATCACGACCAAGGACCCCGAGGGGAGCATCGGCGCTAGGAGTTCACGCCATCCGTGCTCCTCGGCGCCGACTTTCACCGCCGTCCAGACAGCCAATCCGGCCCTGTCGACCCTCGCGACCCGGACCTCCCCCGTCAGGTCGTCCTCGACGAGTGCCGAGTCCGGAACCGCCACCGCGCTTCGTACACTTCCTGTTTCGATGAACACCGTTCCGAATCGTCCCAGCGATCCCAGCGGGACGGCGCTTTCAGGCGATAGCCAGACGAGCGCGCTTTGATCGGCGATGCCGGCGGTCGGAAGGAAACGCCGCACGCGGGCTTCGACGGCCGGTCCGCCCTCGCTCGTGATGTGCGCGCGCTGTCCCACGGCCACGCCGCCCGCGGCGACGTGCGAAACGTGAGCCTCGAATACGAGCGCACCCTCCGGCACGATGGCCAACAGTTCCGTGCCCGCCGCCACGACGGCACCTGGCGCCACCGACCGCCGGATCACCGTCCCCGGGCCTGGAGCCGCCAGGGGCACGCGAATCAGGTCGTGGCGCGCGAGCGCGAGGGCTCGCAACGCCTCCGCCCGCGCGGCCTCGTCGCCGGCCTGGTGGTACAGGATCTCGGCACCCTCTACCGCGGCCTGCGATTCGCGTGTGGTGAGCCACCCCACGGCCTGGCCGCGGGACAAGTGATCCCCCACCTGCGGTCCAATGGTCTCGACGATCGCGGTGAACGGCGCGCTGACGACGAGTTCATTCGAAGCGATCCACTCTCCGGAGGCGGGGACTCCCGGATGGAAGAGCCGCTCCGTCAGCGCGGCGACACGGACCGGCACGACGGGCGCCTGCGGCGGATCGCCCGACGTCGAGTCGGAGCCCGCTCCACAGCCGACGAGCCACATCGTGGGCGCCGCGATCGCGAGAACCGAAAGGACGAGACCGCGCCACGATCCCCGCGCCGGCTTCCGCTTCGGTCCGGTCATCTTCGGTCCGTTCATCGCCGGTCCTCGACCTGGAAGCGAGCCAGCCGCTCCTCCCATCTCGCCTCGGTCAGGCGCTGCCGCGCTTCGTCGTAAACGCGGCGCGCGTCGAGCAGATCGAGGAGCGAGGACGTTCCCGCGGCATAGAGGCTCTTCAGTTTCAACAGGTTCACTTCCGCGCGATCGCTTGTGATCCGCGCCGCCGCGGTCCGTCGCGAATTCGATCTCCACCGCGCGAGAAGCGATAGGGCGAGTGTGCGCTGCTCCCTCCGGGCGGATTCGCTACGAAGGCCCGAGGCGCTCACGTCAGCTTCTCGAGCCGACCCTGTGGGACGGCGCGCGCTGTTCAGGAATGGAACCGAAACGCGAATCGCGGCGGAGGCTCCGAGGTCGCGCCGAAGCCGATCGCCGACCGTCGCGCCTGGATCGCTGGCGCGGAGGTCCGCCGGGACGAGCCCGGTGAGGTCCGTTCCCGCGAGCCCCGCATCGAGCGAAAGGTCGATTTGGGCCGCCCCGCTCCGCCGCGCGTCGAGGAGGTTGAGGTGAGCCGCGGATTCATTGCTGCGCGCAAGAGCCACCTCGGGCTGCCTCTCGACGGAATCGAGAAGCCGGGTCGAGTCCGACGTCGTCGGTTCTCGACCGATCGCCGCCGACGGATCGACGATCGTCGCCGACTCGAGCAGGTCCCTGCCGATCAGGGATTGGAGATCGAGGATCGCGGTCTGCCGGTCGAGGAGAGTCGTTTCGAGGTCGGCGGCCACCTGGTCGCGCTCGAGCGAAATTCGTACCGAATCGGAGGTGCTCCGAGAGCCGGACGCGACGCCGGAGCGGACGAGGGCGCCGAGTCGTGCGAGCCACTCGTAGGAGTCGCGCAGATTCGCCTCCGACTCCGCAGACCGGAGTAGTGCCACCGCCAGCTCCGCGGCGCGGCGCCCGGCTGCAAGGGATTCGAGGTCGAGCCGGTTGCGAGCCGCGGAGAGATCGAGCGCGCCACGGCGGCGTTCGCGGGCGCGGCGACCCCCGTCCGCCAGGGTCCATTCGAGCGCTGCCTTCATCTCGTAGTCCCCCAAATTCGTGACCGCGGGATCGTAAAACCCTCTCGGCGCAACCATCGCTCCGGAGCGGAGCGAAAGAGCGGGTCGCCCGTTCGCTGCGATGGCCATGGAGTCGTATTCGGATGCCTTCCGATCGAAGCCGGCGGCGGCGACCGATGGTGCTTCACGGCGAGCCAGCGCGACGCATTGCTCTACCGTCAGCGACTCCGCCGCGCCGGGGGAAGGCTGCGCGACCCCGAGGGCAAAAGCCACGATGAGAATCAACGCCCGGCACAGGGCCTGTAAGGGGGCGGAATCGGCGAAGCGTTTGACCGTGCAGCCTGATTCGAGCATGTGGCCACTATCGGCACGCCATCTGAACGGATTCTGAACGAGGGCGACCAGTCGTTGACCGGAGAGGATCGCGTTCTTATGCTGCACGAATGGCCCCCTTCTTGTTTCGATTCGCCACGTTTCTGCTCCTCGCCTCGTTCTGTTCGATCGGCCTGAGCCGCGGGGTGGCCGCAGCTACTCTACCCTACATCCCCCTCGACCACTGGACCACGCCGCTCCTCGTGGAAGCCTCCGGCCGGGGCCTCTTGCCCGGGGTTTCGCTCGCCGATCGCCCCTTCCGCCGCGCGGACGTGGAGCGCGCCCTTCGGGAGGCGCGCGCCTCGGCCGACTCGACGCAGCGCGACTACACTCCGTTTGAGTCGTGGCTTCTCACGCGGCTCGAATCGGAGTTCGATCCGAACGAGCCGCCCCCGGCGCCCGCCTTCGCGCGGCTCACCCGGGACTGGACGGTGGGGTATGGCTTGGAGGCCCGCGGATACGCGTACGCGGGCGAGGATCACCGCCGTCTTGGAAGCGCCGACGGGAAGGGCGTCGCCCTCCCGTACGTTGGGTTTCAATCGGGGCGTGGGCTCGCGGCGGGCGTGCGATTCCGCTTCGACTCCGACGGAGCGCAAGTCCCCGACTTCAACGGACGCGAATGGCGAAACGGGCGGACGGGGGACACGAAGAATGCGTACGTGCTCCTTCAGCTCGGCGCCGCCGACGTGTTCCTAGGACGCGACGACCTCCGCTGGGGTGCATCTGAGAACGGCACGCTTCTCCTCTCCGGCTACGCGCCGGCGATGGATCAAGCGGGACTTCGGCTTCGTTTGGGGCCCGTTACCGCTTCTTCCTTCTTCGGGAATCTCGACGACATGACGCTCTTGGCGCCGACCGCTCAGGCTCCGGGCGACACGCTTCCCGCGGGCACGGTCGTGCGACGGCGCATCACGGGGCATCG
>JANMQV010000072.1:0-11111 GCA_031370645.1 Candidatus Eiseniibacteriota bacterium | reverse complement strand
CTCCCCACGACGCACCCCGCCAGTGCCGGCTCGAAGGCGGCCATTCCCGCACCCGACCGAAAGGCGCTGGAGCAAACGCTCGCGAAAGCCTTCCGCGCGCTCCCCGTACCCTCGAAGAAGTTTCGCGAGGACCGCACGAGCAGGACTAGCACGATCGCGGCGGGCACGAGCACGCGGGCGGTGGCGACGAGGACCGCCGCGGAGGCGCGCCAGATCCGGGTGTACGAACGCCGCATCGGCACGGGCGAAGACGCCGAGGTCGTCGGTCTCGAGATCCGCGTCTACGTGAATCAGGAGCGATCGCTTCCGGAGCCGCTCGGGTCGGAGGGGGGCACGCTCGAAACCTTCACGCACGACGGCCTTCCCGGGATGCGTGTCGTGCTCGCGGGCGCCACGTCGGGCCGGGTAGCGCTCCCGCTCTCGCCCGAAGAGGAGCAGGACGCGCTCACGGTCCTCCGACTCCACGTCGGTGCGGCCGATCTCGAGCCCTACCTGATCGAGGTGGCTCAGGGAAGGCGTCCTGACACGACCCCCTGGGACTCGCACCCCGCGAAAAAGGCATCCGAAGTTCGGACCATTGTCGTGGAATTTCAGGGCCCACGTGGCGAAGTGGAGCGCCTGGTCAAGGCGACGTCGGCGGCCCCGCTCCGGGCCCTCCTGACCCCCTAATCCCGCCTCTTCGACACTCCTCTTCGACCCCCGATTTCGACCGCGCCCGCACCCACCGCTGGGTGTAGTCTAGCCGGGAACTGCCCGGTCGACGCACGGAACCGTCCGGCCCCGTGTGCGGCGATCGGATTTGCTAGGGGGACTCGAAGATGAAGAAGGTTTCGCGCCACTATTCTTCCCACCTCACGCTCTTCCCGGTTCTGGCGTTGGCCGTCGCATCCGTCGTCGCGCTCGGAGCCGGACCGAAGCGGGCCGCCGCGGCCGAGACAGCCGCTAGCGCCGCCGAGTGGTCGCTCAACGCGACCATCATCGAGGCCTGCTCCTGCCCCATGTTTTGCCAGTGCTACTTCAGCACGAAACCCGCGGCCCACGCCGACGCCCACGCCGGTCACGCCGGGATGGCGGCCGAGCACTACTGCCGCGCGAATAACGTGTTCCACGTCAACAAGGGGAGCTACGGCGAGACGAAACTCGACGGCGCCAAGTTCTGGATCGGGATGGACCTGGGTGCCGAGTTCTCGGACGGCGAGATGGACTGGGCGGTCCTCCACTTCGATCCCGCGGTCACCAAGGAGCAGCGGGCCGGAATCGTGGCGGCCCTCGGGAAGCTCTATCCCGTGAAGTGGAAGTCGTTCACGGTGGGCGCAGACGCTCCGATCGAGTGGACGGCCACGAAGGATCGCGCCGTGGCCAAGCTGAACGGCGGAAAGGACGGCGAAGTCGTGCTGAACCGCTGGGCCGGCAATACCAACGATCCGGTGGTCATCAACAATCTCAAGTACTGGGGCGCGAAGCATAACGACGGATTCGTCCTGATGCCGAACGAAATCGAGGCGTACCACCTGACCGACAAGGCGTTCGAATTCAAGGGAACCAACGGCTTCATGATTACGTTCGACATCGCGTCGAAGGACTAGCCGGCGGAGCCGATCGGCTCCGAACTCGCTGAAAGGAGTACTTCCGTGAGCAACAATCCGTACATTCAGACTCTCTGGGAGCAGATGCGCCTTGTTTATGGCATCTCGCTTCGCGTCTACCAGGCAATTCCGAAGGAGAAGATGGACAGCCATCCGATCCCCGGGATGCGGACGCCGAAGGAATTGATCGCGCACATGACCTGCACGCTCCGCGCCGTCGCGTCGGGCACCGTGAAGGGCCACATTGAAGACTACAGCGCGATGGAGAAGGAAGCCGTCGCGAAGCCGTACGAAGACTTCATGAAGTGGAATGAGGAGAGCTGGAAGTTCGCCGACGCCGCCGTCCGCGGCATGACCGACGCGCAGTCGGCCGGCATGGTGAAGAACCCGTGGACGACCGATTTCCCGGCGCTCGCCTGCATCCAGATCATCTTCGACGAGCATCTCCACCACCGCGGCCAACTCTTCGCGTATCTGCGGGCGTTCGGCGTGGAGCCGCCGTTCATGTGGGACTTCGAGAACTCCGCGAAGGAATACCAGCCGCGCCAGCACCAGCCCGCCTAGTCACCTCGATCGACGGGCGATCGTGACGGAATCGGAAGTAGCGACGGGGGAGGCCCGAAAGGGGCCTTCCCCGCTCGCGCTTCTGGGGGTGGCGCAGTTCCTGTCACAGTTCGGCGATTCCATTTTCATGATCGTCCTGATCTGGCTTCTCCTCGATCTCACCGGGTCGAAATCGGCCACCGGGCTCGCCGCCCTCATCTCCTATCTCCCCGCGCTGATCTTCGGCGTGATCGCGGGATTTCTGGTCGATCGGTGGAATCGGCGACGCGTGATGGCGTATGCCGACGCCGCGAGGGCGATTCTCTTGGCGTCGGGCGGGGTTCTCTACGCGGTCGGCGCTCTCACCGCGCCGGCGCTGACCGCCATCGCGTTTCTCTGCGCCACGGCCGCCGTGCTTTTCAATCCGGCGCGCGACTCGCTCCTTCCCGATCTGGTCCGAGGCGAGCGGCTCGTGACGGCGAATGCCTGGATTCAAACGTCGCAGCAGGCCGCCATCTTCGCCGGGCCGCTTGCCGCGAGTTTCGTGATCCAGCAGGGGGGCGTGGGGGCCGCCTTCCCGGTGGCCGTCTGTCTCTATGGCGGGTCGCTCGCCATCATCATGGCGATGGGCAACGTGGGGCATGCTCCCCACGATGCCGCCGGCCCGGGGCCGCTCGCCGATTTTCGCGAGGGACTCGCCGCGATCGGCCGGGACAAGACGCTCCTTCTCCTCCTCGCGTTCACCGCGCTCGACAACCTCTTCATCATGGGCCCGGCGCTGGTCGGAAACGCCGTGTTGGTGCGAGAGACGCTCCATGGAAACGCCGCGATGTACGCACTCGTCGAGGCGACGTACGGCCTCGGCTGGGGGCTCGGAACGGTCCTTCTCGGCCGCTATGCGAAGCGGGTGTCGTACGGCCGATTGCTTCTCGCCGGGATCGCCCTAGACGGATTCACGTACATTCCGCTTCTTTGGTGCCGCTCCTTTCCCTATCTCCTCGGCGTTTCCTTTCTCCATTCCATGGTCATCCCCCTCATCACCGTGCCGCGTTCGACCATTCTCCAGCGAATCGTTCCCAAAGAAAGGCTGGGACGCGTCTTCGCGCTGCAGAACGTGGTCGTGGTGGGAATGACGGCGGTCTCGTCGGGGCTGGCGGGTCTGGCGCTCGAGGCGATCGACGCGCCGACTCTGTTCGGGGTGATCGGAACGATGGCGGGTCTGGTCGGAGTCGCCGGGTTCGCGTCGAAACGACTGCGGGACCTCTAGCGGCGTCGCCGCGTGATTTCGTAGAGCAGGAACCCGCTCGCGGCGATCAGAATGCCGGCGGCGGCGCGCCATCCTGAGGCGGACAGATCGCTCACGATCAGAAGCAGCGTTGCGAGGATGAAGAGGATCGGCGTGATCGGATAGAGGGGCGCGCGATAGGAGCCGCCTTCATCGCCGCCGGTCTTCGAGCCATTCGCGGCTGCTGCCGCCCGCTTTTCCCGGCCGCGCTCCACGAAAATCGCCGCGATCGTCAGCCCGTAGAAGAGCCAGGATGTCGTCACGAACCAGCCCGAAACGTCCTCGAATCCCTGCGCGCACCAAAGCCAAAGAATCGAGAGCGCCGCCTGGAGCCAGAGCGCCAGGTCGGGCGTACCGCGCTTCGCGTTCAAGTGCGCGGCGCGGCGCCAGAAGAGTCCGTCCGAGGCCATGGCGAGCGTCACGCGAGGTCCAGTGAGGATCGACGCGCTCACGGTGCCGAACGTCGAGACCGAAACCAACACCGCGAGCGCGCGCCCGCCCCACTCGCCGAGGATGCGGCGGATGGTCTCGCTTCCGACCGCTTCCACGCTCGCGACTTCGGCAGGCGAAAGGACGGCGAAGTAGGCGAGATTCGTGAGTACGTAGACCCCCACGACGATGACCGTGCCGAGGAGAATCGCGATCGGCATGTTTCGCCGCGGATTCACGATTTCCCCCGCCACGTAAGTGGAATCGGTCCATCCGTCGTAGGCGAAGAGGATCGGAATCATGGCGAGAACGATTGCGAGGAAGAGCGGATGGGGCGCCGCACGTCCAGCCGTCGCCGCCGCGCCCGCCGCGGGCCCCGCGTGCGGGAGCAGGAATGCCGCGCCGCAGAGGCCGAGGATTCCGACCACCTTGAGCGTGGTGAGAATCGTCTGAGTGGTCGTCCCCTCTTTCACGCCGAGCCAGTTGATCGTCGTAAGAAAGAGAATCGCCCCGGCGCCCGCCACGAATTGGTAGGAGTGCGGAAGCCCCATCGCCTCGCAGAAGTAGATGGCGAACACGCTCGCGATCGCGGCGATGACCGTCGGCTTGATGACGCTGAGGCTGGCCCAGCCGAAGACGAATCCCAGCCGGTCGCCGAAGGCGCGGCGAATGAAGACGTAGAGTCCGCCTGTCTCCGGATGTTTGACCGCGAGTTCCGCGAGAACGAGCGAACCGCAGAGCGAAAGCACCCCGCCGAGAATCCAGGCGAAGAGCATGAGCGGCGCGGTCGTCAGTTCCTGCGCGACCGAATGGGGCGAGCGGAAGATTCCGGAGCCGATGATGCTCCCGACCGTGATCGCGGTCGCCGCGTAGAGCCCAATCTGCCGCTTGAGAGCGGGTGTGGTCAACGGAGCAGCGCCAAGCGAGTCCGTGCCTCGTGCCCGTCGGAGCGGACGACGGCGAAGTAGATCCCCGATGCGACGGAGCCACCCGCCGCGTCGCGGCCGTCCCACGTGAGCGTTTGCGGGCCGGCCGGCATCGTGCGGGACGCGAGATCGCGGACCACGCGCCCGTTGACGTCCACGATGAAGACGCGCGTCCGCGCGGGACGGCCGAGCGTGAACGGGATGGTGGCGCTCCCGCGGGCGGGATTCGGGCGCGGCCGTTCGAGCGCGAAGCGGAGCGGTCCCTGGCGCGTCGCCGACACGGACGAAGTTGCCGTTTCGTTCCCCTGCCCGTCGACGACCCCTAGGCGGTACGCGTAGGGGACGCCTGCTTCAGCGTCGCGATCGACATACTCGAACGAACTGCCGCCCCGGAGAAGGGCGGGATTGAGGCGTGTCCACGGCCCGGCCGCGTCGAGCGCGCGGTAGACATTGAACCCGCCGTCGTCTCCCCCGTCGGTCCGCTTCCACCGGAGCCGGACGCCATCAGGTTCCCCGGTCGCCACGAAGTCGGCGAGCGCAATCGCCGTGGTCGGCGTCTTCGTGATCGACGCCACGTCTAAATCCACACCGGTCGAGGAAATGGCCACCAAGGCCAAAACGGGGCCCGTTACGAATGCGTAGACGAAGTGAAAGTCGCTGACGGAGACGGCCTCGATGGAGCTGAGCGGATCAACCGGATAGAGCGCGCGACCGCCGCCGCCGGTGGTGATCCAAATCGGTCCGCTTGGATTGTAGTAGGAAGGCTCGTCGGCGGTATTTGCCGGAGTTCCAGCGACGAGCGGGTAGGTGCGCGTATAGAAGTGATTGTGCCCCTGGAATACAACGTCGACTCCGCGGGCGTCTAAAATCGGCTCGAGCGCCGCGGCGATCGTCGCGTCACCGCCATGCGTCGAACTATTCGAGTAAGCGGGGACGTGGAAATAGACAAACTTCCAGAGCTGCGAAGAGGCTGCCAGATCTTGGTCGAGCCATGTGAGCATCTGGGAGTTCGGGGCCGTATTCTCTTGCGTGATCTCCAACGACACGAAATGGGCGTTCCCGTAGTCGAACGAGTAGTAGCGCTCGCTTCCGGTGGCGGTATTCGTCGGGAGGTAGAAGTTGTCGAGATACGGCTGTCCGTTGGCCGTCCCGAGGTCGTGATTTCCCATCGACGGATAGAACGGGATATTCGCGAGAGTCTGTTGATAGATCTGGAAGTATTGCGGGTCGAAGTTTTCCCGTTCGCCCGCTTCGTAGATGATGTCGCCCGTGAGGATGGCGAACTTGGGCGCGACGGCGTTGAGCTGGGCCGCAACGTCCATCTGATTCGTCGTCGCCGCGCCGAGGTCGCCGAGAGCGGCGAAGCTGAATGTCGCGGTCGGCGACGGAAGAGGAGCTGTCTCCAGGTAGTCCCCCGGCGGCGTCAAGGTGTCGGGGCCGGCCGTGACGCGATAGAAGTAGATGGTCTCCGGCGTGAGGCTGGTGAGGGTGACCACGTGAATCGTGTCGGTGACCCCGTCAGTTGCCGAGAGGCTGTAGGAGAGGTCTTCGCTGTAGACGACGCTGCCCGTCGTCGCCGTATCCGTGTGCCAGACCACCGTCGCGGAATTCGGCGTCACGAGGTTGATGTAGGGGTTTCGCGTGAAGGTGGTGGCCGAGGCGGGCGATACGAAGGAGATGCAGAACAGGATGGCAGCGAGACCGGCAGCGTTCCGGGGTCGCGCGGGGTGAGAGGGACTCTGGATCATAACTCGATCTCCTCCCTGTGGCATGGTCATCGACGACCAAGCGCGTGGGGCGCCCGGCGTTCCGAATGTCCGCATGCTGCATGACGCGGGGCCGGGCGCGCAAGGGAAGATGGAGCGGGTACGTCAGGATTCGGTGGGCGAATCGGACTCCGTCCCCTCGGCGCGGCGAACGACCGACAATGCCCCGGAGGGGCAGCGGGCCACCTGGGCGACAATCTCCTGCGTCGAGGCGCTTTCCAGGGTGATCCACGGGCGGCGTCGGGGATCGAACACCCGCGGGAGCCCCCGAAAGCAGACGCCCGAATGGATGCAGAGCGCCGGCTTCCAGACGACAATCACTTCCCCGTTGTCGTAGCGCATCACGAGTTCCTTCGGCATCGCTCCTCCCTGTCGCTCGCTGCGAGACAATGGAAAAGGACCGGAGGTCAGTCCGGTCCTTGGCAATGGTGGTGGAGGCGGAGGGAATTGAACCCTCGTCCGAAAGCCGATCCGACAGAAGCACTACGCGCGTAGTCTAGCATCGAGATTTCGCGACTCCGGACGCTGCCAGACTAGGTCACGGGATCGCTAGCCTGATGTAGTTTCGTCCCCCCAACTCAGGCGAATCGTGAGGACTAGCCCACCTTGATGACGCCCGATCCCGCCTCGGCAGGCGCAGACAGGTCAAGCGCAAGCAGCCTAGTTAGGCTGCGAGAGCCAATTCAGAATTGGCTTCTGACTTTTGCCCATTGTTTTACGAGCCACGGGCACCTCGGCGCGCGATTCTGAGTTCACGACTCCGTCGAATCCGTTCGCCCCCATTGGGTTGAGAAATGCGCGGGGTCCGGCTGCATCCCGCTTCGGGTTGAGTTTACCACCTCGGTTTAGATGCGGGGAGGAGATCCTGGATTTCGTGCCTGCTGCCTGGGAGCGCGCGGCCGCGAAGAGTCCTATACTCCCCCAAATCGATCATCCACGCCCGCCTAGGGGGGGTCTCCGATGCGCGTTCATCTCGTCGACGGCACGTACGAACTCTTCCGGCACTTCTTCGCGGTTCCGAAGATGAAGGACAACGCCGGCAAGGAGTGCGGTGCCCTGGTCGGCGTCATCCAGTCGCTCGTCGGCATGCTCGAAGGCGACGCGACCCACATCGGTGTGGCCACCGATCACGTCATCGAATCGTTCCGAAATGACATGTATGCGGGTTACAAGACCGGCGAGGGAATCGATCCCCTGCTCTGGGAACAGTTCGAGCCGCTGGAAGCGGCCATCGAGGCGCTCGGGGTCGTGATCTGGCCAATGGTGGAAGTCGAAGCGGATGATGCACTGGCCGCGGTGGCCGCGATCGCCTCCGCCGACCGCCGTGTCACGCAGGTTCTCCTCTGCTCGCCCGACAAGGACCTCGCGCAGTGCGTGCGCGGGGATCGGATCGTGATGCTCGAGCGGCGGACGGGAAATATCCTGAACGAGCACGGCATCGAGGAGAAGTTCGGCGTCGCGCCCTCCTCGATCCCCGACTACCTTGCTCTCGTCGGCGACAGTGCCGACGGCTACCCCGGCCTCCCGGGCTGGGGTGCCAAATCCGCGGCCACGGTGCTGGCCCGATACAGGCATCTGGAAAAAATTCCAAAGTCGGTCGACGCGTGGGATGTGGCCCTTCGAGGCGCTGAGAAACTCGGCAGCGTCCTTCGCGAGAAGTGGGAAGATGCGCTGCTATTTCGGAGACTGGCCACCCTGCGCACCGATCAGCCGAAGGCCACCGTGGACAAACTAGCCTATCGCGGCCCGAAGGCCGAATTCGAAGCGTTGGCGGAGAATTGGAGACGCCCCAAACTCTTCGCCCGGGCGAATGCGGTCGCCGCGACTAGAGCGTCGCGGGGTCGTTGATCAATGTTTGGAGCAACCAACTTTCACGTGGGGATGAGCATGCCCGAACCAGTTGAACGCAGGACCACTCGGAGGCACCCATGACACGCATCGCGCTCACCATCGCCGTGATGTCCGTACTTTCACTGAGCGCCCGCACCACCGTTGCGCACGAAGATCACGTCCACGAGGCCGTGCCCCCCGAGAAACTCGGCACCGTGCATTTCCTGGTCGCGGTCGATTCCAAGACTCAAGCGAGTTTCGACCGCGCTGTCGCACTGCTCCACTCGTTCGAGTACGAACAGGCAGAGCGCGGCTTTCGTTCCATCGCCGACCAGGATCCGAATTGCGCCATGGCGTTCTGGGGAATCGCCATGTGCAACTACCATCCGATTTGGGGAGCCACGACGCAGGCGGACTTCGATCGCGGGCGTCTCGCGATCGAGACGGCGGCGAAACTTGGCGGCAAGAACGACCGGGAGAAGAGCTACATCGCGGCCATCGAGACATACTACAAGGACTCCGATCGCCTCTCCGCCACCGAGAGAAGGGTGGTGTACGAGAAGGCGATGGAGCAACTCCACCTCCGCTTCCCCGATGATCTCGAAG
This sequence comes from Candidatus Eiseniibacteriota bacterium, assembly GCA_031370645.1. Taxonomy (GTDB): domain Bacteria; phylum Eisenbacteria; class RBG-16-71-46; order SZUA-252; family SZUA-252; genus SZUA-252. The sequence goes on along the minus strand of JANMQV010000072.1, from coordinate 2,140 downwards.
GAACGGTCTTCTATGCCCTCTCGATCCTCGGTAACGCCTCGCCGACCGATAAGACCTACGCGGCACAGAAGAGAGCCGCGGAACTCCTGAACGCCGTGCTACCGAAGGCTCCCGACCATCCAGGTGTGGCGCACTACTTGATCCACAGCCTCGATTCCCCCGGATTGGCGTCCTTGGCCCTGCCGGCGGCGCGCGCTTATTCGAAGATCGCGCCCTCCGCGGCCCACGCCCAGCACATGCCGTCCCACATCTTCACGCGGCTCGGACTCTGGGAGGAATCGATTCAGTCGAACCTCGCCGCCGCGAAGGCGGCCAGGGAGCTGATGGCGGCGACGCGACCCGGTTCGACTTACTTCGAAGAGCTGCACGCGTTCGACTACCTGGAATATGCCTACCTCCAACTCGGCCGTGACTCCGATGCCAAGGGAATCGTCGATGCGATTCACGCGGTGCCCAACGTGAATCAGGAGACACCTTCAGCGGCGTACGCGTTCGCGGCGGTTCCGGCACGGTACGCGCTCGAGCGACGCGCCTGGGAGGATGCGGCAGGACTCGCGGTGGCTCCTGCTTGGTTCTCGTGGGACAAATTTCCGTGGGCTGAGGCGCTCACGCAAACCGCGCGGGGAATCGGTGCGGCTCGATCGGGAGGTCTGCACGTGGCCCAACAGGCGCTCGCGCGGCTCGATGCGATTCATCAGTCGTTGGCCGGCGTGAAGGATGGCTACAACTGGGGGGCTCAGGTCGAGGTGGAGCGGCGCGAAGTAGGTGGATGGATCGCCCACGCCGAGAAGAAGGACGACAAGGCGGTTCGACTCATGCGCTCGGCGGCGGATCTCGAGGACTCGATCGACAAGAGCCCAGTGACTCCCGGTGCATTACTGCCGGCCAGGGAGCAACTCGCGGATCTCCTGGTGGAGTTGGGAAAGCCCGCGGAGGCCGTTTCGGAATACGAGGAAGTGCTGAAATCATCGCCCGGAAGGCGGAATAGCCTTCGCGGGTTGGAGAGGACTAAGAGTGGCCAGAAGACTACAGGCACTTCATCGCGCTGAGCTGCGGGAGACCTAGCGAGCCAGGCTGAAGGAGGCGTATCGTGGCACCGTCGAAGCGAGTCGTCGCAGTTCTTTGGTTTGTGGCGGCCGGCCTGGCATTCGTCGCGGCCACCATCTCGTGGGTGGACAAGAGACCGAATTTCGCTGGGGCCGCCGGCGGGATCTTCTGTTTGATCATGGGTATCATTACCGTCCGAGCGCAGAAGCAACCGCCGCAACAAGGACGGGCCAGTCGTGCTTCGCCGACCAACCGACCGGCAACGAGAGGTGGTCGCGCATGGGGTGCGTGCTGGCCCCCGTACGCGGCGCTTCGTGTGCCGCCTGGAGCGGGGGATTGGGGGCTCGTCGCGGCCAGGAGCATTGCCGCGCAGACGACCAGCAACGGGATCGATCGATTCAGAGTGGTCATGTAAGGCTAGATCATCCTCCCGAGTCACGAATTGGGGCGCCCCGACGCCAAAAGAGCCAGGCCCCGACTTAACGCGAAGACCGGCGGAACTAGAAGCGAAAAGTCACCCCCGCACGCCGTCCCCATGAATTCTGCCCCTGCCGAGAAACTGGAGTGCCGCGCGGAAGCGCTCCTCCAGTGAGGCGCCTCGAATGAACCTCGTATGCTCCGCCGCGCGATGGGCTTCGTCCGCCCGGAATCCGAGGCGGCGTAGCCCGGCGAGAAGGTCCTGTCGGTCGTCGCGTCCCACCCCGGCGGCCCCCTCGCGCGCCTGGTCCGCTTCGAGTCGCGCCGCCCGCTTCTTCCGCATGAACGCGGCCCCGAATGCGCGCTCCGCTTCGAGCTGATTGTGCGCCCGACACCGTAGGCGTACTCGATCCACGCTCGAGGCTCCTCCTCGTGCCACGGGGTCGACATGGTCGAATTCGAGAAACCGCCGACTATCGCACCTCACACCGGTCGCGCTCGCGAAGGTGCACTGGCCCCCGTCGCGCTCCCACACGGCCCGCCGAACCCGTGCGGGTATGTGACGCCCGGAGCGTGATGCCGCGATCCGCTTCGCCCCGACACCGATCGTTCGTTTTTCGAGCGCGGTGATCAAGGCGTCGAGCGCTCGGTCGATCACCTGGGCGACGTCGCCGGA
>JANMQV010000064.1:0-2765 GCA_031370645.1 Candidatus Eiseniibacteriota bacterium | reverse complement strand
TTTCGAAGCGGCCCATCGCGGGGTCGACAACGCGAAGGGAAGGATAGATGACGCGAAGCCGTTTCTCCCCGCGGCACTCGTCGATCACGACCCGCAACTTGCCGCCGTCCGCGCCATGCGTCGCCACTTCCACGACGACGGCGGCGCCGTCGCCGGGAACGATCTTCGCGTCACCGATGACGTTGCAGACTTGGACCGACTTTCCGGAAAGCGTGTGGCGGCCGGGTGTGAGTTCCGTGGCGAAAGACGTGGCGGGTGGAGCAAGGAGCGCGGCGAGGGAGACCAGCGTGAAGAGGGGTACGGCAGGGGTCCGGGGGGACCCTAGGGGTGGACGCGGCATGATGATCCTCCGTGTCAGGTTAGGGGGGAGACATCCCCTCTACGGAAGTGTGCCGAGAAAGGTTTCGCGCAGAGCCGGCTAATAGCCCCGGCTACTTGAGGAGGCTGACCTTCCGGGTGAGCCGCTGCCCCGCCGCCCAAAGCTCGGTCAGGTATAGCCCCGAACCGACCGACCGGCCCTGACCGTCGCGGCCATCCCACGTTGCCCGGTAGCGGCCCGCCGGAAGTACCGCATCGATCAAGGTCCGGACCAGGACACCTTGGACCGAGAAGACCCTCATCGTGGCGCGCCCCGCCTTCGGGAGTTCGAATCCGATCGACGTGATCGGATTGAAGGGATTGGGCCGATTCTGATCGAGGGAGAGTCGCGATGCCGAGCCGACACCGACGACTTCGACACCAACCGGAGCTTGAATGGCGAAGAGGGAATCGGAGGTGCCCGTGGCGGTCGTCGTCGCATTCCGAGCGGTTCCGCGCACCTTCGCCTGGAGCGTTCCCCAAGCCGGCTCCACGTAGAACGAGAGCGTGCGGGGCGGCCCCGGCGTCACGCCGTAGATCGTCCCGAGCGGCACCGTGTAGGACGCGCCTCCGTTCAGCGAGAGATCGATCGTGATGGAATCAGCCGTCATCCCCGCGAGCACGACCGTGACCGAATCGGGTTTGCCGGGAGGGATGTACGATCCACGAGCCGGGTGCGAGAACTGCATCGTCACGAGCGGCGCCAGCGCCGCGGCCACGTTCAGCTTCCCCTTGCCCCACGTCGCGTTTGGAACAACGCCCGTGAATGCGTCGGCGGTCGCGGTCGACTGGAGGCGCGCGCGGAGCGCGCTCGGTGAGGCAGTCGCCCAGTCCGGCTGTGCCATGAGAAGCGCGATGGCGCCCGTCACATGCGGCGCGGACATGCTCGTTCCCGCGAGAAGCACGTGCACGCCGTCCGGCACCACCTGCCTGATGTCGAACGTCGCGGACGCCGACTTGCCCGCCACGACGCCGTTCCCGGGCGCGGAGAGATCGGGCTTCAGTTTGCCGTTTCGCAGCGGGCCGTGGCTCGAGAAGTTCGCAATCTCGCCAATCACCGGCGTCGGGACCAAGCAGCGCGTACTGCCGTCGATCGATGCCCAGCAGTCTTTCGTCGAATGCGCCGCGACCGTGATCACCGAGTCGGCGCTCCCGGGGCTTCCGATGACGCCGAAGGGGGCGAGGCCCTGAACCCAATGCGCCAGGGCGCCCGCGCTGCCGAGTTGGTTCCCGAAGAGGTACATGTCCACGATTCCCGTCAAACTGAGCGAGATCGGCGTGAACGTGAAGGTCCACGTCCCCGATTGGGGCACCTTCGCCGGGAATTGATCGTAGATCTCGATGTAGATCTCGTTGTCGCCGTTGGTTGGATTCGTCGTCCCGTTCCGAATGTTGATAAAGCCGTCCGCACTGTTGAGCGACCCGGTCGCTCCCTGGGTGACGGGACCGACCGTATCTCCACCCGGCGTGGTGAGCGTGACGGCGATCTGATCCAAGCCCGGATACCAGCCGGAGAAGATCAGGTAGTCGTTGTCGGTGCCGGAATTCTTGGAATAGGTAGGGACGCTCAGCGTCATGCTCGCCGGCGTGGTCCCCGCGAGATCGAGTTCGCCGTGACTGTCGTCGTTCTGCTTGTTTCCCGCGGAGGCGACGACGATCTTTCCGGGCCCGGTCAACGCGTTGAGCAGTAGATCGAATCCGTACGTGCCGTCGTGCGGACCATCTTGAGTGCCGAGGCTCAGGTTCACGACCGCCTTCTTCCCGAGCGACGCCGCCTTCAAGAAGATGTAGTTCACGCCGTCCACGATGTTGGTGGTCGCGTAGGTCGTCTTGACCGCGACGACATCCGCCTTTGGAGCCACCCCGATGTAGACGTGGTTCGGCTCGCCGTTGCCGGTCGCGCGGCCGTTTCCGGCGGCGGTCGTGATCACGTGAGTGCCATGCCCGTCCGTATCGACTTCGGGCGAAAGGCCGTCGTTGATCGCGACGGAATCGTATTCGGCGCCATAGGAGAAGCCGGAAGGCACCGTGCCGGTGGTCGCCGTCTGATCCCAGAGCGACACGATTCGCGTCGTGCCGTCGGGATTCCTGAGATCGGCATGGTTCAGATCGACCCCCGAGTCGACGAGGCCGACGATGACGCCTTGGCCGGTCTGCCCCGTGATGTCCGTCGGACCGACGGTTCGAACTCCGGTAAGGCCGACATCGATGGCGCTCCGGTCGAGGAGCGGCTCGCACCGCTCCGCGACCTGAACGAGATCGATCCCCGGCATCGCGAGGAGCCCGCTCAGGAGCCCCAAGGGGCAGCGCGCGGTGAGCCACCCACCCGCGGCGGTGTTCACCTCGATGCCGCGCGCGCGAAGAAGTCCCGGAGGAACGTCCCCCTGAATCAGGAGTTCCACGAGGAC
>JANMQV010000061.1:0-48687 GCA_031370645.1 Candidatus Eiseniibacteriota bacterium | reverse complement strand
ACGATGGTGTTGCAGCGCAATTGAGTTTTCGGACACTACGGGCGCGCCGCCGGGACCACGTTTTCATCAGGATCTCAGCCTCTCGTCCGCGGGGGGCCCGACTTTCCACCAGGGATTGGGGGTCGGAGGGAAGAAGTAATTCTTTAGGGTGACACGAATCTTCTCCTTCTCGCAGTAATACACCCAGCCTTCGGGACTTCCATTGTGAATCCCCGCGCCGGCGATCACCTTGCCGTCTTCGGACATCGCCGTAGGTTGCTCCAACCGCCAATCGGTGAGAGGGGTTTTCGTAGAGACCGCCAGAATCGCCGTCAGATCCCGCGTCTTCTGATTCTGGTCCCAGATGAACGGACGCAGATTATCGCCCCTTCGACTTACGCCGACGACAAAGAACCCATCACCCCGAAGCGCCGTCGCTGTGCTCGCTTCATCGCCCGGGAGCAATTCGAAGATCTCTGCGTTGCCGAACTTGACGAACTCGGACGATCGAACCCACCGACACGCCCTCGTGTTGGGGTACGTTCCGATGCAGCCCACAGCGATCATGCCGTCCGCTGAAATTGCCGTAGCGGTTCCCCGCTCATCCGTCGCCGTGGGTCCTTGAAGAATGTTCAACTCGAGGTCGTTTCCGGGCAGCGGTCGCCAGCAGACGGGGTACGGTGACGTGAACCGACCCTGACTAGTATCGAAGATCGTACCAACGATGCTCTTTCCACTCTTGGAGACATCGAATGCCTCGCCGCCGTTGGCCGAAGATCCCGGCATTTCATGCACAAGGCCAACCGGCTGCCGCGTGGCGGTGCGCCACGCCATAGGAAACCGAGGCGTGCGTTCGTCCGCGAAGTTCTTCATGGGACTCACCCAGCCGACGATGACCTCCGAAACGAGAGAGGCCTTCGACGCCTGCCCCGTCTTACTGGCATAGGGCGGAAGGCCCAACGGGGTGGGTACCCCATTCTCCCAGATCATTGGGGTTTGAATCCCGCTGCAGGTCGCGTAGCCGACGACGGTCTTCCCGACAAAAGAGATTCCCGATGCGAAGGCGTCGACCGTGGGCCCCGACGTGTCGCAGTAAGGCAGGGCGACGAGCCCCGGTGAGCCCCCAGGCAAGAACGGATCTTTACCCGATTTCTTTGTCCAGCCGATTCCGGCCTTCGCTTCCTCGACTCCGGTCAGGGTTGCTTGAGTACCGTAGCCGACGGCCCGAACACCATCGCCGGAGATATCGGAGATCGAGCTGAACGTGACCTGAGCGGGGTCTTCGACATAGCCGCCGGGGAGGTCGCCGATCCCTTCAACAGTGCATACATCGACAATGACCGTTATCCCGGGAAAGAGAATGGCGATGATCGCTGCCGACGTAAGAGCCAACATCAAAAACACGTTCCTTTTTTTCACGCTTGGTCCCCCTGGTTGAACGCCCACCATCCAGCATCGGTAAACCCGCAGGATGACACGCCGAGGCTACCTAAGCCTCGCGACCCACGCCATGTCGTGACCGTCCGGGCTACTGGGATCGGTCCCGTATCCGCATATCGTATTGCCGTCGTCTGAGATTCCGGTCGCCGCGAGGTTCTTCCATCCCTCCACGCCGAGCGCTCCCCCGGCGATCAATATCTCTCGCAAGCTCCGGATTCCGGTACCTCTCTCCCAGACGAACGCCTCGTAGAGAAAGTCGCCGTTCTCGATGCGGCTGCAGTGTCCGACCACTCGCCTTCCGTTCGCCGTGGCAGCGTTGGCGAGTCCCAACGTGGACTTCGGCAGCATGCCGAGATCTGTAACTCTCGTCGGCTTGCCGTTGGGCAAGAGAGTCCACATGACCGGCCGGTTTGCTTCCATGGTTCCACTGTAGCCAGTGGCAAAATGGCCTCGGGGCGCGATCATGGCTACGGTGCCGCGACCGCTGTCGGCGGGCAAAGATCCCAACCATGTCTTCGTCCAACTCCCGCCACCCCACGACCACAGAGCAGCCGATCTCGCTTGGCCCCCCGGGATGGAGGGGTCGGTGTCCGGAGGCCGAGACCAGCCGACGATCCTGTTTCCGGTCATGTCGGCCCCGAGCGCCCACCCCTCGCCATCGTCGAGTGACGCGGCCGCCCAGCCCGAGTTGTAGCTGCCTCGCCAGACGACCGGGCGCGAGTTGAGGCGGTAGTAGACATCCGGGCTCGCGAAGCCCGCAATCGTGGTACCACCCTCCGTCGTGAAAACGGCTTGAGCCACGATGGAGTTCGGCGGCATGGGGAGGATCTTGAATCCGCCCGCGCTCCCCCAACACCAACCGTACGTGTTGTTCGGAGGATTGGTCGGTGCTCCGAACGAGGATCGGCCCACGATGAGCTTGCCGTCCGCGGAGATTCGCGCAGCGGGACTGTTGACGGCTCCTGGTGGGGTGGTCGGAAGCCCCAAGCCCTTCACGACCCAGTTGCCATTCTCGTACGACCACACGGCCGCTTCCCCGTGGACGGATATCTTGGCGGAGAAACTTTCTCCGACGACGAGCTTGCCGTCCGGCGATATCGAGTAGGCGAAACTCACAGAATCGCCGGGCTGCAAAATAGGAAGTGGCCAGAACTGGGCTGAACTCTCGGCACGCGCCGGAAGCATGAGGACGGAGAGAATGACAATGAATCCTAGAATCGGTCCGCGCATGACTGACACCTCCGGGACTTTGTTTCATGAAACAGTGGCCGCGTCACCCTTCGGGTTCGAGCCGCTTTCAGTCGTCCTTCAGCTTCGAGTAGAGAAGGGCGTCGAAGATCGCCTCACCCTTTCGGCAGTACTTGCGGAGAATCCCCTCAAACGTAAATCCAGCCTTCTCCAGAACACGTATCGAGCCAGCGTTGAAATGAAAGACGTAGGCGCTGATGCGGACGAGGCCAAGCTCAGTAAAGCCAAGTTCAGAGACCCGCTTCACTGCTTCGGTCACGATCCCTTTTCGCCAATTGGGCTTCGCCAACCAATACCCTATCTCGCCCATGTGAGTCTTTCCGAGTTCCAGATCGTGGAACCCGATCCCCCCAATGAGATACCCACCGTCATTCCGAATGGCCCAATTCACGCTGCGCCCCACGCGACGAGTCTCCTCGGCAACGTGATTGAGCCACCACTCCGCGTCCGCCTCGGTGTATGGGTGCGGAATGTTCTGGGTCAGATCGGAAATCTGCTTCTCTGCGAGATGCTGCAGGTAGGCTGTCTTGTCGGTCGGAGCGATGTCGGTGATGGAATAGGAACTACCGATCGAAATCCTCATCCGATTCTCAGCTACGCGACACGCTCGTCGATGGTGGAAGTGGAAATGGTCCCTGACACTCGGAGAAGACCGCTCGCCATGATGGCCCCCCAATCGTAGGCAAGAGTCGAGGTGTGCTGGATGGTTCGATCAGATTGCATCTGCGGTCATGTAGTAGTCAATTAGCAATGGGGGGTCGAGCGAACAGAGAGTTCTTGCGGACATTCTTTCCGGTATGGCAGAGCGGCTCAGAGGGCTCCTCAAGGTACTACGTACTACCACCGGGGGGTCGCGTAAGTGGAGGGATCGAGTTTTCGGACGCCACGGGGTCTCGCTATGAGTTGGGGCTGTTCCGTGCGGCGGCTCGTGTAGACTGCCAACATGCCTGACCCACTCCCCCAATCTGCGATGTCCTCGGACCTGATGCGCGACATCGCGGAATATCCGAACTCCTTCGGGCCGCTCGGTCCGAACGAGGAGCGGATCGAGACCCCTCGCTATACCCTCTGCATGGGGCAGGGCTTGGGGTGGAACACGGTTCAGCGCCAGCGATTTCCCGCCGCCGACGTTGACGAAGTCATCGGCGAGGTCCGATCGCTGCTTCGCGCTCGGGGACGCGGCAGCACGCAGTGGGAGATCGGGAGCGCGGCGGAGCCGCGAGACTTGGTCGAGATGTTGCTTCAGCGCGGGCTCGGGCGCGACACGGAACCGTTCGCCGTTGCCGTCGTACTGAGGAAGGAGCCGCCCGTGCCGACGTCAGATTTCATGGCGCGCCGGGTCGAGACGTTCGAGGAGTACGTGGCGGCGAACGAAGTCCAACTTGCGGCGTTCCCGACGACGGAGGTCGAGGCCGCGGAGCATCGCGACGGTCTTGCGGAACGCTGGCGCGACTCGCCGACCATCATGCACGCGGCGTGGCACGAGGGAGTGATCGTTTCCGCGGGAAAGTGTGCCCCGACGCCCCATGGACTTCTTCTCTATGGAGGCGCGACACACCCCGCGGCCCGTGGACGCGGCGCCTACCGGGCCCTCCTCCGCGCCCGCTGGGATGAAGCGGTCGCGCGCGGCACGCCCGCCCTCTTCACTCAGGCAGGTGCAATGTCGCGTGCGGTTCTCGAACGGCTCGGCTTCGAACGCGTGGGGCACGTCCACATTCTGTTGGACGAGTTTGGGAAAGTGGTTGCCCACGGCACTGGGAGCGGAGCCGGCGTAGAATGATCGTGAGCATCGCGCGACGCTACCGGGCAGTGGCGCCACCCGCAAGGACGCCGACGCGGACGGAGCATGGAGGAGGCACACCCAGGCCAGTCCCAACACAAGGAGCACATGAACATGAAGCCGAAGAACACGATCTGCCTCTGGTTCGACAAGGACGCGCATGAGGCGGCGCGCTTCTACGCCGCCACCTTTCCGAATAGTGAAGTGACCGCTGTTCACAAGGCGCCCAGTGACTACCCGGGCGGCAAGGAGGGCGATGTGCTGACGGTGGAGTTCACCGTTTTGGGCATTCCCTGCCTCGGTCTTAATGGAGGACGGGAGTTCAGGCACAGCGAGGCTTTCTCTTTCCAGATCGCGACGGACAATCAGGAAGAGACGGACCGCTACTGGAACGCGATCGTCGGCAACGGCGGCAAGGAGAGTCAGTGCGGTTGGTGCAAGGATCGCTGGGGCCTCTCCTGGCAGATCACCCCCCGCGCGCTAGCCGAGGCGCTCGCGGCCGGTGGAGGTGAGGCGAAGCGTGCCTTCGAGGCGATGATGCCGATGGGGAAGATCGACGTCGCCACCATCGAGGCAGCGCGGCGGGGCTGACGACTCTGGCCGTTTCGAACAGGGCTCACGGGAAAGGCAGAATCTGAATGATCACGATCCTCGGGGCGGGCGGCGCGATTGGGAACGAACTCGTCAAGCAGCTCGCCGCAAAGAATCAGCCGTTCCGTCTCGTAGGCAGAAGCCCGCGGACCGCTCCCGGCGCGACCGAGTCACTCGCCGCCGATCTCACGGATGGAGACCAAGCCATCCGCGCCGTCGCCGGGTCCAGCATTGTCTACCTGGTCGTTGGTCTCAAATACGATCAAAAGGTCTGGCAGGAAATGTGGCCGCGTGTCATGAGCAACACTGTCGAAGCCTGCAAGCGCGCCGGAGCCAGGCTCGTTTTCTTCGACAACGTATACATGTACGGCAAGGTCAGTGGTGCCATGACCGAGGAGACGCCGTTCAACCCGTGTAGCAGGAAAGGTGAAATACGCGCGAGGATCGCCACCACGCTGATCCACGAGTGGAAGTCAGGCTCTCTCACCGGCATGATCGTGCGCGCCGCTGATTTCTACGGCCCCGCCGCTCGCAGTAGCGTGGCCAATCTTCTGGTCTTCGAGCCTTTCTCCCGAGAGAAGAAAGCCTCATGGCTCGTGAATGATTCTGTCCCTCACTCCTTTACTTACACGCCGGACGCCGCGCGAAGCCTGGTCCAACTCACCGAGCGGGCCTCGGCCTGGAATCAGACCTGGCATACCCCCACGACAACCAATCCGCCGACGGGGAAAGTGTTTGTCACGCTGGCCGCGAAGGAATTCGGCGTGGAGCCGAGACATCGCGTTCTCAGCAGGCCCATGTTGCGCCTTGCCGGGCTATTCGATCCGTTGGTCGCGGAATCCTACGAAATGCTCTATCAGAGCGACTCTCCCTACCTCTTCGACTCCAGCAAGTTTGCCAGGGAATTTGGCTTCGCGGGCACCCCCTATGCAGAGGGCATCCGAAGCACTGCCGCCTCTTATAAGCGCGGGACCTGACGGGGTTCTCGCGTATTCGGCAACGACATCTCCCACACTGGCCCAAGTGCTTCCAGGACGGTTCTGATTTCAGCAAGATATGGGCTTGACCACTTGCGAGAGGCGGCCGAATGATTGGGTTCTGCGCTCGGTTCCCAGATCCCAGAATCCCCGGACCAACGGGGCTTGGGGAGAGGGTCTGGTAGCTGTCGGCCGCACCATTGCTCGGGGGTCTAAGATGAAGCCGGACAGCAATTTGCTGTGGCGTATCTCATTCCATGCATGGTTCGCAGTCATCGCTCTCGGTCTCGTCGGCATCGCCACCGACGCAAGAGCCGGAATCCCGTTTCGCAATGCCCCGACAACGAATGCGGCGACGGACCTCTCGATATCATCCGAGGTGATCGCGGAGGAACCTTGTCTGGCCGTTGCCACGGTCGCGGCCACGAACCTGAATGGTGCTATTACATCGCTGACGGCAGACTTGTCGGGCCTGCCCGAGGGGAATGACGCCACGTTCGTGACCGACGCGACGAATACTACCGGCACGCTCATCTGGCATCCCGCGGCTGGAGATCGACGAGGATTCGTCGTCTTCACCGCCAGCACAGCCAATGGGCAGAGTGTCTCCTCAAGCGAACTGTTCGAAGTGCCGGAGGTGATTCAAGCCAAAGGTGTGTTCCGCTGGTCTCCGACGATGGCCGACATCGGGAGCTACACCGTCACATTTACAGCGACTGCTTCGGATGGTGAGATCGCCTCCCTGGTGAAGTCGCTTAGCGTGATCAACGGGCCAACGGCCGCCCCAAACCCCGCGCCAAGCGTTCAGCACCCCTCGGCCGAAGCCCCCACTCGCGGTCCGATCGTCAGCATCGGGTCCTGCGGGGGATGCGGAGGAGGGTCGGGAGAGATCGACACGGTTGACCTGGCCAACACGCCTCCCGAGTATTTCGAAATTTTCCTCGATGTCAAAGATCCGGACGATGAATCGATCGTATCGCTAACGGCCGACATGTCTGGGCTGCCCGCGGGCAACGCCGCGACGTTCACGGCGAAGCTCGGCGCATCGGCCAAGGCAGGCGGCCCCTACTCGGGCGTCGCAGGAGTGCCCGTGAATTTCAACGGCGGGGCCTCGTCGGGATTCCCCTTCACCTGGGATTTTGGTGATTCGAAGATCGGCGATGGTGTCATGCCCTCGCACACCTATACGACTCCCGGAACCTATCGAGTGACGCTGGTAGTCGATGGGCCCGACATCAGCGGTGGACAAAGCCTGTCCGACTGCGATGCGACCTCGGTGGTCATTCGTGATGTGCTCCCGGCCCGAGCATTCGTAGCGGATGGGCATCGCAGCACGCCTGGCTCGCCCGGCGGGCAGCCACTCTGTATTCAAATCGAGCCGGTGAACGGGGACTACGACAACCTGCAAGTGGATCTGTCCACGATTCGCATGGTTTCGGGAGTGCCGGGCTCAACGGCCTCCATCGCGGCTCTGAGCGGAAAGACAATCGTGGCTACGGACCGCGATCGGAACGGGATTCAAGAGATCACCGCGTGCTTTGGTCGAGACGATCTTCGAAGTTTCCTCGAGGGAACTCAAGGGAGGGAGACCGTTCCTGTGACGATCGTGGCGGAAGTGCTGACGGGCGGTACCCTCAGGGCGAGCCTTGACCTCAACCTCGTCCATGCGGGGAATTCGCTGGCCGGTTCTGTTTATCCGAACCCGCTCCGTCAGACAGGGGCTGTCGTCTTCGAAACATCGCAGCCCGGCGCGATCAAGGTCCTGCTCTTCGATCTGAACGGACGCCTGGTTCGCACGCTATTGGATCAGCCTCACGCAACCGGTGGCCGCCACGAAATCCCACTCGATGGCCGGGACGCTCGCGGCAGAAGGCTCGCCTCCGGGATCTACATGTACCGGGTGCAGGCAGCCGAGGGAGTCGCTACCGGGCGGCTCATGATTCTCCAGTAGTGTTCCCCTAGGGGCTGCGGCGCGCCATCGCGAGCACCGTCGTACAGCACAGCCTCTACGCGGTCAATCGGTGGGAGGTCACGGGACCTGAGAGCAGTTCCTGGCCGAGCGTGAGGTAGAGCATGCCCCCCGTAACCGTCAGGTCGAACGTCATTCGCCGCACGAGACTGGCGACGAGCGCCGCCATTACCTCGTGGTCGAACCCGTAAAGTTCGAGAGATTCCGCCTTGTGGATGTGCGCGCCCGCGAGCGAGGCCCAGTAGCGCCGGGCATCGTGGTGCGTGTACACCGCCACGCGTCGCGCCGCCTTGCTCGCCCGGTGAAGTCGCTCGGCGTCAGGCGCCCCCACCTCGATCCACGCCAGCAAGGTGCTCGTCAGGTCTCGTACTTCGAGCGCCGGTTGATCGGGCTCGGACAACCCTTTCGAGAAGGCAAGCCCTTCGCGGTATTCGAGGCAGTAAGCGAGCACGCGAGAGCACAGAAATTCCTCACTCTCGGAAGGATGTCGTGCCACCCGCAACTCGAGCGACTCGTAAACGCTACGATCCACGTGGGAGAGCTGCACGTTGAATACGTGGACCACGGAGCCATGCGCCACGAAAAGCCTCGAGTTCGGTTGGGGTAGGCGGAGCGCAATTCTGGCATAGTCGACAGAATCGGCTCATTGTCACCCATCACGTTCCCGGAGACCAGCAGCCCCATGTCGCTGATCAGCCTGAACAATGTGAGCCTCACCTTTGCCGGGCCCGCCATCCTCGACGCCGTAAATCTTCACATCGAAAATGGCGAACGCCTCGGGCTCCTGGGCCGGAATGGCGCCGGCAAGTCCACACTTCTCAAGATCCTCGAAGGCGCGCTCGCGCCCGATTCGGGCGACGTGATTCGCCAGCCCGGTCTGCGGGTGGCGAGTCTTCCACAGGAGGTGCCTCTCGATCTCGCCGGCACCGTAGGGCACTACCTTCACGAGGCCTGCGGCGTGACTCGCAGCGATGCCGCCTGGAAGATCGAAACGCGAATTGATCAGGCCGCGCGCGATCTGGCGCTGGATCTGAATGCCTCCCTCGAGACGTTGTCCGCGGGATCCAAGCGCCGTGTTCTGCTGGCTGCGGCCCTGGTGCGGGACCCGGACGTCCTGATCTTGGACGAGCCGACGAACCACCTCGATATCGACGCGATCAATCACCTCGAGGAATCGCTGCAACGACGGCGCGGCACGCTTGTCTTCGTCACGCATGATCGCGGCTTTCTCCGGAACCTGGCCACCCGCATCCTCGACCTGGACCGCGGCGTGTTCCGCAGCTATCGCACGACCTATGAAGTCTATCTCGATCAGCGGGAAGCGGAATTGCGCGCCGAGGCCGTCCAGGATGCGCTCTTCGACAAGAAACTGGCGCAGGAGGAGGCCTGGGTGCGGCGCGGCATCAAGGCGCGGCGCACGCGGAACGAGGGGCGCGTCCGGGCGCTCGAGTCGCTGCGGCTTGAGCGCGCCGCGCGTCGCGATGAGGTCGCCCGCGTGAAGGGCGCCATCCAGGAGGCGGAACGATCGGGCCGAGCCGTGTTGCGCTGCCAGAATCTCGGCTACGCGTACGGCGACGCGCCGATCGTTCGGGGTTATACGGGGACCATCCTGCGCGGCGATCGCATCGGCATCCTCGGTCCCAACGGGTGCGGCAAGACCACGCTGATCCGGCTCCTGCTTGGAGAACTCGCGCCACAGGAGGGCACCGTTACCGCCGGCACGCGGCTCGAGGTCGCGCACTTCGAGCAGCTCCACGACTCGCTCGATGAATCGAAGACCGTGATCCAAAACATTGGCGACGGAGCCGACACCGTGTCGGTGGGCGGCACCGACCGTCACGTCGTCGGTTATCTGCGCGACTTCCTCTTCAGCCCAGAGCAAATTCAGGGTTCGATCGCCAGACTCTCGGGCGGGGAGCGAAAGCGGCTACAACTCGCGAAGATCCTTTCCCGGCCCTGTAACCTCCTCGTCCTCGATGAGCCAACCAACGATCTCGATCTCGAAACGCTCGAGTTGCTCGAGTCGCTGTTGCTGGAGTTTCAGGGCACGCTGCTGATCGTCTCCCACGATCGCGACTTTCTCGACAATGTCGTCACCTCGACTCTGGTCTTCGAGGGTGCGGGCCAGTGGCGAGAGTACGTCGGCGGCTACGCGGACTGGCTTCGCCAGAAACAAGTGGCCGAGCCCCCGTCCGAGGCGAAGGCGGCCCGGCCGAAACAGGAACGCAACGCGGTACGGCCGCGGCGGGCCGGATTCAAAGAGAAGCGAGAGATGGAGGAGCTGCCTGGAACGATCGAGAAGCTCGAGATCGAGAAGCAGGACCTCTTCGCCTTGATGGCGTCGCCGGACTTCTACACCACGCGGGGCGAGGAGCTCGCGCGGATACGTGAGCGACTGGCGGCCGTGGAGGCCGAGCTACACGAAGCGTACACGCGGTGGATGGAGCTGGAAACGCGAGGGCACCTGGGTCATCCTTGACGGCACGGGCTCCTGCGCAACCCGGACCTCATGGCAAGCCTCTAGATCGTTGGGATTGAAGAGGGTCGCTGCGACGCCAAGAAGCGATCGATTTGCCGCCGGTGCCGGAGCACATGCACGATCGCGTGCTCGAAGAGCTGCTCGAAGTCGTAGACCTGGCCCCACCGGGACTGGATTCGCATCCCGTCGAATTCTTCCTCCGTCATGTTCCACCGGCCGTCGAGGGTCGCGATCGTATAGCGGATCATCTCCTCGAGCTGGGGCCGCACCTCCGACCGCGCGACCTTCTCGCTCCAGCGCGGAATCCGCTCCACTCCCCAGGTGTCCCGATACATCCCCGCGTAGCCGTATCCGGCGCCGATGACGTGCGTCAGAATCGTCTGAATCGATCGGCACGATTCGTCTTTCGTATCCGTATCGCGCACCCGTTCGTATTCCTCGTCCGAGAGGCGCTCTATGATCCCGGCGAGCTCCGCGACCGCGCGCTCGTACTCGTCCATCAGCGCCCCGACGGGACCGCTCCTGTATACTCCCGACCGTTCCATAGTGAGAGGATACACGAGCCGACCCAACGGACGCCACCACGGCGGCTCTCTAACGCGAGGAGATAGACCGCTTATGAGAGGGAGCATTCTTGATCGCTTTTCGACGCAGGTTCTCGGACTTGTGACCGTGGCACTCGCGATCACCTCGCTTCTGGGATCCGCTCGTGCCTCGACACCCTCGTCCGATCTCGCCGTGCTGAGCGAGGAATTTTGGCAAGGCACGCTCGAGTCGAATCCTACCTGGGCCACGAGTGTAGGGGATCCGCGTTACGACGATCGGCTCCCCGACATCTCCCCCGCGGGCGTCGCGAGGGAGACCGAGCGGCTCCAAGGTGTTCTCGCACGGGCGCGCGCGATTCCGGAGACGTTGGCGGGGGCGGATGGTCTCACGCGCACCGCGCTGATCACGGAGGTCGAGAACCAACTCGCACAGATATCCTGCGGCTTCGAGGAGTGGGTCGTGGACCCGCTCGGCGGTCCGCAGGTCATGCTGATGAGCCTGTCGGATTACACGATCATCGAGACGCCGAAGGATGCGGCCAAGTTCGTGAAGCGGATCCAGGCATCAGCGCTCTACTTCGACACTCATATCGCGAATCTCGACTCCGGTCTCCGGAAGGGGCGGGTCGCGAGTCGGGACGCGGTCCGCAAGACGATCGAGCAGCTCGAGCGGCTCGCGAAGACTCCGGAGGAAAGCCTGGCCGTGTGGAAGCCGGCCTCGGTGGCGCGTCCCGGCTGGACATCGGCAGACCGTGAACGGCTCGCGAAGGATCTCCACGCCGCGATTACGACGGCGCTTCGGCCCGCGCTCGCCCGCTACCACGCATTCCTGACGACGAAGGTGCTTCCGGCCTCGCGACCGCCCGAGAAGGCCGGCCTCGCGTCGTTGCCCGGCGGGATCGACTGCTACCGAAGCATGATCCGGGTTCATACGTCCCTCGACCTGGATCCTCACGAACTGCACCAGATCGGCCTGAGCGAGGTGGCCAAATTTCGGCATGACCTCGCCGAGCTCGGCCGGAGCGTCCTGGGCACCTCGGACATTTCCGAGATACAGAGGATCCTCCGTAAATCTCCCGAGATGCACTTCAAGACCTCGGCGGAAGTGGAGTTGAAAGCGCGGGAGACCTTGGCGCGCGCGCAGGCGGCGGTGCCGCGCTGGTTCGGGCGGGTTCAACCGAAGGCAACCTGCGAGGTCAAAGTGATGGGGATGTACGAGGCGCCCTATTCCACGATCGCCTACTACCGGCAGCCCTCCGCGGACGGCAGGCGCCCCGGCACGTACATGATCAACACGTATCTTCCCGAAACGCGGCCGCGATACGAGGCCGAGGCGCTCGCCTTCCACGAATCTGTCCCGGGGCACCATCTCCAGATCGCCGTTGCGCAGGAACTCACGGATGTTCCGGAATTCCGGAAACACGTTGGCGTGACCGCGTTCGTCGAGGGATGGGGGTTGTACGCGGAGCGGCTCTCCGACGAGATGGGACTCTACTCCACCCCGCTAGACCGTCTCGGCATGCTCTCGTTCGACGCCTGGCGCTCGTGCCGTCTCGTAGTCGACACCGGCATGCACGCCGATGGCTGGAGCCGGCAGCGGGCGATCGACTACATGACCGAAAATAGCCTACTCGCCGAGAACAACATCGTGAACGAGGTCGACCGGTACCTGACGTGGCCCGGGCAGGCGCTCGCCTACAAGATCGGCCAGATTGAGATTCTGAAGCTCCGCGACGAAGCGAAGAAGAAATTGGGTCCACGCTTCGACATCAAGGCGTTCCATGACGCGGTTCTCGGCAATGGAGCCGTGTCACTGCCGGTTCTGACGCAGCAGGTGGAGGCCTACATCACGGCGGCGGCTGGAGCGCCCTGAACTTCTCGAAGACCGCGACATCACGCGCGTCGAAGAAAGGAGCGACCCATTATGGCCAAAGTACTTTGTGTGCTGTACGACGATCCGAAGGAGGGATATCCGACTTCGTATCCTCTGAGTGAGATTCCGCGAATAGAGCGTTACCCGGACGGTCAGTCGGTTCCGAGCCCGAAGGGAATCGATTTCAGGCCGGGGGCGCTTCTCGGCAGTGTCACCGGGGAGCTCGGTCTCCGCAAGTTTATCGAATCGCAGGGGCACAAGCTGGTCGTCACAGCCGACAAGGACGGCCCGGGCTCCGCTTTCGAGCGGGAGCTGTCCGACGCCGAGATCGTGATTTCGCAGCCATTCTGGCCGGCGTATTTGACCGCGGAGCGCATCGCCAAGGCGGGGAAGCTCAAGCTGGCGATCACGGCAGGGATCGGCTCTGATCACGTCGATCTCCAGGCCGCCATCGATCGAGGAATGACCGTCGCCGAGGTCACCTACTGCAACAGCATCAGCGTATCGGAGCATATCGTCATGATGATCCTGGCTCTGGTTCGGAACTACATTCCCTCGTACCAATGGGTCGTGAAGGGCGGATGGAACATCGCGGATTGCGTTTCGCGCTCCTATGACCTCGAGGGCATGGCGGTGGGCACGATCGGTGCGGGCCGTATCGGAACGGCGGCGCTTCGGCGCCTCAAGGCGTTCGATGTGAAGATGCACTACACGGATCGCCATCGTCTCCCCGCCGAGGTAGAGCGGGAACTGGGCGTCACGTTCCATCCCGATCCCGAGTCGCTCGTTCGCGTCTGCGACGTGGTCACCATCAACACGCCCCTTCACCCGCAGACCGAAAACCTGTTCAACGACGCCCTCATCGCGAAGATGAAGCGCGGCGCCTACCTGATTAACACCGCGCGGGGGAAGATCTGCGACCGGGAAGCGATCGCGCGGGCCCTGAATAGCGGGCAGCTTGCAGGCTACGCGGGGGATGTCTGGTTCCCTCAGCCGGCGCCCAAGGATCACCCCTGGAGGACCATGCCGCACCACGGCATGACGCCCCACGTGTCGGGAACGAGCCTTTCCGCCCAGGCGCGCTATGCTGCCGGCGTACGCGAGATTCTGGAATGCTGGTTCGAGGGCCGACCCATTCGGGACGAGTATCTGATTGTTTCAGGCGGCAAGTTGGCGGGTGCGGGGGCGCACTCCTACAGCGCGGGGAACGCAACCGGCGGCTCGGACGAGGCGGCGCGGTTCAAGAGGTAGGAACACGACCCTCCGCATCGAGCAGGGAAGAGACTCACGCGCTCCCTCTCGAGCTACGGCATCGATATCGCGTTGCCTTCCAGGGTCACTGCACCGTTTCGCGCCAGGGCTCTGCCGGACAGGCTCGCGCCGGTGCCCAAACTGATGCTGGTGAGCGCGACGATGTTTCCCTTAAAGGCCGTGCCTGACCCCAGGGTCGCCGAACTTCCCACTTGCCAGTACACGTTGCGGGCCAGGCTGCCGCCGCTCATGACGACGGACGAATTGCTCGCGGTATTGAGCGCACTCGTGATTTTGAAGATGAATACCGAACTCGCGTTTCCGGTGAGCGTAAGCCTTCCCGTCAACTGAGCCGACGAAGTGAAGCAATAGACGCCTCGCGTGAGCGTGCGACCTCCGAGGTCTTGGCCGGTCAAGGAAGTGTTGCACGTCTTGGCCGCAAGAAAATTATATGCAGACGTGAGCCTGCCCTGCACCTGCGCTGAAGAGGCGTCACCCGAATGTATCTTCCCTGTGACCGTCCCGGGAGGAAAGCCGGTCGGGGAGATGCCCGGGCTGCTGACTCCGAGATCTCCCTTAATGGCGGTCCCGCCGGTATTGGTCACAGCCGAGGCGCCCAGCACCGCGTATGTCCTAAGCAAGCCGAGGGACGGGGCCGTCGGATTGCGTCCCACCGAATGGCTTGTCCTAGGAGAACCCGCCGCACTGGATCTGCTACTTCCGGAGGCTAGGGAGAACAAGACGGCGAAGAGGAGAATGGCGGTGCGGCCGGCGAAAGTACGATGGAACCTATCCATAGGTCTCTCCTTGATTCCTGCTGTTCGCCCCGGCTCGAGGCATACGCGACCAGTGCATCGCTCGATCCTCAGGAGTGTCGCGAATCGGGGCTTCTAGGCGCAGATTTCTGCGAGAAAACCTGCATGTCGTCGCTGACTTGAGACAGCGTACTACGAAAGGCATCAGGTTTCGCGTTCAGAGGTCTTGCACCAGCGCCGATTGTTCCTTTTCCAATAATTCTATCAACACGCGAAACGACGACTCTGCCATTTCCGGTAGAGACGGAACCCATGAATTGCCATCGGAAGACCGCGTCGGCGTTGTAGATCCGGTCTGTGTTTGTAGAAAAGTTAGCCATCGACGCCGGTGAGTCCCGTCTGGAGAGCCAGCCACGTCGAGGCTGGATATGGACAACGACTTGCCCACAGCGATGCTACGAGCATGCACCCAGGCCCCGGCGCGGTGGCACCATTCATGCCCAGAAGTAGCCGAAACAACCAGGGCAATAGCGTCTGCTACGAGGATGGCAACGCCCAGCGACTACTCGAAACGCACAAGGAGGCAACGATGTATCAGCGCTTATGGAATCCGGCCCGGGTACGGGGATACCCGGCGGCGGTCCTGCTCTCGTGTCTGGCCCTGTTCTGGGGGGGGTGCGCCAAAGATCAGCAGATGCCTACCAGCCCATTGAACAAACTTTCTCTAGCCAGCCTGTCTATGGCCCGGAACTTGGCCGGCGGAGGAGTAAGCCTTGCACTTCCGTCCCTGGGTTCGACGTCTAGCTTCGCTGTCCTGGGCGGCTCCACGGTGACCAGTACCGGCCTCTCCGTCCTCACCGGCGATCTTGGTGTCAGCCCGGGGACCGCGATCACGGGCTTTGGTCCGGGGGTCGTGAATGGAACGATACACGCCGGGGATGCGGTTGCGGCTCAAGCACAAAGCGATCTGACCACGGCATACAACGCCCTGGCCGGTCTGGCCTGCGATACCGAATTGACCGGCCAAGATCTGGGTGGGAAGACGCTGGCGCCCGGCGTCTATTGTTTTTCGTCGTCGGCCCAGTTGACGGGAGCACTGGTTCTCGACGCCCGGGGCGACCCCAATGCCGTCTTCGTGTTCCAGATCGCCAGCACGCTCACCACCGGGACCAACGCGTCCGTGGCCATGATCAATGGCGGTAGCGCGTGCAATGTCTTCTGGCAGGTCGGCAGCTCCGCGACCCTCGGGACCGGCACGGTGTTCGTGGGAAGTATTCTTGCTTATGCGAGCATCACTCTAACAACCGGCGTGAGCCTTTCAGGAAGAGCATTGGCTCGGACGGGTGCCGTGACCATGGATACCAACACGGTCTCCGCCGGTGATTGCGGCGGGCAAACGACAGGAACTGGGTGCAAGACCAAAGTGACCGGCGGCGGCTCCATCCGTGCTGCCGGGGGCCTCGCAACCTTTGGCTTCGTTGTGCAGCAAAATAAGGATGGCCGGGTGAAGGGCCAGCTGCAATACGTGAACCACGCCAGCGGCACCAGGGTGCACATGCGCGCGTTCACCTCGCTCCTCATCGTCGGCAAGACCGCCACGTTCGCCGGTTCCGGCACCATCAACCGTCTGCCCGGCAGTTTCACCGTCACGGTGACGGATGAGGGCGAGCCTGGCCGAAACGACCGGTTCTCCATTTCCATCTCGGGAGGCCCGACGGAAGAGGGCGCCCTTCGTGGCGGAAACATTCAGATCCACGAAAAAGATTGCGGTGAAGGAGACGGCGACGACGAGGGCCACCATGGCGACAACAAAGGCCACGATGGTGACGACAAGCACCATGGTGATCATGAGGATGATGAGTAGGGCGCGACAGGAGTGAGAGGTTCGCGTTGAAGTGCGAGGCCCCGGTGGCGAGAGCTGCCGGGGCCTTGGCTTCTGCGTGATTGGCACGGAAAGGAACCACCATGCATCCGCCGATTGTCCGTGTCATCGCTCGGTGCGTCTCGTTCACCGCGATCGTCCCCTCTGAGATGAGGGTCGGTACGTGACAGCCCCGCCTTCGGAATGGTTTCGTAGGCACCGGAGCCATGTGATGCCCTGGCTGACCGGTCTTCTTCTTCTCGTCATCGCGGTCGAGAGTTTTTTGCTCGTCGAGCAGCAGGCCGCCCTTCGCGCAACCGAGACACAAACGGACAAACTGCTTACGACATTCTTGCGGGGAGACACCGCGCAGGTTGTCGGGACGTCCGGCATGCTCATCAGAATGCAGAACGTGCGGTTCAAGTGGTCCGATCGTGTCTACATCGATACGGGCAACCTGGCGATGCGGGCCGTGCCGCTGCAAGGCAGCACGGTCGATTTCGATGACCCCGAATCCTTTCGGCTGAGCCTGCAGCAGTCCGTCGTACGGATCCGGCCCGATGTCACCGAAGCGATGTTCAATGAGAGTGTCTTCAACTACCCCCACTCCAAGCTCCGCAATCTCAAAGTGACGTTGGATCGAGCGGACGCGGAACACATGCTGCATGTGAAGGGTAGCGTGAACGTAGGGGTCTGGATCCCATTCAGCCTATCGGCCAACCTGCTTGTGGATACCAAGACGAACACGCTCGTTATGGACGTGGCCAAACTGAAGGTGCTTGGCGTTTTCCCTGCGGGGGCGCTCATCAAATTGAAGCCGTTCCACCTAGAGAACATGATCTCTCTGCCGCCCAATAAGAGCCTGATGTTCGAGGACAACCGGCTCATGGTGAAGCCGTTCGGTCTCTTCCCCCCGCCACGTATCGACGGCAAGATGTCCGACGTCACGATCGAAGACGACGGGATTCGCCTCCGGTTCGCGGGCCCGTCCATCCCCGCGCCGGAAGCCTCCGCGCCGAACTATGTCTATCTCAAGGGAGGCACGTCGCAGTTTGGCCGGTTCCGCATGGTCGACACGGACATTCTGATTCTGGATCAGAACCCGGCCAACTCCTTCGTTTTCTCCCTCCTCCACTACGCCGACATGATTCCGAGAAGCAAGGTGGAGGTTCACGATACCAAGTCGGTCCGCGTCACGATGCCCGACTTCTAGTCGACACGGCCCCATCAAGGTACCGCACACCCAAAACAAGGAGCGCCGTCATGTCGTCCGTTCGCGTCGGTCAGGAGAACTCGGGAAGCATTGATCTCTACTATGAAGATCACGGCTCGGGACAGACTGTCATTCTGAGTCATGGCTGGCCCCTGAGCAGCGCTTCGTGGGAGAAACAGACTGCGGCGCTCCTGAAGGCAGGCTACCGTGTTATCGCGTACGACCGAAGAGGCTTTGGGCAGTCCAGCAAGCCTTCCGTCGGCTACGACTACGAAACATTCGCCGAAGATCTCCATGAACTCGTCATGAAACTCGATCTCCGCGATTTCGTGCTGGTCGGCTTTTCGATGGGGAGCGCCGAAGTAGCCGGTTACATCGGCAAGTACGGCACGGAGCGCGTGAAACGGGCGGTCTTCATCGGCGCCCTGCCGCCGTTTCTCCTGCAAACTCCCGATAATCCATCTGGCTTGGAAGGGACGGTCTTCGAGGGGATCAAAAAGGGAATTGCCGACGACCGGCCCGCCTTCCTCAGGGCCTTCCTCGAGAACTTCTATAACGCCGACGTGCTCAAGGGGAAGCGCGTCAGCGAAGCCGTCATGGAGGCAAATTGGGTCGTCGGCGTCGGCGCCTCTGCGAAAGGGACGCTCGATTGTGTCTCGGCCTGGTTGACCGACTTCCGGAAGGCGCTCCCACGAATCGACGTCCCTTCTCTCATTATCCACGGAGACGCCGACCGGATTCTCCCCATCAACGCCACGGCCATCCCGCTCTCCAAGGCCTTGGCGAGCGCTCGCCTCTTCGTGGTCGAGGGCGGACCGCACGGCATCCTCTGGACCCATGCGGATGAGGTCAATCGAGAGCTCCTCGACTTTCTCGGGCAAAGGACGATTCCGGCCAAGTAGATCGGTGAGCAGTCGCGCCTCTCGTCACGGGTGAGCCGCCAACGGCGCCTGCGGCGAGGGGGTCAACGGCTGACCGTCGATAGACAGCTTAGGACGCCTCTTCTCGAACTCGGACGCGAACTCAGCACCGAGCAAGAGGATGATCGCGGCTAAATAGGCCCAGAGCATGAACAGCATCACACCTCCGAGCACCCCGTAGACAGCCTGATAGCTATTGAAGTGCGCTACATAGAAGGCAAACCCATGCTTGCTGAGTTCGAATAGAACCGTGGCCAAGAGGGCTCCCGGCCAGACATCGCTCATCCGATGTTGCACGTTGGGCACTTTGCGGTAGACCAGCAGAAACATCACGAATGAAATCACCGCGGGGAGCGCCAGCCCCGCGACCATCCATACGGTCGAAAGCGGCCCCGAGGGAGCGCCCATCGATTGGGGGCCTTGCGTCTGGAGAATGTGGATCAGAATGGTGCCCGCCATCGAAGCGACCATGAGGAGCCCGAGTCCGAGCGCTGCAGCAAGGTCGAGCAGCTTCTGCCTGATGAACCCGCGTTGCGGCTCGACGCCCCAGGCGATGTTCAGGGCGGCACGGACCGCACCGAACATCCCGCTGCTCGACCACAGAAGTCCGACGAGCCCGATCAGCGCCAGAGTCCCGCTCTGGGCCGAGACCGTTCGAAGTGAGTCGAAGATGACGTTTTGGCTCAAGGGGATGGTTTGAAGGATCCGATCCAGGGCGATCTGTTGGGATTGGGGGTCGCGCACGATGAATCCGAAGATGGCAAGCGCGAGCGTCATCAGTGGAATGAACGAGAAGAGGACGTAATAGGCGATGGCCGCGGCCAGAAGGGTACCGTGGTCGTCGCTAAACTCACGCCAGACTCGGCCGACAATCGATCCGGAAGGGTTCGTAATTGGCCTCATTTCATCAGAGGGGACATCGTTTCGTGTTTTGGGGCCGATGCTACGGCGCTCAGCGGGGTCGCTTCTTGACCTTCTTGCCCGGCGGCGACTGGGTCTCGATCCTTCGACTGGCCGCGGTCGTATCGGTCTTGGCGGGTGCGACGCCATGCGCCGCCTTGGCTTCCATACTGGAAGGGGACACGTTTGCCGTGGCCGCGATCGGCACCTTGTACTGATCGATCTTCGGGGTACCGTAGCGCTTGAGATCGATGCTCAACTGGTCCACCAGCTTGACCGATCCATCCTTGTAGACCGCATACGTCTGCAGCTCTCCGCCTCCGAACCACAATTGAAGGTATGAGAAATTGTTGATGATCGCGGTATAGACGTTTTCCGGCTTGATCGTGCCGCCGGCGGACTTGGTCATGCTGAACAGCCGGGCTGCCTCCGCGGGCGCCGGAAGCGGGTGGAGCGGAGCGCCCCCGCCCCCCTGGACGATGGCGATGAGCACGCTTCCGTCGGGCCAGGTCATCAGGGCGCGCTGGTAGTCGTGCTCGTGACCGCTGGCTAGAATCGAGATCCCTCCGTCGTGCATCGCCTTCACAATCTGGTCGCGCCGATCGACCATGATCGGATCCATCTCCCACTCCATCCGGTGGTATCCCGCGGAGAAGGGCGGACTGTGTATGAAGACGAAGGAAGGGCCGTTATGTTCCTTGAGCCGCGCGGTCAGCCAGTCCACTTCCTCCTTCGAGTACGTTACCTGCACTTCCTTGGACCAGTGCACCCCGGGCATGGTGATGGGATTCGAGTCGAGGGCGACAAAGCGCACCCATCCGTCGGCCGAATCGAAGCAGTAGTACATGCGGTCTCCGGCGATGGGCAGCCCCGTCGCGGCACGCCAGTTCGCGAGTCCCTCCACCGTCCAGGTCTTCTCGTGGTTGCCGGCGATCGGGAAGTAGGGAACGCGCGAGTAGAGCGGCTTGTGGATGCGCAGAAATCGCGTCCAGTGGGCTGGGTTCTGTCCGTCATAGACCAGGTCTCCGGTGTTGATGGCCGCGGCGACAACCTTGTGCTGGGTCCTCAGCGTGTCCACCTTGGCCAGGATCGCGTTCAGCACCTGGTGCTCGCGACCCCAGGTCGGCATGTCTCGTATCATGGGGGGAATGTCACGAAGGAGACCCAGGTCGGGAACCAGCCCCTTGAAGAGGGCATAGGGGAGCGTGATCAGCGCCTTGCCGATACGAACCGGGTTCAACGAAAGGCCCTGCCGGATGACGACCATCTGCGAGTTGAGCCGCGTCATGCGGAAACCCGGCCGGTTGTCACCCATGAGGATGATGTTGAGCGTGTCCGCCGTGTAGCCGTTGCGCAAGCGTCCCAGGAACCGACGCGAGGAGTCGCCGGTGCCCGGCTGGAAACCCATTACCGTGTCGGGCACGAACTCCGCATGGAGCGACGCTGAATGGCGGGTGGCCAGCTCCGGGTGATGTCCGCCGGTCGTATCGGCCGGCGTGATGGTCTGCGGCACGCCGCTCAACCGGCCGACGTGGGCGCAGCCGGCGAGAAGGGTCGCGAGCACCAGGGCAGCGGCGGAGTGCGTCAGCCTCCTGCCGCGTCCTCGTGAACAAGTTGATTCGTCGCCGTTCTGGCTATGGCACATGGTTCGAGACGAGCGACAAGATTTGCTGCAATTGCTCTAAGTATGCCGGCTTTACCAAGTGGTGATTGAATCCCGCTTGTCGTGAGGCCTGCAGATCTGTCTCCTGGCCATAACCCGTCAAGGCGACCAACACGACATCTTTGAGAACTGGATTCTGCCGAATTCGTTTCGCTACCTCATAACCGTTTAGGCCCGGCAAGCCGATGTCCAACAGCACCACGTCCGGTCGGTAATCGAGGGCCGCTTGCAATGCCGTCGGCCCGTCGCGAGCAGACCGAACCTCATGTCCCGAAACCCTGAGCAGCATCGAAAAACTCAAGACTGTATCCACGTTGTCATCCACCACCAAAACCCGCAGGGGGCGTGTGGTCGACGGATCAATTTCCGCGACCGGCGACGGCGCCTGTGGTGTGTGAGCCGACAGCACCGGCAGACGCACGACGAACTCGCTGCCTTGCCCCAAAGCACTGTGAGCCTCGACGGTGCCTCCGTGAAGCTCCGTGAGCCGTTGCACCAGCGCGAGCCCGATGCCCAGGCCGCCTTGTGAGCGGTCCAAGGATCGTTCCGCCTGCGTGAACAGATCGAAGATGCAAGGCAGTAGTGCCGAGGAGATGCCGACGCCCGTATCCCGCACCCGCAACACGCACTCATCGCCCTCTTGTTGAACGGTCAGCCAGACGTGACCCCCTGGCTCGGTGTACTTGGCGGCATTGGTAAGCAGGTTCACAACTACCTGTTCCAGCCGCGTCGCGTCGGCGTACAGCCAGATCGGTTCAGGGGGCAGCGACACGGTGAGTTCGTGCCGACGTTGGTCGATCAGCGGGCGAACGGTTTCCACCGCAATGTCCACGATGCCGCTCAGGGTGGCCGGTTCCTGGCGCAGTTGAATCCTGCCCGTCGTGATGCGGGAGACTTCGAGCAATTCATCAACGAGATGTTGAAGGTGCCGCATTTGGCGTTCGATGATGCCGCGGGCTTCCCGCTGAATCGAGTTCTCGTTCTCCCGCTGGAGGCCTAGCAGTTGAACGGCGTTGGCGATGGGAGCGAGGGGACTGCGAAGCTCATGACTCAGCATCGCCAGGAACTCGTCCTTGCGGCGGTGCAGGTCCGACAACTTTGCCGCCTGCTCCAGCATCTGCTTCTCTAAGCGGCTGCGTTCGGTGACATCCCGGGCTGCGGCGAACACCCCTCGCAGGTTACGGTCGCGGTCATGGAACGTGGTCGCGTTGTAGGACACCACGGTTTCCTGGCCACCCCTAGCTCGCGCGGTGAGTTCGTAGTCGGTAACCTTGCCCTCGCCCATTACCAGCTTGATGCCCGCCTCGGCTCGCTCGGGGTCGGTGAAGCAGTCCTTGAAGGGCGCGCCGATCAGCTCATCGCGCGTGGATCCGGTGAGAGCCTCCATCTGCTTGTTCACGTCGGTGATGATTCCGCGCGGATCAGTCGTGATCAAAGCATCGATGTTGGATTCGATCAGAGAGCGTGTATAGAACTGTTGGTCGCGGAGACGCTGATCGAGCAGCATTCGCTCGGTCTCCACCTGCATCCGCGCGGTATTGTCGGTGCCGATCAGCAGATAACCGATGATATCCCCGTGCGCGTCGCGCAGCGCCGTGACCGACACGATGGCCGGAAAGCGGCTGCCATCCTTCCGGACATAGGTCAATTCGTAGATGTCCTCGATCCCGCGCGCGGCTTTGAAGACCAGGGCTTCGAAGCCCGGCGCGATCGTGGCGCCGAGCTCAGCGCTCAAGGACTTCGCGCGCGCAATCACCTCCTGCGGATCGGAGATGTCGGCTGGCGTAATCGTGTCCATCACTTCGGCGGCCGTGTATCCCAGCATGCGCTCGGCGCCGACATTGAAGATTTGAATGACGCCCTTCTCGTCGGTGGCGATGCTCGAGAAGTTGGCGCTGTTGAAGATCGCGTTCTGCAAGGCACCGGCCTTGAGCAATGCCTCCTCCGCCTGCTTGCGCGCGGTGTTATCGGTGCCGATCAACAGATAGCCGATGATGGCGCCTTGATCGTCGCGCAGCGCCGTGACGGAGACGACTGCCGGAAAGCGGCTGCCGTCTTTGCGGATGTACGTTAGCTCGTAGATGTCTTCGATCCCGCGCGCCGCCTTGAAGACCAGCGCCTGGAACCCCGGCGTGATCGGGGTGGCAAGTTCGAGACTCAACGCCGTGGCACGCGCGATCACCTCGTGCGGTTCGGAGATGTCGGCCGGCGTGATCTTATTCACCACGTCGGCGGCCGTGTAGCCCAGCATACGCTCGGCGCCGACGTTGAAGATTTGAATGACGCCCTTCTCGTCCGTGGCAATGCTCGAGAAGTTGGCGCTGTTGAAGATGGCGTCCTGCAAGGCGCCTGCCTTGAGCAACGCCTCTTCCGCCTGCTTGCCGGGGTTCTTCACACTCCTTTTGCTGCGGCGTGCGGTGATGCCTTGCCTCGCGCGGCACCCTTTCCGCTCTTCGCCATGATGGCATCGAGGCTCAGAGGGCCGGCTCCGTGAGCGGCGATGAAGAGGAAGAGAAAGGCGAAAAGCGCCGGAAGCTCTCCATGGCTTACGATCGGCCAGGGGCTTTGGGGAGCGTGCACCATGAAGTAGGCGAAGGCCATCTCGCCGCTTGCCAGGAATGCCGCGATCGTCGTGAGGAGTCCGACGACGAGGAGCAGGCCTCCCCCGAACTCGACAACGCCGGCGAAGACCATCAGCGGCTCGGTGGCGCGCTCGCCGCCGAGCATGCCGAAGAGTTTCTGCGCCCCGTGGCAGGCAAATAGGAAACCGGCGACGATGCGGAGTAGGAGGAAGAGAGTTTCAGAGTACTTGCGGAGCGGGTTCGTCATGGGATCCTCCTACGTTACGGACTTGGCAAGAGCGGAGGGATGCACTTGCCCTCGTCGATCCAAGACCCGACCAGATATCGCATCTCCCGAGGAAGGCCAGAGGTATGCCAACCCAAAGGAGTGACATCATGAGTGAGAATCATCTCGGCATCATCACGTCTGTAGGGGATGGCCATACGGCGGGCCCGGTCATCAAGAGCGCGACAGAGGTCGGCGGCAATTTGAGTGCGGCGGCGAAACCAGGGAAAACCGACCGCGATGCACTGACCGGCACGATCTCGGGTATGAAAGTCGTGCGACGAGAACCTCTCAAGATCGTGAGCTAAGAATTCGCAAACCGTCTGCCGCAGAACGGCCAGCGTGACATTGTCTCCACGGCCGGTACCCAATCGTGTCTGTGCCAACTGTCCCATCCCGCCGCGTGCGAACCGACTCCCAGCAGTGATCCGCGCGGGCGAGATGGACTCAGTCTACATGATGCAGTAGCCCGAAATGGACTCCCTATGACGCGCTCTTGAACGGCTCCTTGAGCACGACCTTCGTACCCGCGATCGTGCCGGTCAGTGCCTTACGGACGGTTTCTCCCGCCTTCGAACCAACTTTGCTTGCCGCCTCGAGCGCTCCAGTGCCAGCGGCTGACGCTGCCTCCTCCGCACTCAAGCCGACGGACTTGGCGGAACGGATGGCACCCTCGACAAGACCCGTCGCTGCGTGGCCTAGATCACCACCAACCTCGGCCGTATTCTTGATGACCGAGCTCGCCGTACGACTGATGGTTTCCACCGCCCCCGCGCCCATCTTGCCGGCGCCCTTGAGGGCCGTTTCAACCGTGCCGGCGGCGGTATTGATGACGGCCTTCGCAATGTCTCCCGTGCCCTCGACCGTGTTGACAACTCCATCTTTCACCGACTCAATGATGTTGGGATCATTCTCACTCATGATTGCACTCCTTCTAGAGTTGGAGATGGCCAAGCTTCGGGGGTCGCATTGATGCCCCTTCACCTTGTAGGGCTGCATGGATGATGCCGGGTGACGAGGGGTGCCCGGCCAGGCTCACAGGGTCCGTGCGGACATGGGGTTGCCCGCCTTCGCCGGCGGGTTATAGGAGCCTGATTCGACCGGCAATCCCGCCGATTGCTGACATTCCTACAACGATAGGCGTGTTTTACACACCCTGCCGCGCCTCCGAGCTGAGGCGGACTCGGTGGATAACCGCTTGCGCGAACGAATTGCGATGTGCCACGTTAGCTGCGACCTCAAGGGGATCCCATGCGCCACTCGTCTGTCCGTGTCATCGTTCGCCTCGCTTCGCTCACGATTCTGACCGTCATGCCGCTCGCTTACGGAAGGGGCAACGCGTCGCCGGCCACCTCCGTGGCATCGCGTACCCGCACTCATACACGTATCAGCGGGCCAATCGATCGCGAGGTCGTCTCGTTCGTCAAGTTGATGAACGCTCATCGAGTCTCTCGAGGACTCCCGGCGCTCGTATGGGACAGTCGCGCCGCCGCCGTCGCGCAGGCGCACAGCCGCGATATGTTCAATCGGAACTACTTCAGCCACACGTCGCAAGATGGCCGCACGACCTGGGACCGGCTCGCCGCGGGCGGCGTCGCCTACTCGGAGGCGGGCGAGAACATCGCTTGGGGGCAGCGCACCGGAAGGGCCGTTCTCACGGCGTGGCTCGATAGCCCCGGACACAGGGCGAACATCCAGCGCGGCTCCTACACGCGTCACGGCGTCGGCAAGGTGGGTACGTACTGGACGCACGTCTTCATCCGCCCGACGAGAGCGCCCCGGCTTCGCGCTAGGAACTAGCCCAGACCGCACAAGAAAAGGAGCGCCCATGCGTGTCTCTTGGTCTCATGCCCTCGTGATCGTAGCCCTCGCAGCTGCCGTTGCCCTCGTGGAGCCAGAACTCGTTTCGGCGAATCAATTCTCCAGCACCGCGGCGGTTCTCTTCGCCAATGGGGACGATGGCTTCGGGTCTTTGGCGGCATCGGGGCCGAGTATTCCTCCCGCCTCCAGTTCGATGGCGGCCATGCGTACGGAAGGGATGGAGGCCCCGAGTCTCATTCCGATGCGAGTCGACAGTACCCTGGTCTCCTCGGGGCAGGATGGGGAAGGAGCAACCGGGATGAAGTCCGAGACGGGGGCGCTGCTGTGGTCGCTCCTCGGTACGGTCGTGCCCGTGGGAGTGAGCGCACCCTTCGTATGGACTCCCACCGCGCCAAATGGGGCAGCCGTTCTTCTAGTGGGAGCGGTAATCATCGGTCCCTCATTGGGCCACTTCTATGCGGCCCGCCCAGGCGCCGCTTTCCTGGGCATCGGAGTTCGGCTTCTGGCCGGAGCTGGGGTCGCCGTCGGTGGTCTCGCGTCCGTGTCCGAGGGGGGAGCCACCAGCGGGGCCAACGCGATCGTGGCGATCGGCGCGATTGTCGGTGGTGCTTCCATCGTTTGGGACATTCTGCGGGCCCCGCACTCCGCCCGTGTTCATAACAACAAGGTACGTCAGGGCAGGATCTCTCTTCGCGTCACGCCATCACTGCACGCGGGCGGACTTGGCCTGTGCGCCGTCGCAACATTCTGAACACCGCGACGGGAGATGGCTTTCGTGGGAGCGACAAGTGAATCGGGCCTGAACTCGAGGTGGACCGACTCATGCGCAGGTACAAGACTTCGGCGGGGCAAGAAGCATGGGTCATTCGTGTGGCAATGGCTGCACCATCAGTGCCGCTCGGAATCCAAAGCGCAAGTACTGCGGTCGAACCACCACCTCTGGCTCTTCCATTCGCGCCGTAATGCGAAACTCTCCAGCGTCATACTGTTGACGAGTGCTGACGGGCGCGGAGAACGGCTTGAACAGCGTTCGCGGCAATCCGAACTGAACCTTCCGGCGTATCAGCGTCCGAAGATCCGCCAATACCGAGTCCGCGTTCATGACCATGCCGCACTTCAAGAGCTTGTCCTGCTCCAGGAGCGCCGCCCGCACTTTACCCAGCGACGCCGCCGTGAATTCACACGGTACGGAGATTCGATCCTGGCGTACCAGTGGCCGGCCCACAAATCTCGTGGGCTCCGCGTTGAACCTGATACTCGTTTGCAGGGCGTGCGAGAAAGGAAGTACATCGCCGGTTAGCGTCTCTTGAAAGCCGAATCCGCCACAGATGATCGAAACGAGAAGGCTTGGATCCCACTTCATGTCCAGCCCCACGCGCCCCGATCCATGAAGAACGAGAATCGGAGTTGTGAGCTGCAGAACATCCGGTGGCAGAAGCGCGACCTTCGGGTCGCCCACCACCTGTAGCCGCCCCTGCAGACGATTGACGCGCAAGTCGCCCCGGATTCGGCCGGCGCCGGCGGACCCTCCGAGGAGCTTGAACCGGATCTCTTTGTCGAGATGCACCCGGATGTTGGGATCGAAGTCGAGGCGGGCCCCCTGAACGTAATTTCGCGCGACCCGATTGCACAGCGTTTGGAGGACCGGCAACGGCACGATTACCGCCACGTCCCGATCGGAACGGATCAGGCCCTGCCAGAGCGAATCGCGCGAGGCCAGCGCCAGAACTCTTCGGTGGAGCGCGTCCCGTCCGAGACGGCGCAAGCCCCCGTGGTAAAGACTGTCGAGGTTCTTCTCGGCGCTCTTCCGATCCTCCGCCATCTGCACCGGACCATACAGGCCCTCAATCCACCCCCGCTCCCCGGACATGAAGTCACGCCCAAGTGTGAGGCTGATGACGAGTCTCTTCTGCAGGACGGTCAGGGTTGAAACGCCGACGACGAGCGGAATTCGGCACGAATCGAGCGAGAGATCGCCTTCGATCATGGGAAGCGTGACCTGTTGGTCCACGCGGATGGGAATTTCCAGGCTCGGTCGCTGCCGATTCCAATCTTCGACCTTGAGGCTGCTGAAGAAGCGCGCTGCGGGTACCGCGAATGGGCCGGGGCCTCCTCCCGTGCGAATGACGTGCGCCGCCGTGATGGCGAGCCCCGCCCGTAGGGTGCCTCGCTCGGGGCGGAACTCCACCACGTCGATGTGGGTTTGGAGACGCAGATAAACCTCGATTGGTGAGGCGTTCGGACCCAGCATGCGCCCACGTCCCACGAGTGTGATCGAAGCGAGGCCATCCCCAAGATCGAGGAGCGCGTGATCAAGCCGCGCCTCATAGCGCCCGTTGTCGAACTGCTGGCGAATGGGAAGCGAGCGGGCCAGAATGTCTTGTAGCAGGCTTTCCCGAAGAGCGAGCTGCACATCTCCAGGGAGTAGTAGCGATCCCAGCCGCTCGCGCGCCGCGTAGGCGCGAAGATTGGCGAGACGTTGTGACTCACGGCTCCGCTCGAAACGGAGAAGGGGATATTTCTCTTCGGTGCGGTGCCAGAACAGCACGAGCGTGAGCACGACAAGGGCACCGACGATGGACCCGACCAAATAGCGCATCTGCCGATGATACCCTGCGCGGCAACCCGCTAGGCCCACGCTGAATCCGCCCCCAAGCGCATCGGCGTCCGGAGTTGTAGATCCGGAGCCGGGTTTGTAAAAGCGTAGTTCTCGGCCGAGTTGAACCCTTTCGTGATTCGCCAGCATGAACATCGGCGCAGCTCGGCAAAACATCACCTTCCAAGGGTTTAGTGGTTCGCCACGCCCGCCCCTGCACCGTGGCACTATTCCTGCCAAAGTCCCGAGACCGTGGTCACCAAAAGCTCGTGAAGGAGGGACATCATGAAGGCAGGAGCAGACATGGATGGCGGTGCCTACGGGACCTCTCTCGAGGACGTGGATGTGAGCGCGGAGGGGGCAACGGATTCCGCCGGCTCGCTGGCATTCGAAGCGGACGGCAACCTCGACTCGAGTGCGAGGGAAGCCGTCGGCGGGGCGCTGACAATCACGATCACCGGTCCGAATTTCGTGCCGCAGGATCCGTACAAGATCAGGAAGTAAGCGTCAGATTCCTGGGTATGCATCCGTTTCTTCGGCGCTCTGGTGCGCAGGCCCAGGCCCCTAGCATCCCCCCTCTCGGACACTACGAGTAGCGCCCGGCGATACGCCCCATTCAGGCTCCTGGAATTGCGCCGCTTCTGCGCGTAGCATGGGGGAGTAGCCCGCCTCGCCATCGGACATGGGGGAGTTCGCGTGGACGCACTGCTCGGGAAGACGCGCTCCCACTACATTTCCTCATACCACGCCGCGGTCATTAACGCCGGATTGGGCGAGAAGGACAAGGCGTTCGAACTGTTGAACGAGGCGGCCGACGAGCGTTCCACCTTGCTGGTCTATTTGCGGAAGGACCCGCGGCCCGCGAGCTTGCGCTCGGACCCACGGTTCCAGACACTCCTGGATCGAGTGGGGCTGCCGGGGTGAGGAAACTCGTTTGACACGCTCCCTTGGTATCCGAGTTCTCATAGCCTTCCTAGCAACCGCGGAGATCTTGTGCGCTCCGCTCTCCGCTGCGACTCCGCCTTCTCCTCCCGCGCTTGCGTGGCCGCCCGGTGGGCTTTCCGTGGCGCCTCAGCCCGGCGATCAGATCACAGGCGACATACTCAGCGACGGCCACGGCGGAGCGTTCGTGATTTGGGTCGACGCGCAGGCAGGCGTGAACGAACACAACGTCTACCTGCAGCGCATCGATGGGACCGGCCGAATCGATTGGCAAATCTATCGAACAACGGGACGGCCGGTTTGCACAGCGCCGGGGCGGCAGTTCTTGGTGCGCCTCGCCCCCGACGGAGCGGATGGCGTGATCGCGACGTGGTACGACGAGCGGGGCGCCTCTCCGGACATCTATGCGCTTCATGTCATGGGCGACGGAACGATCGTCCCGTCGTGGCCGGTCGACGGGGTGCCGGTCTGCACCGCATCGGGCACGCAGACCGATCCAGTCATCGCCCACGACGGAGCCGGAGGCGCATTTATCGCTTGGGAAGACTTTCGAAAGGGATTTAGCAACGGGCGAATCTACGCGCAGCGAATGCTCGATATCGGCGTGCCCGCGAACGGATGGCCCGCGAACGGACTACAAATCGCCGGCGGGACAGGAATCGAATTCCAGCCTGCGATCCTTCCGGACTCGGAGGGAGGCGCGTTTATCGTCTGGGATCGCTTTTGGGCGGCCGGGTCGAACACGGACATCATCGCGACTCGCATCACCTCGTCGGGGAGCGTTGCGCCCGGTTGGCCGGATAGCGGGCTCGTGATCTGCGGAGCACCCGGGCGACAGGACGCGCCCTCGATCGTTCCCGATGGGCAGGGCGGGTTTTACACGGCGTGGCGCGACTACCGGGATGAAACGGATTTCAGCGACGGCGGGGAAGCGGACATCTACTGCCAGCGCGTCACTGCGCTTGGTGGGTTCCCACCGGGTTGGGGAGGCGATGGAATTCCCGTCCGAGTTGCCCCGGGTGATGAGAGAATCCCCAAGGCCGCGATGGATGGAGCCGGTGGCCTCTTGGTTTCGTGGGAAATCGCGCTGAGCGGTCTGCCGAACGTCTTCGTGCAACGCATCACCGCCGAAGGGACGGTGGCTCCGGGGTGGGATCCGGCAGGCGTGCCGACGGGCACGACCATCGCCGAGGGTCAGGGACCGGCGTTGGTCGGTGACGGCTCCGGAGGCGCGATCGTTGCCTGGGATGACTACCGGCCTGCAACGCAGGTCGATGTCTACGCTCAACACATTACCTCGGGCGGAACACGCGCCGAAGGATGGCCCTCATCCGGCCTTCCCATCGTGACCTCTCCGGACAATCAGCAGGTCGGCGGTGGATCGGCGCTGGTCTCGACGGTCGTCGGAGATGGAAGCGGGGGTGCCATTCTCGCCTGGATCGATTGGGGGAGTCCCGGCGGCGCCGATGTTGTGATGCAGCGGATCACGGCGGGTGGGGCCGTCGGGCCGTCCTTTTGCCGCGGCTGTGATGGGATCGTGAACCTCTCACCAAATCCTAGCCAAGGCCGATTCCGGCTCAAGGTTAGAGGGCCCGGAACGGGTTCGAGCGCAGTCATCAGGGTGTACGACATCGGGGGCCGGCTACTTCGCGCGAAGGCGTTCGCGGGCGTGCCCGCACTCGGAATGGCTGAAGTGGAATTGGATCTCACCGATCTTGCGGCGGGGATCTACCTTCTCAGGTACTCCGCGTGGGAGTATCCGCCCGTGGTCGGAACCCGGAAATTGGTTTTCGTGCGGTAAGGGCTTGGCTCCTTATCCTTTGACGATTCCCACAATTTACTGTTATCAATCCTGATACGCGGCAGTTGTGGAGCGCACGGGCTCTCGGGTGATTCGCTGTACTCCAAGAGTCTGCCTGCCGCCCGGAAGGGTCATGGCACCGAGCCCGCGGGGTGTACGTGCGGTGCGGCGAATTGACCACTCCAGTTCCTCGGTGCGGCGGCAAGGACCGTCGGCAGGAAATGCATCTCTTTCGGAGGTAACGTTCGCATGAACTCCCCCCGCGCCCTCATTCCAGCGATCGCTCTACTCTGCCTTGCCTCGCTCCATGCCTCGCCCGCCATGGCGACCCACTCCTGGGGCGGCTACCATTGGTCGCGGCCGTCGAACCCCATTACGGTGGCGATCGGCGATAACCTCGCCACCAGTTGGAAGAGCTATTTGACCAAGGCAGCCACGGACTGGCAGTTGACCTCGGGCGCCTGCAACAATCCCAACAACCCCATCCGGACCACCGTCGTCGCCGGGAGGGCGAACAACAAGCGGTGCAATGCGACCGCCGGGCGCGTCGAGGTATGCAATGGAACGTACGGAAACAACGGATGGCTCGGCATCGCCGGAATTTCGGTGAGTGGGTCTCACATCTCCTCGGCGTATGTGAAAATCAATGACACGTACTTCAACACCGCGACGTACAACACTCCGGCGTGGAGGCAGTTCGTCATGTCCCAGGAAGTCGGACACGCGTTTGGGCTCGACCACCAGGACACGAACTTCAACAACGCCGACCTGCTCGACGCCTGCGGCCGCGGCTCGTGCATGGATTACACGAACGATCCTACCCAGAACACGACGCCGAACCAGCACGACTACGACGAACTGGTTACGATTTACAGCCACTTCGATTCGGCCGCATTCGCGCCGATGATCGTTCCGGTCGATCAGCGCGTGGACATCTCTGTTCCGAGCACATGGGGCCAGGCGATGCGTTTCAACGACCACGGTCGTGGCACCGTCTACGAGCGCGACTTTGGCGGCGGCCGCAAGGAATATACGTTCATTCTGTGGGTCGAGTAGCTCAGTCCAGGGCGAACTGAAATCGAAATCAAACGGCTCCGGTCCCCCACGGGATCGGAGCCGTCTCAATGATGGAGGTCCCGTTGAACCGCGAACGGTTTCATTTGGTGATTTTCACGGCGCTGCTGCTGGCGACCGGATGCGCTACGGATCGGCCGACCCAGCACGCCCCTCTCGTCGGCGCTTGGCGATCAGCGATCCAGTTCGAGACGGGAACGTTCGCCGCCACCAAGGATCTCGAATTCATGTACCTGTTCAACGAGGGCGGGACAATGACGGAATCGTCAAACTATGACGCCGCTCCGCCAGTGCCTCCCGCCTACGGCGTCTGGCGGCCGGTCGGGGCGAACGAGTTCGAAGCAAAGTACGAATTCTTCGTGACGGCGCCCTCGAGTCCCGATGCCTTCAAGACCGGTGCGGGCTGGCTGCCGTCGGGGCGCGGTGTGCTGACAGAGCGAATCTCTGTTGCGGCGGATGGCCAGTCCTTCACGTCGACCATGGCGTACGAGGCGCTCAACTCGAAAGGTGAGCCCGCCGAGGGGGGTGGGCAAGCGAAGGGGCGGGCTGTTCGGATTCGGTAGGGAACCACTAGCTGCAATCTTTAAGAGAGTCGCGAACATTCAAGGCAGGGCTTGGAGTAAATCCATCCCGCGGTGTAACAGTACTGTCCAGTGGTGCCGGCTGATCGCAGGGCTCGGATCTCTACTCGGATACTTGGGAGATCGAACGGGCTGGAGCGTGGAGGAGGATTCGGTGAGGTCCTGGCGTGATTCGATCGTGACTGGATTTGGGATGGTGGCATTGCTTTGGCTTTTCGTCGCCGTGCTTGGTGGTTGTGGGAAGACGACAACGGGCCCCGACTCCGGAGGAGGAACTCCGTTCCAGTACCTAGCCCCCACGTCTCCCAGAAACGTCCTACAGAATCTCGTGTCCGCATACGTCCGACGCGATTCGGTCGAAACGGCAGCTGTGTACGACGTTGTCTACGAAGGCACTTCCACCGACGCCTCGTCGTCTACGCCCGTTCTGACTTTCACGAGAGCCGACGAAATCCACCATGTCGGTATCTTGATGCGCACCGCCACTATCGTGACCGTAAATCTCGACCTCGGATCTCCGGCCACCTGGCAACGGCTACCCGCGTATGCAGGCGATCCTGCGGACTGGGCCGTCATCCCCATTTTCGCATCCACGATCCGAATCGAGGATATCGGTACGGCGACGACGCACTACGCCACAAATGAACCGATGGAATTCGCGTTCAAGCCGACCGTCGCCGCCCCCGGCGACACCACCTGGAAGGTCGTTCGTTGGACAGAAGTTGCTAACTGACGTAGGCGGAGGTACCACCACCATGATGCCAACAGGCTGGTTCTCGCGCTTCTCGAAGTGGGCGTCCCGGTTCACGGGGCGACCGCAGAGCTTCGCTCTCGCCGTGGCGGTGATTTTGGCCTGGGTGGTGACGGGTCCGATTTTTCGCTTCAGCGACACGTGGCAATTGGTCATCAACACCGCCACGACGGTCATAACATTTCTGATGGTGTTCCTCATTCAGAACACCCAGAACCGGGACACCGAGGCGATCCAGATCAAATTGGACGAACTCATCCGCGCGACCTCGGGGGCGCACAACGCGCTCCTGGATCTCGAGGATCTGGATGAGGAGATGCTGAATCGGTTTCGGGCGCAGTATGAGGCGCTCGCACTGAAGGCGCGATCGGAGCTCGCTGGGGGAGAGGCCGACGTCGGCACGCCGGATGTCGGCCCCGATGTGAGGCGGTAACGCCGCTTCGCGTTCGCGTCGGATGGGGTTCCGTGGTGATCGGACGGCGGGGCGAAGACTCCACCCCGCCGCCACCGACTGTCGAAGCGCTCTACGCGCCCTTGTGCCGAAGCTCTTCCCGCGTCTGCCGCAGCAGGATGGCGATCACGAACAAGAGCATGATCCCGGCGAACTCCAGCATCCGCCCGGGCGTGTAGTTCGCGCCGAGAAACGTGTACCCGAAATAGTTGACGATCCGCTCGAGAACCGCGGCGGCGAGGAGCAGAAACGCCGCGAAGAAAAGGACGCGGCTCATCATGCTAGTCACGGCATCGGAAGCCATTCGCAACCTTCCTTTCCATTCAGACGTGTGACGTGCGATTCCGCCGAACGCTTAGCGCCGAGGAATGATCAGCATCTCGTCGAGCATGGAACCCGTTCGCGAGTTGATCCACACGACCGCGATCGACTTGTCGGGCCGCATGAACCACGCTTGCGCCCAGTTCGGGTGCTCCGCGCTCGCCGTCACGCCCACAAGGTCCCCCAGATCCGCCGGAAGGGCGTCGCGACTCGCGAGCTTCTGGTGCGGGAATTCCCCCGGCCGCCCCGAATCCTTCGGCCCCACGATCTCCAGGCGGGTGCAGGCGCCCACCGCGCCACAGAGTGCGAGACCAAGCGCGAGGAAAAGGTATCGTCTCATGGAGGATTCTCCTTTCCGTCGCCCCGGCACATGGCGACGGGCTGGTCGACAGACCCCTACCGAGCGCGCTTCACCGAGGATTCAGGAGCGCGACTCGGCTCGATCGACTCGTGCCGGAATTCGAAAGGGCGAAGGCGAGGAGCGATGCGGTGGCGGGATGTTCGGCGCCTCAACCCTTAACCATCAGGTCATGAAACCAGGTCGGGAGTCCCTTCCTGCAAGGCGCGTCCGAGAGTGCGGCTACCCAGCAAGAAGAGGCTACGCCTCAGCATTTGAGTCCGCAAGGCGGCGTGAGGTAGACGGTGGGTTCGGCCGTGGTCGCCGGGGACGCGCCAAGATGCTTAAGCTATTGTACGGCAATGAGATAATTGATTTCAAATCCGAGCCGGAATCCGCGCGATATTGCCAGTAGCCCGCTCCAACGGCGTCATGGCGTACCATCGTCCAATACGATTCGGAATCCTCGTAAGACTCGACCCTCCCCCTCCCACATCTGGAGGAAGTGATGAAAGTCGGCATTCTAGGTTCGGGCTCCGTGGCGAAGTCGCTCGCCGCGGGATTCATGGAGCACGGTCACGTCGTCATGCTTGGGACGCGCGACCCTTCGAAACTGGAGGACTGGGACTGGAAGCATCGCGGCGGCCTCGTGGGGAGTTTCGCGGAGTCAGCGACCTTCGGGGAAACGTTGGTACTTGCCGTCAAGGGGGCAGGAGCGGCCGACGCACTTCGCGCTGCGGGAATTACCAATCTCGCCGGAAAGACGGTGATCGACGCGACCAACCCGATCGCGGACGCGCCACCCGAGAACGGCGTGCTGCGATTCTTCACGAGCCTCGACGACTCCCTGATGGAGCGGCTCCAGCGCGAATTTCCCGCGGCAAGTTTCGTCAAGGCGTTCAATTCGGTCGGGCACGCCCAAATGATTCATCCCAAGTTCAAGGGCGGGAAACCGACGATGTTTATCTGCGGAAATGACGAGGCCGCCAAGAAGAGTGTCACGATCATTCTCGATCAGTTCGGATGGGAGGTGGCGGACATGGGAAAGGCGGAGGCCGCGCGCGCCATTGAACCGCTTTGCATCCTCTGGTGCATTCCCGGCCTCCTTCGCCAAGAGTGGTCCCATGCATTCAAGCTCCTGAGATGAGATCAGGCACCGACGCACGCGAGGCACGACGACAGGAGAATCGGCAATGATGAAGCGCAAGCTCGGCCGCCAGGGGCTCGAGGTCTCGGCCATCGGCCTCGGATGCATGGGGATGTCCGAGTTCTACGGGCCCACGGATGAGGCGGAATCGATCGCCACGATCCACGGGGCGATCGAGATGGGCATCACGCTCCTCGATACGGCGGACATCTATGGGCCCTATAAGAATGAAATTCTTGTGGGGCAGGCGATCAAGGATCGTCGCGATCGAGTCGTCATCGCGACCAAGTTCGGAAACATGCGCGGGGCGGACGGAAAGTTCATCGGCGTGAACGGGCATCCGGATTACGTGCGTTCCGCGTGCGACGCCTCGCTGCAGCGTCTCGGGGTGAGCGTGATCGATCTCTACTATCAGCATCGCGTGGACCGGACGGTTCCCATCGAGGAGACCGTGGGTGCTATGGCGGAATTGGTCCGGGAGGGGAAGGTCCGGTACCTCGGTCTATCGGAAGCATCGCCTGCCACGCTACGCCGCGCCTGCAAGGTTCATGCGATTTCCGCACTACAAACCGAGTATTCGCTTTGGACTCGCGATCCGGAGGACGAAGTCCTCGCCACGTGCCGCGAGCTGGGCGTCGGATTCGTCGCCTACAGCCCGCTCGGCCGCGGATTTCTCTCGGGACGGTTCAAGAAGTTCGAGGACCTGCCGCCCGAAGATTTCCGCCGCAATCATCCGCGCTTCCAAGGGGAGAACTTTCAGAGGAACGTCGATCTCGTCGCGAAAGTGGAGGAGATCGCGAAGGAGAAGGGCTGCACGCCGGCACAACTCGCGCTCGCCTGGTTGCTCGCGCGGGGCACCGACATCGTTCCGATTCCGGGAACGAAGCAGCGCCGGCTTCTGAAAGAGAATGTTGGCGCTCTTGAAGTCTCGCTGGCTCCCGCGGACCTGAAGCGGATCGAGGAGTCGATGCCCAGGGGAATCACCTCCGGAGACCGATACCCTCAGGCCGGGATGTTGACGGTCAACGGGTAGGGTTCACCAGGCGATCGGGAAGCGGCCTCCGTTCTGAACGCCGCCGCGGCGGCCGGCGTCAGCCCGAATCGCATTGCGGAATAAGGCCCCGACATCGCGTCGGCACGGTGATTAGCGCTGCCTGTTCCGATCGTTCGCGCTGGCACCCGTGGTGGCGCTTGTAGTGGCGCCCGTGGTGGCGGAGCCCGGCACCAGCAAGTGGAGACCACCAGCCAACGATGACGCCAGCAGTGAATCTGGTGCGGCTGGATCGAGGCAGAGCGTCCACACGCGGTCGGACCCCAGACCCTCGGTGGGCATCCGAGCCCACTTTGATCCACCGTCAACGCTGCGATAGATGCCACCCCAGGTGAAGTCGCTCGCGTAGATCGTGCGCCCATCCGGATGGACGGCGATTCCGGTAAGGTCGGAGTGCGGGATCCCGCCGTCGACACGCTTCCACGTGACGCCCTGATCGCCGGAACGAAACAGCCCGCCCGACGTCGTGGCGAAGAGGACACGGTCATTGGATGGCGTGAAGGCGAGCGCGTGCGGCGTCACAC
This sequence comes from Candidatus Eiseniibacteriota bacterium, assembly GCA_031370645.1. Lineage (GTDB taxonomy): Bacteria > Eisenbacteria > RBG-16-71-46 > SZUA-252 > SZUA-252 > SZUA-252. Next base: position 10,999 of record JANMQV010000061.1, on the reverse strand, counting down.
CTCCCAGCCCCGGCGAGATCCGATGCCAGGTTTTGCCGCCGTCGTCGCTCCGGAACATCCCCGAGCGCGTCGCGGTCACGACCCGATCGATATCGTCGGGGGACACCGCGAGATCGGAAATGTTATCGGCGCTCCCGAGAATCGGTTGGGTCCAGGTTCGGCCCCCGTCGGGACTGCGCATCACTCCCTTTGACGTCGCGGCGAGAAGTCGGCGGGGTGGTGTGGCGAGCAGCCCGGTCACGCGTGGATGTGCCTCCCGTCCCTCGAGACGAGTGGGCAAGCGGGTCCAGTCCGCCCCCTCAGGGGCCCACTCAAAGATCCCATCGTCGGTTCCTGCAAAGATCCGATCGCCCAAGAGAGCCAACGAAAGCACCTGGCGATCATCCAAGCCCTGGCCGAGGCGGGTCCAGGGCCCGCGCACGCCCGGCGAAACAAAGACGCCGCCGTAGCGAGGCGTGCCCCACACCGCGACGAGCAGCCGCCTTCCCGCGGCGTCGAACAAGAGTCTGGAGACGAATCGCTCGGAGAAACCGGTGTTGGTAGCGGCCCAGGTACGGCCGCGGTCCGAGCTTTGGAGGACACCTGCCCCCTCGGTACCGAGGATGATGGTGCCGTCCGGCTGCACGATCAGCGCGTTGATGATCAGCTCTTGAGGGGTCGCCCGCCACCACGCGCCTCCGCCGTCTTCGCTGATCCAGAGACCTTCCGTCGTGCCCGCCAGCAGCGAGTTCCCGTCGTCGCCGCCTTGGGAAAATGCGCGCGTACGCCGGCTTGAGAAGGGAATCCCACCCAGCTTCGTCCACTCCCTGGCGCCATCGGTCGAGCGGTAAATGCCGGTGCACGCGGTGGAGTAGATCGTTCGCGGATGGAGAGGGTCGACGGTCAGGGTCATCACGTCGGAGTCGTCGATCATGCCGCTGTGCACGGGGAACCATGTGACGCCGCCGTTGCGAGTCTTCCAGACCAGGTGCCACGTGCCGGCATACATGACGTCCGGATCGATCGGGTCGAAGGCCAGAGACTCGATGTTGCGAAGGTCCGGATGGCCCCCGGGCGTGATACGCGTCCAACGCTGCCCGCCGTCACTCGATAGAAACACGCCGGTGAGAGTCCCCGCGGCGATCACGCGCGAGTCCGAAGGAGCCACGGCCAGCGCACGAACCGACTCGCCGTCGACTCCCTTCAACACCACAAGGGTCTCTCCGCCGTCGGCGCTTCGGGCGACACCGCCGCCACTCCCGTTGATCTCTCGATAGCCGACGTACACGACACCGCGTGCGTCGACCACGATCTCGTCCAGGCTACAGCCGCGCAGGGGGAGTTCGGGGCCCAGTCGGCGCCATTGCGCGCCACCGTTATCCGAACGATAGAGGATCCCGTCGGAAGCGCCGAGGTAGACCCGCTGAGGGTCGCGTGGGTCCGCGGCGAGCGCGCGCACGTTTCCGCCCGGTGCGCCCACGGGGATCCAATTCTGCGCCTGTGCCGGCACTCCGGAGAGCGCGAGCGCGGTGACAAGGGAGATGAAGAGTGGCTTACTCATTGCAGCGTTCCATGTTTGGTGACCCGTCCCCATGAAGGGTGAAGCAAGCGGGGCGAGCCCTCTCGAGCCCGCCCCGAAATACCATCTAGAGATGATTCGACTCGTGGTACTTCAGGCGGTCGTCCCGCCTATTCCGGCACCTCCGCGCCCTCGGGCACGAACCATACCTCGACACGCCGGTTTCGGGCCTGTGCGGCGGCATCGGTTCCGTTGTCCAGCGGCTTGGTTGCGTCGGCGGAGCGAGTCGAGATTCGCGATCCATCGATGCTCCGCTCCTTCACTAGGTATTCCTTTACGGCTTCAGCGCGCCGTCCGGAAAGCTCCGTGGACTTCTCGTGGCTATCGGCATGGCCGATGATGACCACTCGTGCCCGCGGATCGTTGTTGAGCCGTTGGGCGACGTCGTCAAGGCATGCCTTGTCGAGATTACCGACGAGCGGCTGGTTCTTCGGGAAACCGCCGGCGATGCAGGAGACCGCTTCGGCCGCCTTGACCGGCTCACGCAAGCGCACCGTGTTATCGCACGATGCGGCATTGCCGTGGTTGTCGGAGACACGGGTAGTGATGGTTGCGGTGGCCGGCGAGGTCGTGCCGGTGAAATCGAACGTGGCGTTCGCACCGTCACCCGTCACTCGGCCCGTGGTGGTGCTCCATTTGTAGGTCAGCGGGTCGCCCTCGGGATCGGATGCGGTGGCTCTCAGGCCCACGCTCTCGCCCGGCAGGATTTCCGCCCGCTCGCTCGAACAGACCACGCTCGGGGCCTGATTGGCAGCCGCTGGCTCGACGTGTGCTTCCGGCGTCGACTCGGTCTTGTGACCGCCGATCACCCAGCCGAGACCCAAAGTCAATTCCATGTTCTTCTGCGATTCGTCGATTGGAGCGCCAACTTTCGCATTCACATACCGGCCGTCCATTCGAAGGTTCCAATGGGGCGACATGAACAACCGGAAGCCCGCGCCGGCGTTCCACCCAAAATCGCACGACTCACCAAAATTCGCGGCACTGAACTTTTCCTTACCGACGCCCGCGGTCAGGAACGGCCGAAACGTCTTGCCTGCGCCGAAGTTGTAGAGCACGTTGAAACGGTAGCCGTCGAGCTTCGCTTCCACGTCCTCAAGCCCGAGGATGTCGAACTCCGTCTTCGTGCTAAGGCGCTGCGCGGAGATTTCCATACTCCACCTTGACGAGAAGAAGTGTCCGAACCGTGCCCCATAGAGCATGTCGTTCTTGGGGTGGAACATTCCGTAGTCGTCCAGCCACCCGTAACCGCCGTACACACCGAGTTCCCAGTCACCCTTCTCGCCTCCGCCGGCGAAGGCCGGGCCCGCTGCCACAAGGAGTACGGCGAGAAGTCCCACAATCTTGCTTCGCATGGAATGCCCTTTCCTGTTTGACGCCGGGCCATTCTCGCGCGGCCGCCCAAGACTACGTTCGGACCTCATGGATTAGCGATGGCATTGGTATCCAATGTCACCGCGCCGATCCGAGCCAACGCTCTTCCGTCCAGCTTCGCACCGGTGTTCAGCGTGATCGACTGATCAGCCAGAATGGTTCCCTTGAACACGGAGTTCGTGCCGAGGGTCGCTGAAGTGCCTACCTGCCAGATGATGTTGGAAGACAGGGCGCCGCCGCTCAGGACGATCTGGCTGGCGGGTCCCGTGGTTAGCGTAGACGCTATCTGAATGATGAAGATGGCACTCGAGTTCCCGAGGGCGTTGAGAGTCAGCGTTCCCGTGATCCCCAACGATGAAGTCGATTTGTACAGACCGGGCGTCAAGGTCAGGCCGCCCAAATCGCCGGCGACGGTGATCACGCCGGTCGTCCGCCCCGCGGCGTCGTTGTACGCCACCGTCAGGTCGGATTTGGCCGTAGCCGCCGCGGGGTCAGCCGCGTGGATGGTTCCGGTCACGGTTCCCGGCGGAAATCCGATCACGGCCGCACCGGGACTCACTCCGAGATCTCCCGTAACTGCCGTCCCGCCGGTATTCGTCACGGTAGAGCCCGCGAGAACCACGAACGTCCCGGTGGTTCCGAGAGGCACGGCTGCTGGACCGCTTCCGCCACTTTGCCGCACACCGAGTACTTGATCCGAGTCGCAGCATCCGGCCACGGCGACCGCAAGCACCGAAGCCAAGATCCACGAATGTTTCCTGCCCCTACTCATCATTTGCTCCTCCACAATTCATTGCTGCCCTGGTTGTTTCACGGCCAACTCCATTCGATCACGATCGAAGAGTGCCGGACTCCCCGGCATGGGGTTGAATCCGCGTTGCCCGAGCGTCGAGGAGACCACCGCGGCGACCTCCGAAGAACTTCCCGTCGCTACAAGCTACGCAGGAACGGTGCCACCTGGAGCAGGAGGGTCGTTGGTCCCTTAGGTCGTTGCGAGCGACGCTGCTAGAACGATTCCGGGTGGCGTCGGAAGGGGCTCGCCGAGGGCGAATCGTCGACCAGAATGGAAGGAGATTCAAATTCGCGGAGACTTTTTCAAAAGGTTAGCGACGTCAACTTTCTCAGTACGCTGCAGGAAGTGGGGAATACGTAGGAGGTCACCCCGCATCACGTGTACGCTTGATCGAATTTGTCGCGGATAGAAATGTCAGCGCAGGAGGGTTCCCCCGTCCCCATGATCATGAGCTGGAGTCTCGGAAGCGGGGGTAAACCGAACCGACGATGGCCCGGTTCGGATACATCTCCCCTCCGAGGCGAACTCCTTAGTGTCGAACATCTCGAGGAGCGCGCGCGTGTGCTGGCGGCGAGATACACCCTGGCGCGCAATCCTCGCGATCACCCTAGCCGCTTCCTCTCTCGATTGCAGGAGAACGCCCGGGTACTCCGCGCCGCGTACCAGGTGTTGGCCACCGATGTGCGCCGCGGCGAGGCCGTGGCTCCGGCAGCGGAGTGGCTGCTCGACAACTTCCATCTCCTGGAATCGGAGCTTCTCGAAGTTCGGAAGAATCTTCCGCAACGCTTCTACCGCGATCTCCCCAAACTCGCTCTCCGGGAGTTGGCAGGCATGGCGCGAGTGCACGCCATGTCGCTCGAATTCATTCGCCATAGTGACGCGCGTTTCGATCTTCACCGACTGACGCACTTCGTGAGCGCCTACCAAACGGTGGCGCCGCTCACCCTCGGCGAGCTTTGGGCGTGGCCCAGTATGCTCAAGCTCAGCCTCATCGAGAACGTCAGGCGGCTCGTCGACGAGATCATGGAAAGCCGCTCGGGCGAAGTTGCGGCGGACCGATACTTCGCGAGACTCGAATCGACCGCGGCGAAAGAGCCGCTCCCGGCCTTGCCCGAGCGTCTATCGAACGGGTTCGTGGTCCAGCTGATTCAGCGCACGCGAGAGCTTGGCCCGCGGATCGCGGAACTGAGGATCGAGCTCGAGCGAAGGCTCACGCTCGAGGGATTCGGCGTCGACGAAGCCGTTCGCTCCGAACACCAACTTCAGACCATGGGGCAGACGTCCATGGGGAACTCGATCACGGGACTGCGACTGGTCGCCAGCACGGATTGGAACCGCACGATCGAGCGGGTGAGCCTCATGGAGCAGGTTCTCCAGCGCGATCCCGCCGGCGTTTACACCCAAATGGACTTCGCAAGCCGGGACCGTTATCGCCAGGCGGTCGAGGAGCTTTCCGAGCCGACTGGCGAGGCGCAGGTTCGTGTGGCGCTGCGGGCGGTCGAGAGCGCGCGGCAAGTCGGAGCACGACGCCAGGACGATCCAAGCGGACATATCGGGTACCACCTGATCGGCGCCGGACGCCGTGATTTCGAACTCGATGTCGCGTATGTCCCGCGCTTCAAACAACGAATTCGCCGCTTCATCTTTCGTCGGTGCGTTCCCCTCTATCTCGGTTCGATCGCGCTCCTCACCGCGCTGGGAGCCGCCGCGGGGATGCTCTACGCGCGAAGCCAGGGCGCCGCCGAGTCGCTCTTGCCGTGGATCGGGCTCCTTTCCCTGGTACCGGTGAGCCAGGTCGCCTCGTCGATCGTCCAACGGGGGGTACATCGCGTCGCGCGGCCGAGGCGATTGCCGAGGGTGGAGCTGAAAGGCGGCGTCCCCGAGGAATCGCGCACCATGGTGGTCGTGCCGATGCTTCTCGGAAGCATCGCGGGCGCGCGAGCGCAGATCGAGCACCTTGAGGTGCAGGCATTGGGAAACGCGGATCCGCACCTCCACTACGCGCTGCTCACCGATTTTCCGGACGCGACGGAGGCGGATCGCCCCGAGGATCAGCAGATTCTGGCCGCGGCGGTTGCGGGCATCGAGGCGCTCAACACACGGCACGGAAACGGCCGGGATGACCGGTTTTACCTGTTCCACCGGCCACGGCAGTGGAACCCGCGGCAGGGCGTGTGGATGGGATGGGAGCGGAAGCGCGGAAAGCTCGAAGAATTCAACGCGCTGCTGCGCGGCGCGGCCAACACCTCGTTCCAGGTCATGGTCGGCGACCGCTCGGTTCTCGAGCAAATCCGCTACGTCATCACGTTGGATGCGGACACCCGTCTGCCCCGCGACGCCGCCAGCCAGCTGATCGGAATCATCCAGCATCCTCTCAATCGACCTCATTTCGATCCCCGGCTCCGCCGCGTCACGTCGGGCTACGGAATCCTCCAGCCGCGCGTGAGCGTCACGATGTCGAGCGCGGCGGGCTCACTGTTCGCTCGCGTCTACGCGGGTCACACGGGGGTGGATCCCTACACGACGGCCGTCTCGGACACCTATCAGGACTTGTTCAGCGAGGGCATCTTCACGGGTAAGGGTTTGTATGACGTGGACGCGTTCACGGCCGCGCTCGAGGGACGCGTCCCGGAGAACGCCCTGCTCTCGCACGATCTGTTCGAGGGGATCTACGCACGAACGGCCTTGGTCTCCGACGTGGAACTGGTCGACGACTTTCCGTCGAGCATCCTGGCGCACGCGGGTCGCCAGCGCCGCTGGGTTCGAGGCGATTGGCAGATCCTGGCCTGGCTCTTTCCCTGGGTGCCCGCACGGAATGGGGTGGAACGGAACCGCCTCCCCGTCATCAGCCGTTGGAAGATCCTCGACAATCTGAGGCGAAGCCTCGTCGCGCCGACCACGCTCGCGCTCTTCGCCTCGGCATGGACCTGGCTTCCGGGAGCGCCTTGGTTGTGGACGCTCGCCGCGCTCGCGGCCGTGAGTTTTCCGATCTATCCGCAGCTGTGGCGCGCCATCCGAGGGCCCGCCGGAAATCAGCCGGTCGGCGTGTTCCTTCGAGACTTGCGGGAGGAACTGGCGGTCGCCGCGGCGCAAGTCATCCTCGAACTCACCCTTCTCGCCTATCACGCCTACGCGATGGTCCACGCCATCTCGCTGACGCTCGTCAGGATGATCGTCACGCAACGGATGATGCTCGAATGGGAGACCGCGGCAACGGCGGCGGCGCGCGCCGCGGGGCTTTCCGGTCGTGATGGACTTCGCGCGTTCGCAGACGGGATGTGGATGAGCCCCGTGGTCGCGGCGGCGCTCTACGCGGCGACTCTGGCGTCGAAGCCCCAAGCGATCGCCGCGGCCGCGCCGTTGCTTCTTCTCTGGTCTGGCGCGCCGCTCGTCGCGTACTGGCTTAGCCGGCCCGCACGCCCGCATGCGATCGTGCTCAGCGCGCGCGACCGAGACTATCTCCGCGACGTCGCGCGGAATACATGGGGATATTTCGAGTCGTCGATGGGCGATGCCGGACACTGGCTACCGCCGGACAATATTCAGGAGAAACCGACGCGTCTGGTAGCCAACCGCACGTCGCCGACGAACGTAGGCATGGCGCTGCTCTCAACCCTCTCGGCGTGCGACTTGGGATTCCTGGGCGTCCCGGAGGCCCTGGATCGAATCGACCGGACGATCACGACGGTCGAGGGACTGGAGAAGCATGAAGGGCACTTGCTGAACTGGTACAACATCGAGAGCCTAGCGCCGCTACAGCCGCGATACGTGTCGACGGTGGACAGCGCGAACTTGGCGGGATCGCTACTCGCGCTTGCGGCCGGGGTGCGTCGTCTCGACGCGGAGCCCGGACCGGGGAGCACGGAGGGCGGCAAGCGAGGCGCGGTGCTTGCCGATCGCGCGGAAGCGATCGCCAACGCGATGAACTTCACGTTTCTGTATGACCGCAGCCGACGGATTTTCTCCATCGGGTATCGGCTGGCGGACATGGAGGGTCCCGGGAGGCTGGACGCCTCGTTCTATGACCTGCTCGCTTCCGAAGCCAGGCTGGCCAGCTTTCTCGCGATCGCGAAGGGAGACGTCCCTCAAGAACATTGGTTTCAGTTGGGGCGCGGCCTCGTCAGCGTCGCGGGAGTTCCGACCCTGGTCTCCTGGAGCGGATCGATGTTCGAGTACCTCATGCCGCTCCTCCTCATGCGCAGCTATCCGGACACGCTCCTCCATCATTCGTGTCGGGCCGCCGTTCGCGCGCAGATCGCCCACGGGCGAAACCAAGGTGTGCCCTGGGGAATATCCGAATCGGCATTCCAAGTTGTGGATCGGCACGGGATCTACCAGTACAAGGCGTTCGGCGTACCCGAACTCGGGTTGAAGCGCGGATTGTCCGAGGATTTGGTGATCGCGCCGTATGCATCGGCTCTCGCGGCCATGGTGGATCCCAGCGAGGCGACCGCCAATCTGAGGCGGCTGGCGAAGGCGGGGGCCGAGGGGCGACTCGGCTTCTACGAGGCGGTCGACTACACGCCGCGCGACACCGAGAGGGTGCCGGACCGCTCGCCGCTTCACGGTACGCTTCGCCCCGCGCCGGTCGAGGCGTACTTCGCGCACCATCAGGGAATGACCTTGGTCGCGCTCGCGAATGTGTTGCTGAACGACCGCATGGTATCGCGCTTCCATTCCGACCCGCGGATCCAGGCGACGGAATTGCTCTTGCAGGAGCGGGTGCCGCGCTTCGTGCCTCTGACTCGTCCACGGCCGATCGAAGTGACGCGCGTCGCCCCGCCGATTCCGCCTCTGCGGCCCCGACGCTACCGCACTCCCCACACCCTCTACCCGCACGCGGGGTTCCTCTCCAACGGACGCTACGTATCGGTCATCACCAACGCCGGCGGCGGTGCCAGCGCCTGCCGCGGTCTTTCGGTGACGCGGCAGAGAGAAGACGCGGTCTGCGATCCCGGTGGCCAGTACCTCTACCTGCGCGACGTCCGGAGCGGCGCGGTCTGGTCGGCGACGTATCAGCCGATGCGACGACATCCGGACGAGTACCGAACGAACTTTTTCGCCGACAAAGCGATCATTCAGCATCGCGGGGAGGAAATCGACAGCTCCCTCGAAATCGCGGTCTCTCCCGAGGACGACGTGGAAGTGAGGCGGCTCTCCCTGACGAATCGAAGCCCGCACCAACGCGAGATCGAGATCACGAGCTACGTCGAGGTGGCTCTCGCGCCGCCTGCCGACGACCTGGCGCATCCGGTCTTCGGGAAGTTGTTCCTCGAGACGGAGTGCCGTCCGGAAACCGCGGCGCTCCTCTGCGGACGGCGGAAGCGGTCCGCAGAGGAGCCCGGCGCGTGGGCCATCCACGTGATGAGCATCGAGGGCCGCACCCAGAGCGCCGTCGAATGGGAGACCGATCGGATGCGGTTTCTCGGTCGAGGGCGCGGCCCCGATGATCCGATCGCGCTCGATGGCCGAGCGCTGTCGGGCACCACGGGCGCTACGCTCGATCCCATCTTGAGTCTTCGCCAACGCATCCGGCTCGCTCCGGGCGGGTTCGCGCGGCTCTCCTTCGCGACGGGGTTCGCCGCCGACCGGGATGCCGCGATCGCGCTCTGCATGAAGTACGCGGATCCCACTTCCGCGCCGCGAACCTTCGCCCTCGCCGCGACGCAGCTCACGATCTCGCTTCGACACTTGGGTGTATCGATCGACGAAGCGCAACTCTTCGAACGTCTCGCCTCGCGCGTCTTCTACGCCGACCGCTCGATGGGAGCCCCGCAGGCGGTCCTCGAGCGGAACGCACTCGGGCAGTCGGGACTCTGGAGCCAGGGGATCTCGGGGGATCTTCCGATCCTCCTGGTTCGCGTGCTCGAGGGGGACGATCTCTCCCTCGTGCGCCAGGTGCTTCGAGCCCAGGACTACTGGCGGCTCAAGGGCCTCAGCGCGGACGTCGTCGTCTTGAACGAGCATCCGGTGGGATATCGGAACGAGATTCACGATCAACTCAGCGCGTTGCTCGAGGGAGGGCCATGGGGCTCGTGGAAAGACCGGGCCGGAGGCGCGCATCTGCTTACGGGCGAGACCATGGGCGAAGCCGAACGAGTCCTGTTCCTGACCGTGGCACGGGCTGTGCTGGACGGCGGCGGCGAGAGTCTTCAGGACAGTCTTGATCGCGCCTCCATCGAGCCCGAGCGCGCCGCCGCCGTTGACCTCGAGAAACCGCTCGGGCCACGGCCCGAGTCGGCTGGATCGCTCGAGGCCGAACTTCCGGAACTCACGCTTTGGAATGGACGGGGCGGATTCACGCCGGACGGGAAAGAATATGTCGTGATTCTGAACGGCTCGGACGAAACGCCGCTCCCCTGGGCCAACGTGCTCGCCAATCCCCGATTCGGTTCGGTCGTCACGACCGCGGGCCCCTCGTATACGTGGTCCGAGAACAGCCGTGAAAACCGGCTCACTCCGTTCGCCAACGACCCGGTGACCGAGACGACCGGGGAAGCGATCTATTTGCGGGATGACGAAACGGGAGAGGCCTGGGGCGCAAGCCCCGGCCCGATGCGCCGGTTGCCGCAGGGCGGCCGGTGGATCGTGCGCCACGCGGCCGGCGTGACACGCTACGCGCACCGCGAGGGCACCCTTCACCACGAGCTCGCGATCTTCGTTCACCCGTCGGACTCCGTGAGGTTCGCCTTGCTCACGGTCGTGAACCAGGGGGCTCAGTCTCGCCGTATGAGCGCTTTCGGATACAACGAGTGGAGGCTCTGTCCGCCGCGTGCCGGCGAGCACCTCTACGCGCGCACCGAGTCGGACGCCGAAACGTCAGCCCTTCTCGCGCAGAATCCGTACAACCAGGCCTTTCGAAATCGAATCGCGTTTGCCCACGCCGGCCCGTTGAGCTCCGCGACCGGGGATCGCATGGAGTTCTTGGGACGGAACGGAACGATCGGTCGGCCGGCCGCGCTCGACCGCCGCCATTTGTCGAACACCTTCGGATCGGGCCTCGATCCCTGCGCGGGCCTTCACGTCTCGCTCGTTCTCGCCCCGGGGGAAACCCGCGAGATCGTATTCCTCCTGGGCCAGGGGGAGGATCGCGCCGATGCACTGCGGTTGGTGCGTGCGCACGGTTCGGTCGCCGCCGCCCGCGAGGCGCTCGGTGAAGTCGAACGGTCCTGGGATCGGCTCCTTGGCGCCGTCGAGGTCCGGACGCCGGACGACTCCTTCGATCTGCTGATGAATCACTGGCTTCTCTACCAGAGCATCTCGAGCCGACTTTG
>JANMQV010000055.1:0-1603 GCA_031370645.1 Candidatus Eiseniibacteriota bacterium | reverse complement strand
GATGTTTCGAGCGTCGGATCTCGACGACTACGCCGCGTGCGTCGGCGACCCCGAAGTGATGAAGCACATCGGCGACGGGAAGCCGCTGAACCGCGAAGACGCATGGCGATCGCTGGCGGCCATGTCGGGGCATTGGAATCTTCGCGGCTACGGACACTGGGCCGTCGAAGAGAAGGAATCGGGCCGCCTCGTGGGCCGCGTCGGCTACTTCTTCCCGGAAGGGTGGCCGCAGGAGGAGATCGGTTGGCTCCTCCGACGAGAAGTGTGGGGCCGGGGCTACGCCACCGAAGCCGCGACCGCGGTGCTGGCCCGCGGACGGGCGCTCCTCGGCCTCGAGCGCGTGATCGCCCTCGTCCAACCCGAGAACGCGGCGTCGATTCGGCTGGCACTTCGCCTCGGGGGCTCGCTCGATCGCCGCATCGAAGTGCGCGGACAACCGGCCGACCTCTACATCGTTCCCCTTCCCGCCCCACCCGCCGTGCGGCACGCTCCTTCCACTACCACCTCCGGAAGACTCTCCGAGAATCTCGTCGGAACCTGGCTCCTCCGCACGCGCGAAGATCGCGCGCGCGACGGAAGCCGTCGGGTCGACCCGCATCTCGGCGCCGATCCCCTGGGGATCCTCGTGTATGACGCGGCGGGCAATTTTGCGGCGCAGTTCATGAGACGCGACCGCACGGCCACTTCCGCCACCGCACCGGCCGTGCCGAGCGTCGCCGGCGCGAACAACAGCAGTGCCGTGGGCGGGTACGACGCCTACTTCGGCGCCTATCGCGTGCACGACGCGACGGGAGACGTGACACAATCCCTGCTCGGATCGCTGTCGCCAGGAGACGTTGGCCGCGTGCTCACGCGCCGGTTGGTCGTGGAGGGAACTCGGCTCCTCATTGAACTCGAGACAACGACTCCGGACGGGGAACCGATCGTCCGAACCTTGACCTGGGAAAGGGCGGCGCGCCATGACGACGAATGAAACGGAGGGAGCCGAGGCATCTCCCTCGATCGCGGTTCGCGAGGCACTTCGCTCCTTGGAAGGGCGCTGGACGATTCGCGATCTGGAGGAGTCGTTCACCGAAGTCTGCGAGCTCTTCCCGGGGGGCCATCACTTGGTTTGCTACGCCACTTCCCAGGACGGCGAAGCGGTGTCGCGCCACATGAGCATCATCACCTGGTCGGCTGAGGAACGCTGCTTCCTCTATTTCGGCATCGAGAGTTCGGGCACGGTGAAGCGCCAGCGAGGCGATTACGAAGGCGGCGTTTGGATCTTCTCCGGTTCGGCGATGATCGACGGCGCGGCCGTTTCGGTGCGGGACGTCATGACGCCCCACGAAGAGGGGTACCGATTTCTCGAGCAACACTCCTTCGACGGCTCGACGTGGATCACCGATTCCGAATTCGACTATCTCAAGATTTCAGAATCCGAGTAGCGCCGGATGCGGAGTGGCGCCCGAGCCGGAATAGCGTTGCGGGAGGGGCAGATGCCGAAATCCGAACCGAAGACCAAGCCGACCAAGAAGAGCGTTTCGGAGTTCCTTGCCGCCGTGAAGGACGAAGACCGTCGCCGGGATTGCCGGACCGTCTTGGCGATCATGAGGGCCGCCAC
>JANMQV010000186.1:0-14061 GCA_031370645.1 Candidatus Eiseniibacteriota bacterium | reverse complement strand
GCCTCCGATTCGGAACTTTGCTGGGCCGCGAAGAGAGTGTATGAAATCGCTCCGACCTTGCCCGAGCCGCATGCCACCGTGTTGCTGCGATTCATGGCTCAGGCGCGCCGAACCACGTGAGATGAAGTTCCTTCGTTGGATGACACACGGAGCGTAAAATCGACCTATGAGACTGACGATACTGGTTCTTCTAGCGGTAGCCGGCTTCTTCACTTTCACTGCTCCAGCCCATGCCGCCCCTCTCGTCCCGCCTTGGGGACTCCATCTCGAATACATCGACCGCTCCGTCCGGCCCGGCGACGATTTCTACGCCTACGCGAACGGACTCTGGCTCAAGACGGCCGTGATCCCCGCCGATCGATCCGGGGCGGGCGGTGGGCTGGAGGTCGGGCTTCGGAACGACGAGCGCCTGCGCACGATCGTCGGAGAGTTGAAGACCCGCACCGACCTTGTCCCCGAGGAGGTGAAACTCCGCGACCTCTACGACGCGTTCACCAACGAGGCGCGGATCGAGGCTGCCGGGCTGAAACCGCTGGAGAAGGATCTCGCCGAGATCGCCGCGCTTCGAACGCACGACGACGTGGCGAGAGAGATGGCCCTCCCGGCGCTTCATCTCCGGGGGCCGTTCGAATTCGTCATCGGAGTGGACGACAAGAACCCGAACTCCTACATCGTCCAGATCGAGCAATCGGGACTTGGCCTCCCCGATCGCGACTACTACTTGCGCGACGACAAGGCGCTCGCGGAGACGCGGGCGGCGTACAAGAAGTACCTTGCTCAGACTCTGGCTTCGGTTGGAGTCGCCAATCCCGGGCCCCGAGCCACCGCCGTCTTCGCGTTGGAGCACGACCTCGCCGTCGCCCATTGGCCGGCTGTGGATACGGGGGACGCCGACAAGACGTACAACCCGATGACGATTCCTGAATTGAAGTCACTCGCGCCCGGGTTCCCGTGGGATGCAAGTATCTCCGGCGCCGGCATCTCGCTCAAGGCGCGCGGCACGGACCGCGGCCTCCTCGCGCGCGAGAAAAGCGCGTTTCCGCTGATGGCAACGGTCTTCGCGGCCACACCGGTTTCCGTATGGCGCGACTACCTGACGGTCCGATGCGTGCACGCCTTCGCGACTTGCCTCCCGCACCGCTTCGACGACGCCGACTTCGCCTTTTTCGGAACCACCCTAGGGGGCCGCAGCAAGCAGCTCGATCGTGCGACGCGCGGCGTGCGCTTCCTCGATGGCCGCATGGGCGAGGCCCTCGGAAAGTTCTACGCCGCGAAGTACTTCCCTCCCGAATCGAAGGCGAAGGTGCGGACGCTGGTCGACAACCTGATCAAGGCGTTCGATGAGAATCTGAACACGTTGGACTGGATGACCGACGTGACTCGCGCGAAGGCGCGGGAGAAGCTCCACATGCTGACCATCAAGGTCGGCTACCCCGATTACTGGCGCGACTACTCGGCGCTCGCCATCGATCGCGGCAACATCGTCGAGGATCTGAAGAGCGCGAACACGTTCGAGTGGCGCCACGACCTGGATCGGATCGATGGGCCGGTCGACAAGACGGAGTGGGGGATGTCGCCGCCCACGATCAACGCCTACTACGATGAGAACGTGAACGAGATCGTCTTCCCGGCGGGAATTCTCCAGTCGCCGTGGTTCGACGCCGACGCGGACGACGCGGTGAACTACGCCTCCATCGGCGGAACGATCGGGCACGAGATCGGGCACGCGTTCGACGATCAGGGGTCGAAGTACGACGGGACCGGCATGATGCGGAATTGGTGGACCGATGCGGACCGGAAGAACTTCGACGAGCGCACCGCGGCGCTGGCGAAACAATACGACGAGTACGAACCCCTACCCGGACTTCACATCAATGGGACGCTCACGCTCGGGGAGAATATCGGAGACTTGAGCGGGCTTGCGATCGCCCACAAGGCGTATCGCATTTCCCTCGGAGGGAAAGAGGCGCCCGTTCTCGACGGTCTGACCGGGGATCAGCGCTTCTTCCTGTCGTACGGGCAGAGTTGGCGATCCAAGGCCCGGGACGAGGTGACGCGGCAGCGGCTGGTATCCAATCCGCATAGCCCGCCGTCGTATCGGGTGGTGGGGGTGCTTCGGAATCTGGATGAGTGGTACAAGGCGTTTCCGGAGATTTCGGCGAAGGATAAGTACTACCTGGCGCCGGAGAAGCGCGTTCGGTTGTGGTGAGGGGTTTGGTGGGGTCGATGGGCAGTGCCGGTGAGTTCTAGTAGGCACAAGTTTCGCCTACGTTTTCCGGAAGCCGACATCCCGAAGTGGGCCGCGCGGTTCCCGGACGGCGGGGGCGACAGCGGCGGCGGCGGCGACAGCGGAGGCGACAGCGGAGGCGACGCCGCGTGCGACCGCATTCGGGCTGCCGTCCTCGTCCGCGGTTTTCTCACGCGTTCCGAGTTCCTCAAAATCTGCGCCTGGAAGTCCGTCCGCACCAAACCCCGCTGCCGGAAGAACACCACGCGAACGATCGAGACCATTACCCGTGCGGCGCTTGCCACGTCGGATGAGGTGCAGAAGATCGACCTCCTTCGGCTCCTGGAGGGAGTCGAGTGGCCCACCGCTTCCACCATCCTCCACTTCTGCGATGCGCGGCCGTATCCGATTCTCGACTACCGAGCGATTTGGTCCCTCGGCTACGCCGCCCCACCGAGGTACACGATGGATTTCTGGCTGGGGTATCTAAATTTCACGCGCGGGCTCGCCCGCCGGCTGGCCTTGCCAATTCGGGCCCTCGATAAGGCCCTGTGGCAGTACTCGAAGGAGAGGCAGGGGTAGATCCCTGCCTCCCCTTACCTCATCAACGCGAACGACGACCGTACGTACACATACCTCCCGTTGTACCCGAACGGCGAGGCCGCGGCCCACGGGAAGGTGCCGAAGTTGTTGTTGAAGTCGTCGGTCGCCTTGTCCGGGTAGGTGTCGAAGAGGTTTCTCACTCCGGCCGAGAGTTCCATCGACGCGAACTTGTACCCCGCCTCCATGTCGATGAGCGTCTTCGATCCGTACTCCTCGCGGCAGGCATCGCAGTAGCCAGGCTGCGCGGAGGCGAACTTTCCGAAGTACGAGGCGCGCCCTAGCATCCGGAACGCTCCCGCGGCGTATTCGGCCGCGAACGTTCCGCGCCAGTCGGGGCGCTCTTCCTCGATCGCGACCCGCGTCACGACGTCCAGCAACCCGGTCTCCTCGGAGTCCTGCAGCACGGCCGGGAGCGGATCGACGCGCGTGATCTCGTTCTTCGTGTAATTCACCGAACCCGTGAATCCGACAGTCCGCCCCCGACCCGCGGCTACCTTCCAATCGCCGGTCAGGTCGACTCCCTTCGTCTTGGTGTCGAGACCGTTCGTGAAGTACTGCACGCCAGCGATGTCGGCGTAGCCAGCCCCCGTCAGAATGGCTCGCGTGCTGTCGTCATCGAACGTCGCACCCAGAATGATGCGATCCTTGAGTTTGATTTGAAAGACGTCGGCGGTCAGGGTGACGTTCGCGCGAGGGCTCCAGGCGAGCCCCGCGCTCAGATTCACGGACGACTCCTCTTTCAAGTCTTTCGATCCGAGCGCGCGCGCGGCCGGATGATCGACCGGGAACACGCCGATGTCCTCCGCCACCCCGCCGATGAAATTCGTGACGACTTTGCTGAAATGGATCTGGCCGAGCCCCGGCGCACGAAATCCGGTGCTCCCGGCCGCGCGGAGCGTCAACCGTGCCGAGGGCTGGAGGCGAACAGCGGCTTTCCCCGTGACCACGCTGCCGAAGTCGCTGTAGTTCTCGAATCGCCCCGCCACGTTCACCAGGAATTTCTCGGACAGGTTCGATTCCAAATCCACGTACGACCCGAAGTTCGTCCGGTCGGCATCCGCTTCGTCCGAGGGGGAGAAACCCGGGAAGACCTGCGAGCCGCCGGGAGCATCGCCGCCGTACTGCGTCGTGTCGCCGCCGTCGATCCAGGAGGCCCGTTCACCCTGCGTGATCTTGTACGCCTCGCGCCGGAAGGCGGCGCCGACCGCGACGTTCACCAAGTGGGGCAGACCAAGCTCGACCCCCTTCGACGCGTTCGCGCTCCCGATCGTCTCGGTCCGCGCCACGCGACCGGCGAAGAACGAGGTCTGGTTCGGGATGCCGGGATCATCGCTGTTCCCGGGAATGCCGTCGGTGCCGGGCGCGGTGGCCGTGCCGAGAGAGGGCCCGAGCGACACGTTCAGGGTGTTGCGGAGGTTGTACTCGAAATCGTTGTGGCCGGTCGATCCGCTGAGATCGAGCGCCCACCCGCTCGTCTGCGTCCGGATTCCGCCGGCCGCCGAGTAATCCTTCACGTCGGGTCGGAATTCCGGGAGATAGCCGAGCGGATAGATCTCGGGCCAATTGCGATCGCTGTCGGCGTAGCGCCGGTAGCCATTCCCCGTCCCCCGGCGAAAGCTGTACCCGCCATGCGCGAACAGCTGACTCGTCGCGCGGTCGTTGAGCGGGAGATCGAGCGTCGCGTAGGTCAGGACGTCCTTCTCGAGCCCGTCGCCCCAGTGGTGGTTCGGCTGCGGCACGGAGTTTCGCTTCAGGACGACCTGCCCCTCGCTGTTCACGGAATCGGCGACGCCGTTGCCACTCGTGTCGTAGGGATCGGCCCAGGCGCGGTTCGTCGGCTGGCGATCGAGGAACTCGCCGAAGAGAGCGAGTGAGCCCGCTCCCAGTTTGAGCCCCCACCCTCCGTTCACGTTCACGGTGGTGCCGTCGTCGCCGTAGTCGTCGGGCGTATAACGTCCCGAGGATACGTTTACGAACGGGGTGAAGCGGCCCTTCTTCGTTACCAGATTCACCACGCCGGCGATCGCGTCGGAGCCATATTGCGCCGAGGCGCCGTCCCGCAGCACCTCGATCCGGTCGATGGCGCTCGACGGCACCGCGTTCATATCGACGCCGCTCGAACCGGCGTTGGTGCCGTAGGCGAATGTGTTCACGACGGCGGTCTGGTGACGCCTCATCCCGTCGATCAGAACGAGCGTGTGGTCGGGACTGAGACCCCGGAGCGTGAAGGGGCGAACAATGTCGGTTGCGTCGGTCACGCTCTGACGCGGGAAGTTGACCGACGGTGCAAGCGCCTGGAGAATTTGGCCTGTCTCGGTGGAGCCCTGTTTGGCCAACTCTTCCGACGTGTAGACGTCGACCGGTACCGCGAGCTCGTCGGCCGCGGTATGCGGCGCGCGCGATCCGACCACGACTTCCGTGGGCGCGATTCGGATCGGGGTTCCCTCCAGTTTGAAATCGGCGGCCACCGATCCACCCGCCTCAACCGTCACCTCGCGCTTCGACGGCTTGAAGCCGATCAAGCCCACGAGGAGCTTATGGTCCCCAGGCGGAACCCCGGTGATCTCGTAGGCGCCCGCCGCGTTGGTGGTGGCTCGTAGCGAGGTGCCTTCAATGCGAACGATCGCGTCCGGTACGGCGACTCCAGTACCGTCGGTAACAGTGCCGGAGATGGCGCCGTTCTGCGCGAACGAGACGCCGGGCGGCAGGAAGATGGCGAGGAATAGTGCCAACGAGGCGATGCGGACCGGACTCATGAAATCTCCTCTCGCTCAGGGGGGTCGGGTGAGTGGAAGAGAGTCGCAAAGGTGCGTCTGACCTGAGTGGGATAATGTACCCCGCGGCTTGGGGGCACAACGGGAGAATGGCGGGCAACGGGAGCAGGTCATCGCAATGGGGCGGAACGGAACTTGGGCAGGGCGAGGGCTCGGATCAAGACAACAAACGACCCGGCGTGGGGCTCTTCCACCGGGCCGTTCGCTGTGAACTGCTGTGGCTTACTTCGTACGCCGCTTCAAGCTCAAGAGTCCGATCGCCGGAATCAGGAGTAGGAGCATCGAGGGCTCGGCGACCTGCGCGACGCGTGTATCTGATGCGGGGTGCAGGGCCAGCGAAGTGGGCGTCGTCGACATCCCACCCGAGAAGCGGATGACCGTGTCGTTGTAATCGCGGTCGCCGCCTCCGATGAGATCTTCGAACCCGACGTAAAACTTATTGCCGGGGGCCGACCGAAGGTATGCATGAGAAATCCCATCGGCATTTCGGTCGCCCGAGCCGAGGAAGAAGTCATTACCGGTGTCTCGCACGTGGAGTGCGAACTGGAGTTCGTCACCCACCCCGATCCCCATGTCGGCGAGTTGATCCGCGGTCAGCGTCATCTTGCTGCCGATATGCGAACCCTTCGCGAGGTCAAAACTCCCGAGAGACGTCCGAAGCTGCAGGACGTCGTCGTAGACGGAGTCGTAATGGAGGACATCGACGGTGACATCGCCGCCCGTGTAGTAGAGCTGCCCGTCGAATAGAACCGGGAATGCCCTGGCGGTGAGCGGAATCACGATTCCGACGATTCCAACGCAGGCCACCAGCACCAATGCCAGCCGTAGTCTTCGGCCGGGCCGCAACCAGTTGAGATTCATGTTGTCCCCCACGAAGCCTCCCGCCTTCCGGTGGCGAGGGTGCCCCTAGTTTAGTTTGTCGATATGTTGGACCTTAGGTATTCACCCGGATCCCGCGTTCTATAGGATGGCATGAACGGTGCCAACGCACCGCCGCCCGCGCGGGGCGCTGTAAGTGCATGGGGCCAAAGGGTTTCTCTGAAATCGATTCGACCTGACCGAATCGCCGGGGATACGTTCGTCGCCTTGAATCGAAGATATTTGTACAACCGAAGATGTGATCTACAAGAGAACGAGATGGACTCGCCTCCGGACAGGATTACAAGTCCCGTGTAAGTCGTTCGGTCCTTCCTCCGATCAGGCGAGTGCCGCGGCCGCCCCGGAATCCGAAATCGCCGCTATCTCCGCACCAGGCCCCCCATTTGTAACCTCGATTTAATCCGACGCCCGTGGCGCGAATTGTGCCCTATCACTCCCCGAGGTAATCCCCGTAGAAGCGAGTCGAAGCCGCCGGGAAGCCCTGCGGGATTCCCGTGCGAACCGGACCATCTTCGCCCTCTGGGCGATTGGAGAGGTGTGGCTACCGAACTAGTTGAAGCCCCCAAAGCGACGCCGCTCGAGAAACTCGATGCGGCGGTCATCGCCCCGAAACCGACGCGGAAACGCCGCGCGGCGGCCTTCCATGTCTATGTACTCGTCACGGCCGCGGCCTTCGTCGCCCTGGCAGTGGCGGCGCACTTCGTCCCCTATTTCCGTATCGATGTCACCGTCGCGCACGCGTTGCAGGGCTACCGCGGCGGCTTCTTCGCCTGGCTGATGGTCGCGGTCAGTTGGATCGGATTCGTTCCCCAGGTCTACATCTTCGGCGCCGCCGCGGTTCTAGCCCTGCTCCTCGCCGGCCTTTGGTGGGAAGCCGTTGCCGCGATCTTCGCGTCGTGCGGCGTGGGGATCGCGACGCTCATCAAACTCCTTGTCGTTCGGCCGCGCCCCAGCGCCGATCTCGTCGAGGTCTTCGCCAACTTGTCTTCGAAGAGTTTCCCAAGCGGGCACGTCGTGATGATCACGACCGTCTGTGGATTCCTCGCCTTCCTCGTGTATACGTTGCTCAAGCCGTCATGGGAGCGCACCTCATTGCTCGTCGCCGCCGCGATCCCCATCGCGCTCATGGGCCCGTCGCGAATCTATCTCGGGCAGCACTGGTTCAGCGACGTCATGGGCGCGTATCTGCTCGGCAGTCTCTGGCTCTCGTTGACGATCATGTTCTACCGGTGGGGAAAGCTTCGCTTCTTCAGCCATCAACCGGTCGCGCCCGAGGCTCCGCCTCTCGCCGCCGAGAGGAGTGCCTGATGGGTCAACTCATTCGCCTCGGCTACATCGTGCGCGGCATCATCTACTTTCTGCCGGGCCTGATCGCCCTTCGCCTCGCGCTCTCCAACGCGGGCGGTAGCAGCGCCGGGATCACACCCTCCGGAGCGGTCGAATTGATCGCGCAGCAGCCTCTCGGCCGCATGCTCATGCTCCCCGTTGCGGTCGGGCTCGCGGCGTATGCGTTGTGGGGCGGCGCCCGCGCGATCTTCGACCCGCTCGACCGGGGGAAGTCGACGAAGGGCATCTTGATGCGCCTCGGCTACCTCACAAGCGCCGTCGCCTTCGCCGGCCTCTTTCTCGCGGCGCTCAAGTTCGTCTCCGGCTCAGCGGCGCATGTGATCGGAGACGCCGACTGGACGGTGGCGCTTCTCGCGAAGCCAGCCGGGCGCTGGATCGTCGGCATCATCGGTGTCTGCTGGATCGCGGGCGCCGGAATCACTCAAATGGTGATCGGGTGGAAGGGGCTCTTCGAGAGCGATCTCAAGGAAGAGATCATGTCCTCGACCGAGCGGCATTGGGCGATTCGGCTCGGACGGATCGGGATCACGGCGCGCGGCGTCGTGTTCACGATCATCGGCTTCTTGCTCGTGGGTGTCGCGTTGAACACCAATCCTTCGCATGCGCGGGGCATGGACGGCGCGCTTCTCACGCTTTCGCAGCAACCGTTCGGTCGTCTCCTCATCGCGGCCGCAGCCCTCGGGCTCATGGCCTTCGGCGTCTTCTCCATGATGTGCGCCCGTTGGATGCGGCTCGATTCGAACGGATCAACTCGGTTGACCGAGCTACGCCCGAAACACTCTCATTCCGTGTGAGGTCTGTCATGGCAATCAAAGTGCTGTCACCGCGCGCCCTCGGCAAGTTGCTCCGCCGGAAGCAGCGGAAGCATCAGTCGCTCCTCAGCAAAGTCGAGAAAGCGGCCGCCCGTCTCGACCGACAGAAGGTGAAACTCCAGGCGCTGGAGTCACGCATTGCCGACCTCGAGCGCCAAACCGCCGGCGCGGTCGACCCACGGACCGGTCAGGGCGATCCGGACGGCGCGCGCCGGCACGCTATGCTCATCTTCAACCCGGCTTCGGGCCGCATCGAGGAGAACAATGCGGAGCGGCTCTCCCAGATCGTGAACAGTTTGCGTGCCCACGGCATTCAGGCCCACATCGGGCTGAAGACTTCGGGCAAAGCCGCGCGCGCCCTAGCGCGAGAGGCGGTTCGCGCCGGCCACTCATTGGTCGTCGTCGCGGCAGGTGACGGAACGATCGAAGAAGTCGCCTCGCAACTCGTCGGCACTCCGACCGTGCTCGGCATCGTTCCGATCGGAACCATGAACAACATCGCCAGGTCTCTCGGGGTGCCCCTTGGCATCGACGACGCCTGCGCGCTCATTGGGATGGGGACGACTCGTCACATCGACACGGGCCGGGTCGTCTCGAGCGACAGCCCCGACATTCGACACTTCCTGGAGGCGGCTGGAGTCGGCCTCAGCGCGATGGCCGTGCTGGCTGGGCAAGCCGCCGAGAAGCGGCAGTGGCGCATGATTCCGAGGGCGCTCCGTTCCTACTTCGAAACGAAGCCGGGCCACGTCCACGTACAGATCGACGACGTCGTGATCGAAGCGGCCACGAATATCGTCACGGTCTCGAACGCACCGCTGATGGGGGGGAATCTCCTGATCTCTCCGGAGGCAAAGATGGATGACGGTCTGCTCGACGTTCGCGTCTACGACGGGATGAGCAGCGTGGCGCTCGCGAAACACTTCCTGGGGTCGTCGATGGGCTCGGCCGATCCGATCAAGACCTACCGCGGACGCAAGGTACGGATCACCACCGAGGCGCCTGTCCTCACCCATTCGGATAAGGACCTCACTCGGAAGTCGAGAACGGTCGAGATCGAGATCCTTCCCGGAGCGCTCACTGTGATTGTCGGAAACGGCATCGCACTCACCGTTCCCGTCGAGGCGGCGCCCGACTCGCATCCGCTGGAGTACGTGATTCCGGAAACCAACGGTCGCCTGGAGGAGGCGCTCGCCACGGCGAAGCCTGAAGTGGTCATGAGCGAATGACGATGCACTTTCCCGGGACGATCGAGCATCCCGTCCCGCTCGTGTCGAGGCCGGTAGTCGAGAAGCCGGCGGTTCCCCCGAAACCTCGGGGGCCGATGCCGTTCCTCGCGGCGGGTATCGCCGCGGTGGGAGCCGGCGTGGCGTTCGTGTGGCTCGCCATCCTCGCGCACACCGCTCCCTACTTCCCGATCGATGTGGAGATCACGCGGGCCCTGCAGCGCGTGGATACGCCATGGCTTCTCGTTCCCTTTCGCGCCCTGAACGCGTTTGGATTCGCGCCGTTCGTTACGATTACGTTCGCTCTGGTGGTGCTGGCGCTCTTCTTGGCGGGGCGTCGCTGGGAGGCAATCTGCGCCGGGCTCGCGACCCTGGGCGCCGCGGGGCTTACGGAGCTGGTAAAAGGAATCGTTGGACGTCCGCGTCCCTTCCCGGACCTCGTCCACGTCGCCCATCAGATCTCGAGCCATGGTTTCCCCGCCGGTCACGTGATGAACTTCACGCCGTTCGTGGGATTCCTCTGCTACCTCGCCGCGGTGCGGCTCGCCCCGTCGTGGTGGCGAGTCGCGCTGATCGGCGTGCTCCTGATCATGATCGTGATGATGGGCGCGGCGCGAATTTACGACGGCGAGCACTGGCCGAGCGATGTGCTGGGATCCTACCTTCTCGGCTTCGTCTGGCTGGTCGCAGCGATCTCACTGTACGAGTGGGGACGGCGGCGGAATTCCGTCACAGCGACACGATACTGACTCGCGGATCTTTACCGAATCGTAACGCCACCGACGAACCAACTACACGCCGATGGCGGACGCTAGCCTCGAACGCATGTACCGTCGCGCGGTTTGGGAGGACGCACCTCATGGAGTCCGCGAGGACCATCGTGTTGAACCTGGCCCTCCTCGCGATCGTCTCCACCCTCTTCCCCGCGACCGCCCGGCCCGACCCACGTCCTCCGCGTCCCATCCCCGCGATCTCGCGCGCTCTTATTGTCAGCATCGATGGGCTTCGCCCCGACGCGCTACTCCGAGCGGAGGCACCGGCGATTCGCTCGCTCATGAATCGCGGCGCGTACACCATGTGGGCGCAGACCACGGCCGTCGCCGTGACGCTTCCCTCGCACGTCTCCATGCTCACCGGCGTGCCGCCGGAAAAACACGGCATCAACTGGAACAATGACCGGGCGCTGTCTCCCGGCGAATACTCCAAGTGGCCGACGCTTTTCGAACTGTCACGGCGTGTGGGATGCACCGCCGCGATGGCGGCCGGTAAATCGAAGTTCCTGGCGCTCGCACAGCCGGGAACGCTCGACTGGTCGTTCGTTCCGTCCAAGACGGTGATCTCCGACAACGAAGTGACGGGAAGGGCTGTCGAATTCATTGCCCATTCGGCGCCACAGGTCCTCTTCGTGCACCTTCCAGGGGTCGACACGGCGGGCCACGCCAAGGGCTGGGGCTCACCCACGCAGCTCGCCGCGATCGCTGTGGCCGACCGTTGTGTCGGGCATCTGCTCGAAGCGATCCGGTCGCGCGGCGTGCTCGACTCGACCGTCGTGATCGTCACGTCGGACCACGGTGGCGCCGCGCTTTCACATGGCGCGAACGACCCGCGCAGCCGGGAGATTCCCTGGATCATCTCAGGGCCGGGCGTATGTCATGACCTCGACCTCACGACGATTGGCGGCCTCGACATCCGCACCGAGGACACATTCGCGACCGTCGCCTGGCTTCTCGGCATCCGGGTGGCAAGACCGGTCGACGGCCGCGCGGTGACTCAGATCCGCTGCGCCACCCCTTCACGCTGAGCACCGCCTCGAAATGATCGATCCAAAATCGACGTATCGCCGGATCGAAACCCTCAGTCCCGTCCACCGGACCTCTTGGACATCCTCCGCATCCAAAGGTAATCTCGGGCTCAACATCGTCCCCGCTCTGTCACCAAGGACCGACCTATGACCGACCTGAATCCCCACCGCGAACAGATGGCGGACGAATCGATGGTCCGCACGCTGGATGCCCAAGCGCGGGCGATCTGGCCGCAGGAATCCGAATTCATCCGGCGCTACAAACTCGCCGACGACATCAAAATCCTCGACGCCGGCTGCGGGACGGGCGAAGGGGCGTCACGCCTCGCCGAGATGTTCCCACGCGCCGAAGTCCTCGGCGTTGACATCCTGGATGGGAGCCTAGCCCTCGCCCGCTCGCGTTACGCCCGCTACGCCCCACGCCTCACGTTCGAGAACCAGAGCGCCTATGAACTCAAGGCGGCGGACCGCACCTACGACCTCGTCGTGAATCGGCACGTCATCCATTCCACGCCCTTTCCGGAGCGGATCGTTGCGGAACTCGCGCGAGTGACTAAGCGCGGCGGCCGGCTCCACTTGATCCCGGAAGACTACGGGATGCTCCACTTCGCACGCGGCGCGGTCGATCCACGCGAATTCTGGCACGAAGCGCCGGCCAAGTTCGGCGCGGCAACGCAGACCGATCTCTTCATCGGCCGCCACGTCTACGGCATCCTCCTCGACCTCGGGCTGGCGGACATCTCAATCGACTACGTCGTCGTGGACACGATTCGCGTGCCGCGAGAGACGTTCGCGTCGATCTTGGAAGCATGGCGAGACGGCTACGTTGACGTCACCGCGGAGCACACGAAATTCACGCGCGACGAGGCGAGGGCCTACTTCGAGCAGATGATCACGAACATCCGCGACCCGAAACAGTACGCGGTCTGGATGGTGCCGGTCGTGAGCGCGAAGGTGCCGTGAGGATGCCATCGAGGGCGGACCGATAACCCGCTAGCCCCCCCGACCGCCCGGGCGTACCATGCGGCGCGAGCCAAACTTGCGAGAGCCGATCCGGCCGCCGATGTTTTGGCGGCGCTCGACCCACCCGGCAAGAATGAGGCGCCATGCCTGCGGGAGTCATCTTCGTCGCCATCATTTTCTCCCTCATTCCCATCGCTGCATTGCTGGTTGGAATCTACGTCATCCGAAAGCTTCATGTGGTGCAGCGGCAGGTGCGCGCGCTCACGGCTGAACTCGCAACGCTCAAGCAGTCGCCCGCACCACCGCCGATCCAGGCGACTCCCCTAGCGCCGCCGATGCCAACACCGGCGCCGGCGATTCCAACGCCGCCCGCTGCGCCGGCTTTAGCTGCTCCCGTCTCCGACCACCCAATAGCACCTCACGCACCGCCCCCGACCGCGCCAGCCAAACCAGCCAGCCCTTCGCAATCCCCCTCCGGCCTCGAACAACTCATCGGCGGCATCTGGCTCCAGAATGTCGGCTCGGTCCTTCTCCTCCTCGGCTCCTTCTTCCTTATCCTCTGGGGCTACACGCAGGGGAAAGTCGGCCCGGAGGTTCTGATCCTGGCGGGTGTCGCGCTCGGCATCCTCCTCGCGTGGCGCGGCGATCGAATTGCGCGTTCGATCCGCCCGCTCGGGCACGCGCTACTCGGAGTCGGGCTCGGCGTCGTCTTCATCGCCATTTATCTTGGGCACTTCCGCATGAACACGCTCTCGGAAGGGGTCGCGTTCACGCTGCTCGCGCTCGTCTCGTTCGTCACGATCGACATCGGCCTTCGCCGTGGGCAATCGATCATCGCCGCGCTGGGGATCTTCGGCGCGTTCATACCGCTCCTTCTCTCATCCGCGAATGGAATGGGGTTCCGACTCCCCCATCTCTCCATGCTCAGCTATCTCCTCCTCGCGAACGCGGTCGTCGTGGTCCTGACCGCGATGCGTGGGTGGAGCGGCCTCGTGATCGAAGCGCTCCTCCTCACGAGCGTGGCGTGGCTCAACAATGAGCATGGAGCCGTCTGGCCCTTTCCCATTCAACTAGGACTGAGCGCGCTCTTCACGGCGCTTGGAATGGCTCCAGTGGCGCGGCTCGTCCGCTCACCCGATCCGATCCGACGCGTTGACCTCGCCGTCGTCGCGCTCGCTCCGATGCTTCTCCTTGTCACGTCGCTGCCTTACTTCGCCGTCTCGCCGAGCGCAACGGCGGGCGCCCTTCTCCTCGGCCTGGGAGTGCTGAACCTCGTCGTCGCGCTCTGGGTGGATGCGAAGCGATCGGAACGCGATCTCTGGAGGCCCCTCACCGCGGCGGCGACGATCTTCATCATGGCCGCGCTCGAACGGTTGCTCGCGAAGGAAGACCTCGCGCTTGCCTGGTGCGTGGAAGGGGGAGTGCTGGTTTG
>JANMQV010000245.1:0-2809 GCA_031370645.1 Candidatus Eiseniibacteriota bacterium | reverse complement strand
CTGACGGCCACGAGTTACCGGATGCGGCTTCTGCACCTGCCTTGCCACCAGGCGCTGACCGACGATGAGTTGGAGTGGATGATCCGGACAGTCAGCGGGGTGCTACGAGGCGCCTGAGGGCGAAGGCGCGCCTTCGTGGTTCTCGGGGTCGGTCATTTCGTTCCTCGCGGCTCTGAGGAGGTTCAGCACCGATCGAACCCAGGGGGCGCGGTAAAACGTCACGTGGAACATGGCGCGCATCTCGTTGCTCCACCGGTCGGTCCATCCAGGAAGCACTCGCCCGTAGAATTCCACCGAGCGAAACGCGCCTCCCTCGAAGATGCTCTGGAGCATTGTGTATTGCAGTAGGTAACCTGGGGAGTGAGTCTTGTATTCCTCGTCATAGGCGGTCTTCAAGAAGACGATCATCCCGTTCCGATCCACCGTGAGTTTGCTGGCGACCGTTCGGCCGTCGAACTGGAGTTGGTAAATCGCTCCATGGCCGTCTTTGCAGTAGTCGAGAAGGACGTCCCGGTAGAAGAGGCCTTGCTCATTCTCGCCGTCGACAGCCGTTCCCGCCTTCCCCTTCCAGCCGGTGCTTTCGAGCCGCCCATATTCTCGAATGGCTTCTTCGATCGCGGCCGGATCGCGAACCGCTCGAAGCTCCACGCGAATTCCATCGCGTTCGAGTCGGCGCATCTTCTTCGTGACGGTTTCCAACACGTTTCGGTCGCGGCCTTTCAGGTACTCCTGAAAGGTGCCTTGAACCGTGACCCTGGCGGTGTCCATCGACTTCTGAATGACGACGGAACCGGACTCGGGAAGCGAGCGGAATACCGAGATCGAGGGATCTTGCTCGAGGACGGAACAGGCGAGGGCAAACCCGGGGAGGGAGCGTACGAGGCTTCCGATCAACTCCGCACTGCTCGTGGTTTCTCCAAGAACGATGAGACCCAACGGTGCCTGTGAAGGCTGGAAGGTCTGCCACACTCCGTACCGCTTGCGTTCCACGAGGGCGAGAGCGGGTCTGGAGGGATCCTCATGAACGGCGAGGTATATCTCGGGGCGGCCGAAATATCGAAGCAGGGGGGCCACGAACCGTGACTCCAGGAGGACGCTGTCCGTCGATCGGCGATTCAGATCGTCCCAGAGGGCCCGGTGGGACTCGAAGGCCGTCTGTGCCCGATGCAGCGTCCATTTCATTGGCTGGACACTACCACGCTCGATCACGCCCGAACAGCCGCCCGGGCCGCACAGCTATTTCGTGCGCAGGTCGTTGATCTTATTCGGAAGGATCGAATCCGCCGGTGCTCCCCCGCCCGCCGACATCTTGTAGATGTAGACATTCTCGTTCGTGCTGTTGACGACGATGAAGGCGTTCTTCGACGGGATGTAGCGAAAGCGCCCGTACGTGCCGCGAATATCGGGAGCCGTCGGGATGACGGTGTTCGTCGCGGCCGGGGGAATCCTCGTCCAGACGTAGGTGCTGAGATTCAACGTGTAGACGTCGGCGCCGCCGTTCCAGACCACGAACTTATCGCTCACCGGGTCATACGCTACGCCCGGATTCTCCGCGCTCTGGATGGCCGTCGCGCCGGACGTCGGGAGATTCGTGCGAGCGAGCGTCCCGGCAGCGTCGATGTTCCAACTCGCCGCGATACCGTTTCCGATGGCGATGAACTTGCGGCGAATCGGATCGACCTCGCCGTTGCAGTAGTAGATATCGCCCGGGCTCGAGGCGCCGCGTTGCGTCCACGTGTTGGCGACGGGGTTGAATTCCGCGAGCTGGCTGCCGGTGCCCGGCGGATGCTCCCACACGTGTCCCCGGACCGGGTCGTACGCGGAGCAAACAGGATGTCCGTACGCGGGCGTGTCGGCGAAACGCTCCCACTGAAGCGTGTCGAAGTTGAAGCAATCGCACCGCGGGGTACCAATCTGAGCGCTGGGGTACGTCCCGCCGGCTCCGAGACCGCAAAATCGATCGATCGGAGGAGGAAGGTATTCGACGCCGTCGTACGTGTGGCGCGACCGCGGTCTGCCGTCGGGGTAGACCCCACTGGCCTCGCTGCCGCTGACGTCCATGGTCGGATTGTTAACGCGCTGCCAGCTCAGTGTACCCACGTTGAAGGCATAGATTTCGTTTCCGGAATAGTCTCCGTGGCCGCCGCCCCACACGATCAATCGGTCGCGCTTCGTGTCGTAGGCGCCACCGCTCCATGCCGCGATGACTGCCCACGGGTCCCCCGGGGGAGCCGGATTGGGGAATACGGTGCTCATGTGGGAGTTGGGTACCATGTACCACTCGCCGGCGCGAAGATTCTCAATTGGCCCGGCCGAAGCGCTCGGGGCCATTGCCAATAGCAAAGCAATGCTGCAGAGGGCAGCACGATTCATGGACGACCTCCTAGGAGTGATTGACCCCCGAATTAATAGGGCAAAATATATGCCAAGAAGTTGAGTCTGGGGGAGGCCGTTCATGACTCCAACCCCTCCATGGGCAAGCCGGTTAACCCCAACGCCTGGCGATCGTTCGTTCTTCTCGCACCCCGCCTGGGGTGAGGACGGCCCGGAGCGTACCACGGCGCGGTCGATGGGGCTGCAATGCCGTGGGTTGCCGCCTGCACGATGGTGGGGAGTCGTGCCCTCGGCCGGCCGGCAGCGGGCCGGCAGCGGGCCGGCCGTGGGCGGCCAGGGGATTTCACGCTTTTCGGCCCGAGTCCCGCCCGGTACCCTCCACGGTCAATGCCGACCTGCCCGTCCTGTAAGCGAGAAATCGCGGCACCGGGCAAATTCTGCCCCGAGTGTGGCGCGGCCTGGCCCATGCCGGCTC
>JANMQV010000238.1:0-5392 GCA_031370645.1 Candidatus Eiseniibacteriota bacterium | reverse complement strand
CGAAGCGAGATCGATCGCGGCCGCCGCTCCGAAAGCGAGATCCGAAGCGTCCGCTCGCGGAGCGGCCCCGCACCCACGAAGAGCGCGCCCATCTCCGCGACGAGCGGCCCCCGTCCAACCGCGAAGGAAACCGAGTTCGCGTCCAGGTCCGGCGCGGCGAAATGCGCCGCGCGAGAGAACGCGGCGGCAGTGACGGGGCGCTCCTCCCCTACCTGCTCGGGGAGAAGCCAACGGCGCGGCCCCTCGAGCGTGACCGCACCGAGCGAACCGGGGGAGGCGTCCCCCAACTCGAATGCGGCGCGAGCGGGGGCGACGAGCGCCACCGCGGCGAAGATCAGGAAGGCGGCGCCGGCCGCGATCCGCTTCACCGTCCCGTCCCCGAGGGCGCGACCGCGATAGCGACGGAGGCACGACGCGGCGCCCCGTCGCCCGCCGCCGCTTCGACCCGCGCCACATAGAGCCCCGGCTCCACGGGCCGCCCCTCGTCGTCGAGTCCATCCCAGAGCACGGCTCCCGCGCTACCGAATCGCTCTCCGGCTGCGAGCAACCGCCGCACGCGGCCCCTCAAGTCGAGAATCGAAAGACGCACGGTTCTCTCGGCAACCGCGGGGCCGAGTTCGAGAAGAAGCGCGCCGACGCCCTCGGCCCCGGTGCGGCGGAGCACGCGCGCCGGCGCGGCCAAGAGCATCGAGGGGGCGGGAGCGCCGTCTCGATAGGCGGCGATCGAGTTCGGAGCGCCGGGCGTGCCTCCCGCCACAGCCACCGACTCGCTCCAACTCCGCCGCGCCGCGCTCGGAAATTGAAGCGAGAGCCGCTCGACGCTTCCCCCGCGAACGCTCCACCCCTCGTCGTACGGGACCGCGTCGCTTGGCACGCCCGCCCCGTCCGTGACGCGAACGATGTCGGCGTGTGGCGAGATGGCGGGCGCGCTCGACGCGCCGTCGTTGAGCGACGACCATCCCCGATCGGTGACAAGCAGGAGACTTTCGGGGATCGAGAAGTGCGCGGAGAAACGCGCGGGGTCCGACACCGCCACGCGCCGCTCTCCGGCGCGCGCGCCCGGGCTCCCTCCTCGAAGTACGAGCCTCCTCGGCGCGCTCGTCGCGTCGCCGAGCGTGAACGCGTCCCACGCCGCGATCTCTTCCGTTGCCTCAAGTTCGACCCACTCGCCCGCCCCTTCGTCGCGGTAGGCGAACTCCGCGATCGCCACCGGTCCCACACCCGCGCGAGCGGGGACGCGGAGTGAATCGGGCCGCATCGCCGCGGCGACATCGCCGGAGCGGGGATCCGGCCGCGCCACGAGGAGGCAATCGAACGGGCCGGTCCGGTCGGGCGTGAGCGAGAGGCGAACGCGCGTGCTCTCCCCCGGCGCGAGCGAAGCGCCGGACGCGGCCGCCCCCTCGCTCCATCCCGCGGAAGATTCGGCATCGGCGCCCTCCGGCCGCGGCCGCGTGAGAAGCGCGACTTCCCACGCGCCGCCGTCGAGCGCGCGTGTGCCTCGGTTCCGCGCGGTCACGTCGATCAATCCCTCCGCGCCCTGCCAACCGACTTCGGGGCGGAGCGACGCCGAACCGAGCGCGATAAAATAGGGTGGATGATTCGGGGCTCCCGGAGTCGGCGCCGCCGGCTCCCAGTCGGCGTCGTTTCGATCGGTATCGAACCCGTCCGCGCGCCGCGCGAGGCTTTCCCCCGATCCTGCGTCGGCCGCGGGCGCCCCCTCGAAGAACTCCAGGGCATCGAGCGCGCCGAATCCGAGACGGTCGATCACGGCGCCGTTTCGTACGAGGCGAATCGCGTCGGGGCCGTTCTGGATCGCTCCCGTGAGTCGGGACGCGGCGATGAGGAATGCCGCATGAGGGGGTGCTGAGTCGGCGGCGCTCCCGGCGAAAATCGCGATCCAGGAACCGAGGCGCGCACCGTCGCCGGCCTCGATCGAAACGCCTTCAAGCGACTCGGACGCCTCGCCGTCGTTCCAAAGTTCGACGAACTCCGCGCCGGCGTCCTCGCCGGCCGGATCGTAGAGCACTTCGTTCAGCACAAGCGCGCCCTCGGCGCGCGGTCCCGCGGCAAAGAGGCACGCGAAGAGAAGAGGAGCGGCGGCGAACGCCCTAGCGCGATACGCGACCGCGCGCGCGCTTGTTCGGAACTTCGACGACATGGCGGATCCCTCCCGTAGTGGCGGGAGGCGAGGGGGAGCGATTGTGATCGAGCGCCGCGATCGGGGCGCGGCGTGAGTCGCAAGCCGCCGGGGTCGGGGTCCGGCGGGTCCTTCCTATGAGAACTAGAGCAGGTGAAACCGCTTTCGAAGCGCCCACTCCACCGTGAGCGCGAGAATCAGTAGCGCGAAGAGATAGGGATTGTGGAAGAGATCGATCTCGGCGCGCCGGGCCCGCGCGGCGTCGGGACGCTCCAACCGCTCCATCACCGGTCCTGCCGCTTCGAGTGAAGCCGACAGCCCGCCCGATCCCGAAGCAAGGCGCTCCAGCGTGGCCGGCTCGGCGGCGAGCGCTTCGTACTCGATTCCACCCGCTCCGACCGCGACGCGAACGCTGTCGCGGCCGACCACTCGTCCTCCCTTTTCGAGCGTCGCGCGGAGTCGATGAACGCCCGGCGCGAGCGGAAGCGATCCGGTAAAGGTCCCGTCGCCGGACGCCACCAGGCGCACGACTGCGGCCGGCGCGCCCGTTTCGGAAGCCACCGTGACGCTGGCCGTCGCTCCGGCTGCACCCTCCGACGCGACGAGTCGAATCGGCACGCCGGCGCCTTCGGCGCTGACGTCGGGCGCTTCGATGCGAACGGGCCGGTCGTTTCCGGCCGATTCGAGCCAGCGGCAGAGGCCTCCGAAAAAGGCGCCCTCCACGCCACCCGCGCTCAATCCGCCGGCGGTCAAGCCCCAGCGATAGACGCCCGCCGCGTTCAATACGGCGATCCGTCCGCCGCCGATGCGTCCGGTGAGGAGAAGCGGCACCGATTCCTCCCCGATCCGCCCCAGAAGAATCGGCGTCAGGGCAGCGCCGTGGCCGATGCCGATGATCGGCGCCACGGGCGGAAGCGCGCTCCAGGCGGCGTTGGCGCTTGCCGCGTCACCGCCAAGGAGCGCGACCTCGCTCGTGCGGCCGGCCGGCGCGAGTTCCACCGATGCGGAGATGCCGGGAGCGTCGGCCCAATTTCGCCAGATGATTCCGAGCGCGCGCGATAAGGGGCCCTCGGCCGGTGGCGCGCCGTTCGGCTCGATCCAAAGGAGCGCGCCGCCGCCCCGTTCCACCCAGCGATGGAGAATCGCGGCACGCTCCGGATTGAGCGTCCGCGCCTCGTAGCGAATCGCGACCGCCGACGCCCGCTCGAGCATCTGCTCGAACGACATCGGCGCTCCCGCGATCGGCGCCACGTCGCGGCCGGCCGAAGGAACGAAGCGTGCGACCGACCAGGAGGTGTCCTCGGCGGCGCCGCGAGCGAGCGAACGGAGATCCCAGTCCCACCGCGACGCGAGAATGGCGAGTTGCCGTGTGGCGGCTCGCGCATGAACAGCGATGAGGCGGTCCTTGTTCTCCCGGAGCGGATCTCCCTCCACGCCCTCGATGACGACGCGGAGAAAATGAGTCCCGGCGCCGGCCGGTGTGTAGGGAAGCGAGAGCGTGACGCCGGCCCCGGGGCCCGCGAGCGCAAACCGAGCGCGGGCGCGTTCCACGCCGTCTTCGAGAAGGCGGACGGTCCCCTCGGTCGCCGGCCGATTTCCTTGCCGAATTCGCACGGCGACAGGCGCCGAACGCCCTGCCACCGCTTCAGGCGGCGCTTCGACGCCCGCGAGGCTCACCGACGCCGGATCCTCCGCTTTGCCGGTCCAGAGCGCGTAGGCCGGGACCGCGCCCGCCAGCGCGCGATCGGGGTCCTCGCCTCGGTTGACCGCTCCGTCGCTCAGCACGAGGAGCGCGGCCACCGAATCGGGATCGTTTTGCTCGAGCGCGGCGTGGAGGGCGTCGCCGAGTGCGGTCTCTCCTCCATCGCCGTGGGCGGGAGAAGGTGCCGCACCTCCGCGAGCGAACGGCCCGAGTTTCGCACCGAAGGCCGCGACCCGGACGTCGTAGCGCCCTCCGAGCGATCGCGCGACCGCCGCCGCCGCGCTGTCGGCCGCTTCCCTTCTTGTCCTCCCGCCGGAGGCGTCGCGCACCGTCATGCTGCCGGAATGGTCGACCAGCACGAGCAGGCGGTTTCGCGCCTTGCCGGAGATCGGCACCGAGAGAACGGGAGCGAAGGCGGCGATCAGGAGACCCGTCAGGGCGGCCAGGCGGGCGGCCAAGAGAATTCCGCGCTCCCGGGCAGCGAGCGCCTCGTAGCGCGTGAGATAGGCCCACGCGGCCACGGCGATGGCACCGCCGATCAGGCAGAGCGCAATCCAGTTCGGCGTCAGGTCGAGCGAGAGATTCATGGACGATGGCACTCGCGATGAGGAGTTAGATCACGGGGCACGTAGTTGGCGCCGGGCCGATGAGAGGCGGGGGAAAACGCATCGTGGGGAGCCGTACAAAAACGGTACGGGCTCCCCACGATCGGGTCAAGCGGTTTCGCGCGCCTCCGTCTCGCGCGCGGCCCGCGGTGCTACGTCAGCCGCGCGTCGTCTACTTATTCGAGACCTTCGAGGCTTCGGACGACCCGCTCTGCGCGTAGGCAAGGCGGCGTTCGCGCGTGTCGAGCTCCAGTTTGCGGAGGAGGACGTAAAGCTGAACCGGATTCAGTTCGCGGCCGCCGAATTCGGCGCGCCGAAGTTCCTTCTGAATCCGCATGAGGCCGTACTCGGGGTGCTTCCGCGCGATCTCGCGGACGAGATCGTCGTCGGTGAGGACCGTCTCGCTCCGCTGCGGGCCGCTCGTGGCGCTCGCCGCGGCGCTGGCGCCCGCCGCGTCGCCGCTCGGCGAGTTCGCGGGAACGATGGGACCGAACGACGCCACGGCCAGCTCGGCGTCGGGATACGACTGGAGAATGTTCTCGAACTCGAGCAGGTCGAAGACTTCGCGCACGTCGGGAATCATTCCCGCGAGCTTCAGGTCGCCGCCTTGCTCGCGGATCTCGCGGATTTCGCTGATGAAGATGCCCCAGCCCGCGCTCGAGATGTACTCCACGCGCGTCAGGTCGACGACCACGTGGTAGCGCTTCTCGCGAAGGAGCGCCTGAAGGCGTCGCTCGAGATCGGGGCTCGTGGTGGTGTCGACATACCCCGAGACGCGCAGCAACGAGACGCCCCGGTTCTGGGCGGCTTCTTCGACGTAGACGTCGATACCCTTCATGCTCCCCCTCCTTCGGAATCCATGGGCTTAGGCGGAGGCGTGCTCTGAAGCGCTCCCGCCAGCCTCGCCATACGGTTATCGGTCTTGTTCTCGGCCATCTGGAGCCTTTT
>JANMQV010000203.1:0-2043 GCA_031370645.1 Candidatus Eiseniibacteriota bacterium | reverse complement strand
AAGCATCCGTCTGTTCGCGGTCGTATTCGCCGCATCGCTCGCGTTTGTGCTCGTCGCGGCGGGATGCGGCGGCGGCGGCGTGCAGAAGCGCGTGACGGTGGAGGTGACGCAGGACGGTTTCGTGCCGAAGGAGATTCCGGCGAAGGTGGGCCAGCCGATCACGCTCGTCGTGACGCGTAAGACCGATCTCACCTGCGCCAAGCAGATCGTTTTCGCCGACCTCGGCGTGACGAAGGATCTGCCGATGAATCAGGCGGTCGAGGTAACGGTCACGCCCACCAAGGCGGGCGATCTCCGCTTCGCGTGCGATATGGACATGGTGGGCGGGAAGCTGGTGGTGCAGTAAGGCCCAGCGCGCCCGTCACCGAAGCAAGGCCACTCTCATGGTCGCAGCATCCGGCCCCCGGCCGAAGCGGATGAAATAGACGCCGGCCGGGGCCGGCCTTCCACCCTCGTCGCGCCCATCCCACTCGCCGCGGAATGGCGTCGTCGCCGCGCTCGCCCGGTGGAGGACCCGCACCAAGGCTCCCCTCAGATCAAAGACACCGATCCAGTTCGCCGAGGCCCCTTCGATTCGAATCGATCCCCGGAACGGATTCGGAAACGCCCGCGGAGCCGGCGGCGCGGGCGGCGATTCGCCGGCGCCGGTGACGGTCGAAAATACGTTCACGCTTGTCCCCGCGTTGTTCGAGAACGTGACCGGTGCGCTGGTCGAACCGGAACGAATGACGAATCGCGCCGCCGCGTCTTCCGCGAGCGGACAAGAGAAGGTGGTCGTGTTGTTGACCGTCCGCGTGAGGACGTACGCGAGCCCGGAGGGAATGCTGGGGGCCGTCGTCGTGCCGTTCTTGGGAACCGTGACATCGCCGTACGCTACGGCGTTCACGAAGCAGGTGGTCTTCTCGAACGAGATTTGCCCGGTGGCGAGCGGAAGCCCGGCCGTGATGACGAGATCGGGCGTGATGCCGAAGGTCGTAGCGAATCCCGACGTCGCGCAGAGCACCTTCCGGTCGGTGAGCGCTCCTCCTGCAGGGAGGCTCGCCGCGAACGTGCCGTGCGTCGCGAGCAGCACCCCCGCCGCGTCATACGACTTGATGGAGGCGGTCGACACGAGATTTTGCCCGCCGGCGAGCATCCGAAGTTCAACTGCCTGAATCGTGGGATCGCCGTTGAACGAGGTAAGGACCTTGTTGATCTCCATCAGGTGGAACGTGGCGCGCGCGGACGCCGGGAGGAAAAGTGCGAGTAGCGCGGCGGTCGCGAGAAGCGGAGCGAGGATTCGTCTCGAACGCCGCGGTGCGTGAAGCCTGGAGCCGAGTCGCATGGCGTGCCTCCCAAGTGAGGCCGTGGGGACGGCCTACTCGAAGATACTACACCCGCGACGACCCTCTCGAACGTGACCTGGGTCACCCTCGATGGAGTTCGCGGGGTGGAACGCGGTACCATCGCCTTGTCGGCGACGCGGTGCGCTACCATTTCAGCGCGAATCCTCGTAACGCCCTCCGTGCGGAATCCCCCTATCGGAACGGGAGGTCATGTGAAACGTTTCACACAGGGGAACATTCGTCGTCGTCGGATCCCTATCTCCGCGGCACTACGGGAATACATCAAGAAAACCGACCGCTATCGAGCCGGACGGGAGCCGCTCCCGATGCTCCGAACCGGCCCGGCGAAATTCGCACGCGCGGTAGCGGGGTTGAAGCCGGCCCAGTTGAGGAAGCGCCCGGCGCCGGGGAAGTGGAGCATCCAAGAGATTCTGGGCCACCTGGCCGACACGGAAGTCGTCTACGGCTATCGCTACCGGATGGCGCTCGGGGAGTCGGGCTCGCCGATCCAGGGTTACGATCAGGAAGTCTGGGTTCGCGAATTCGCCTACCGCGGGAAACGCTGGAGCGCGAAGAAGTTGCTCGAGCACATCGCCGCGCTCCGACGCGCGACCCTCTACCATCTCGAGAACATGGCGCGCGGGTCGTTCGACCGATACGGAATGCACTCCGAGCGCGGGAAGGAAACGGTTCGCCGCACTCAGGAGATGATCGCGGG
>JANMQV010000199.1:0-43855 GCA_031370645.1 Candidatus Eiseniibacteriota bacterium | reverse complement strand
GGCGGCGAGCGCCGCCGGGTCGGGCACCGGGGGGGCGTTCGCGGCGCTTCCGCCGCGCGAACGTTCCGCGCCCCCGCCGCGGAGCGCCGCGCGAGAGGCGGCGACCGCCTCCCGCGCGGCGGCGACGAGGAGAGCCCGCGGAATGCGCTTCGCGAGCGCCTCGAGAGGAGCCGACTTGAGGAGCGCGTCGACCGAGGGAAGTCCGCGTAGCGAGGCCGCCGCGCGGGCGCCGGTGCTCTTCCTGGTGCTCATGTCGCGCCCCCCCCGAGGTAGCACTCCTGGACGTAGGGATTATCGAGGAGCGACACGGCCCGATCGGTAAGCCGAACGGAGCCCGTCTCCAACACGTAGCCGACGTCCGCCACCGCCAGCGCCTGGCGCGCGTTCTGCTCCACGAGCACGATCGTCGTCCCCCGCTCTCGAATTTCCCGCACGACCGTGAAGATCTCGCGAACAAGAATCGGGGCGAGGCCGAGCGACGGCTCGTCGAGGAGGAGGAGCGCCGGTCGCGCCATGAGCGCGCGTCCGATGGCGAGCATCTGCTGCTCCCCGCCGCTCAGCGTGCCGGAAGCCTGGTGCTTCCGTTCTTCCAGTCGCGGGAAGAGACGGAAGATCTTCCGCAGGTCGTCGCGAATTCCCGCGCGATCCCGCCGGAGATAGGCGCCGAGGTCGAGATTTTCGAGCACGGAGAGGTTCGCGAACACGATGCGCCCTTCCGGAACGTGCGACATTCCGAGCCGGACGATCTCGTGCGCCGGCATCCCGACGAGATCCTTTCCGTCGAACCGGATCGCGCCGCGGCTCGGCTTCAGGAGCCCCGACAGCGCGCGGAGCGTCGTGCTCTTCCCGGCCCCGTTCGCGCCGACGAGCGTGACGATCTGTCCCTTCTCGACGCGGATCGACACACCCTTGAGCGCGTGGATCGCGCCGTAGTGGACGTGGAGGTCCTCCAACTCGAGAAGGCTCACGGCTCCTCGCCCAAGTACGCCTCGATCACCTTCGGGTCGCGGCGGATCTCGGCCGGCGGCCCTTCGGCGATCTTCACGCCATGATCGAGCACGGTGATCCGCTCGCAAATTCCCATGACGACCTTCATGTCGTGCTCGATGAGGAGCACCGTCAGCGCGTAGCGATCGCGGATGTCGTGGATCAGGCGCATCAGCGATTGGCTCTCCTGCGGATTCATTCCCGCCGCCGGCTCGTCCAAGAGGAGGAGCTTCGGCTCCGCCGCGAGGGCGCGCGCGATCTCCAGGCGACGCTGGTCGCCGTAGGGGAGATTCCGCGCCTTCTCGTACCGATAGGGCGAGAGGCCGAAGTCGGCGAGGAGCGACTCGCTTCGCTCGAGCATCACCGCCTCCTCCCGCTCCGATCGCGCTGTGCGGAAGACGCTGTCGGCGAACGTGGCGCCGGCCTGGAGGTGGCAGGCGACGCGGACATTGTCGATGCAGGAAAGGTCGGAAAAGAGGCGCGGATTCTGAAAGGTTCGGGCGACACCCAGCCGGGCGATGGTGCTCGGAAGGCGCCCCTGAATCGGCTGCTCTCCGAGTCGAATCGTGCCGTGAGTCGGCGCGTACACGCCGGTGACGAGATTGAAGACCGTGGTCTTCCCCGCCCCGTTCGGGCCGATGAGCCCCGCCAGGATGCCGCGCGGCAACTCGAGATTGAGTTCGGAGACCGCCTTCAGTCCCCCGAAGGCGCGTGTGACGTTCTCCACTCGCAGGATCGGCCCGCGCGCGACCGCTTCGTGGCGCGTGATCGCGGGCAGAGCGGCGGCGGTCACGCCACCTCCGTCGGAGCCTTCGGCCTTCGCGAGAAGAGCCGGCGCCACGAGAACTCCCAGCGCCCCAAAAGCCCCTGGGGCCGCGCGATCATCAACACGATGAGGAGGAGCGAATAGATGATGAGCCGTTCGGAGCTCGCGAATCGAAGCACCTCGGGGAGCGCGGTCAGGATGAAGGCGCCGAGCACCGAACCCGTGAGGCTCCCCATGCCGCCGAGAACGACCATCACGATCACCTCGATCGACTTCATGAACGTGAAGGAGTTCGTGTGGAGGTAGGTGTAGTGGGAGAAGAGCCCGCCCGCCACGCCCGCGCAGAAGGCGGCGATCACGAACGCCGAGACCTTGTAGCGCGTGGTCGGTACCCCGAGGGCCTCGGCCGCGATCTCGTCCTCCCGGATGGCGAGGAGCGCGCGCCCATGATAGGAGCGAATCAGGTTTCGGAGGAAGACGAACGTCAGCGCCGCCACCGCCGCGACCCATGCGAGGTCGGTCCGCTGCGGGATCCCCGCGAAGCCTCGCGCGCCTCCCACGGCGTCGATGTTCAGAATGGCGACGCGAATGATCTCGCCGAAGCCGAGCGTGACGATGGCGAGGTAGTCGCCGCGAAGCCGCATGGAGGGTAATCCGACCAGAAACCCCGCTACGCCCGCCACAACTCCCCCCAGGAGAAGCGCGATCACGAACGGAAGGGCCGAGGAGAGCGCCGAGGCGCCCGGCATCACGCCGAAGAACCGTGGCGTGGCGTAGACCGTGAAGGCGGCGGAGACATACGCGCCGACGGCCATGAATCCGGCGTGGCCGATGGAGAACTGCCCCGTCACCCCGTTCACCAGATTGAGACTCAAGGCGAGGATCACGTTGATCCCACAGAGAACGAGGATTCGGTAAACGTAGGGATTGAGGTACGCCGTGCCGGCGGCATTGAGCGCCCACGCCCCCGCCACGATCACGAGCGTGACGGCGAGAGCGCGAAGGGTGCTCTTAGACTTTCTCGGCAACGTTTCGTCCCAGAAGCCCGGCCGGCTTGAGGAGCAGGACCAGGATCAGGATGATGAACGCGATCGCGTCGCGGTAGGTCGAGGAGATGTAGCCGACGACGAGGTACTCCGAGACGCCCATGACGAGCCCCCCGATGACCGCGCCGGGAATGCTACCGATCCCGCCGAGGACGGCGGCCACGAAGGCCTTCACGCCCGGCATGATTCCCATGAGCGGCTCAATCTTCGGATTCGTCAGTCCCACGAGCACCCCGGCGGCCGCGGCGAGCGCCGAGCCGATGGCGAAGGTGATCGTGATGATCCGATTCACCGGAATCCCCATGAGGCTCGCGGCGTCGCGGTTGAACGCCACCGCCCGCATCGCCTTCCCGGTCCGCGTCCGCTGCACGAAGAGCGTGAGCGCCACCATCAATACGATCGAGATGATCACGACCGTGATCTGGTGGTTCGTGACGATCACCCCCTCCATGAGGGTGATCGTCCGGGGCGCGACGAGCTGGGGAAAGAACTTCGGATCGGCGCCGAAGATCCGGATTCCCAAATTTTCGAGGAGAAGGGAGACGCCGATGGCGGTGATGAGGGCCGTGAGACGCCCCGACTTCCGGACGGGTCGATAGGCGAAGTACTCGATCGCCACGCCGAGCCCCGCGCAGATCGCCATGGAGCCGAGGAGCACGACCGCCGCCAGGATCGGCGACGGCTCCGGCCCTCCCGCATGAAGCAGGCGCGCGAGGTAGTAGGCCGCGAAGGCCCCCACCATATAGATGTCACCGTGCGCGAAGTTGATGAGGCGCAGGATGCCGTAGACCATGGTGTAGCCGAGCGCGATGAGGGCGTAAATGCTCCCCCACGCGATCCCGTTCGCCAGTTGCTGAAAGAGTTCCTGCACGGAGCCCGCGGCGCCTACGGCTCGACGACGGCGACGAACTCGTACTCGTGGTTCTTGATCCCGAGGAAGGTCGCGGACTTCACGGCGTTACGCTTCCCGTCGAGCGTGATCTTCCCCGTGACTCCGGGATAGTCCTTCGTGCCGTTGATCAGGTCGCGGAGCTTCGCGCGCGCGGCCTTCTGCTTCTCGCTCCGCGGCCCGGAGAGCGACTTGAAGGCGGCGGGATCCTGCTTGTTCAGCATCTCGAGCGAATTCACGAGGACTCCGGCCGCGTCGTACGCGAGCGCCGCAAGGGCGTCGGGCGTGGAGTTGTAGCGGGCGCGGTAGTCGGCCACGAACTTCTGGATGGCGGGATTCGGATCCTTCTCCCAGTAGTGGCTCACGAAGTAGGAGCCATTCAGCGCGTCCTGAGCGATCTCGAGGAGGCGGTCCGAGACCCAGCCGTCGCCGCCCAGGAGCGGAACGTCGATCCCGAGCTCGCGCGCTTGGCGGGCGATCAGGGCCACCTCGGTGTAGTAGCCCGGCACGACGATGAACTGCGGCTTCTTCTGCTTGATGACCGTCAGCTGGGCCTTGAAGTCTTGGTCGCCCTCGGAGTAGGCCTCGTCGGAGACGACGGTACCGCCCATGGCGTGGAACGACTCGGAGAAATAGTTGGCGAGGCCGACACTGTAGTCGTTCTTGTTGTCGCGGAATACCGCCGCCTTCGTGAGATGGAGCGTCTGGCGCGCGAACTTCGCGATCACCATGCCCTGGAACGGGTCGATGTAGCAGACGCGCGAGATGTAGTCGCCGAGTTCGGTCACCTTGGGGTTGGTCGAGGACGGACTGATCATCGGCACGCCCGCCTGCTGGCAGATCGGTGCCGCCGCCATGCTCCGGCTGGACGCCACTTCACCGAGAACGGCGATCACGCCGTCCTGATCGATGAGCTTCTGCACCGCGGTCGCCGCTTCTTCCGGCTTCGACTGATCGTCCTCGACCTGGATATGGAGCTTCGTGCCGGCGACGCCGCCGACCGAATTGACGTTGTCCATGAAGAGCTCGATGCCCTGCTTCGAGGAGATGCCGAACGTGGCGGTCCCCCCGGTAAGGGATCCGTAGACCCCGATCGGGATTACATTCGACTGCTTGGCGCACCCCGCCGCGAAGGCGAGGAGAAGACCGAGAAGCGCGGCCGCGCGGAACATCATGTTCCGTCGGTTCATGGGTCTGCCTCCATCCCGTAAGTGTTTGAGGACCATAGAACTCCATTCTCGATTCAGGTCGACCGTAGCCGAACGTACAGGGCGATTCAAGGGCTCTTCGGGTCGACGGCGCGGCCTTGACGAATAACAAGCCGTTCCGCGAACGCGGGAACGACCGGCCGAAGCGCGCGAAGGGCGCGTCCCTCGTCGGTTTCGTAGACCTGGCTCCGAAGCGCTTCCCGAAGCATGGAAGTGGTGGCGGCGCCTCCCTCGACGCCTCGCGCGATGGCGAGACCGGCCAAGTAGCCGCGGACCGCCATGCGCGTCGGAGCCTCCCCGTTCGCCCTCTGGTAGCGCACTTCGAACGAATCGCGCACGGCGCCGGCCAGGACATAGTCGCTGAGGAAAAGTGTCGCCCCCTCCAGCGCGTCGCGCGCTTCCCGGTTCAATCCCTCCGGATCGAGATCGTCGAATCCGTACACATGCACCCCCGGCCACGCCGAGGGGAACTGCGGCGCCACGACACCGACGATCCGCGCCGGGGCGAGGAGGATGAGCGCGTTCGGCCGCTTGGCGCGGAGGGCCGCGATCGTCTTCGTCGCGTCGGCCGTCCCTTCGGGGAGCCGCCCGATGCCGACGATTCCGATGCCGGCGCGTTCCAGAGCGTCGGCCACGACAATGGCCCGCGAGGAATCGTCTGGCGTGGCGGCGATCAGGAGCGCCGCCGTCGATTTCGGATGCTCGGACGCGAGGTGCCCCGCCAGCGCGCCCGCCGCGGCGGCCACACCGAGATGGAGCTGAAAGATCCCGTCACCGAGGGTCGCTAGCCGCTCGTTCGTAGCGGACGGCGAGAGGAGCACCGCCCCGATCACCTGCGTGGCCGCGGCAAGCGGCGCCGTGTTCGCCGTGAAGAGTTCCCCCACCAGAATCGAGACACCGTGATCCTTGAGGAGCCAGCGAGCCTTTTTGGCGCCGACGAGGGGATCTCCTTCCGAATCGTGGAGGATGAGCCGAATCGTCGGCTCCCAATCGCGATTGTGCTCCTCGGCCGCGATTCGGATTCCGTTCACGAAGGTCTTGCCGTAGCGCTCGTAGCGCCCCGAGAGCGGCACCACCACGCCGATCTTCGTGAGCCCCTGCGCCGCCCGCTTGATCGGAATCGAATCGAGGGGCGCCCGCTCGAGCGGAGCGGCGATCGCTTGAAGCCGCTTCCGTTCCCCCGACTTCACGCGGGGTGCGGAGAGCCCGATGCGCGCGGCCCAGAGGCGCTCGGCGGCGCGCGCCGGCGGATCGAGGCGATCGATTTCCACGAGCCCCGCGTATTCGATCGCCCATGAAGGGGCGAGCGGCGCGTTCGGCTCGAGGAGAAGCCGCGCCTTCAGTTCCCCGGGCCGCCCGAACGGATAGCGTTTCCCGGAGGGTGAGGTCGAGGGTGTCGGAGCGGCCGCGGAGGCGTTCGCGAGGAACGCCGCGGCCAGGAGCCATGCCAGAATCGGGCGCACGATCGCGCGCACAGCGCTCGGGTCAGGACGCGGCATGGATCGCGGCGTGCTCACGGGCGAGGAGCACGTATCCTTCGGCGGAAGCGCGAAGACGCGCGAGGATGGCGGCGGGAATAGGGCCCTTCACCACGGCGGGAACACCGGCGGCGAAGGAGCGGGGCGGGACGACAGTCCCTCCGCGAACGACGCTCCCCGCGGCGATCAGTGACTCCTCGCCGATCTCGCAGCCATCGAGCAGCACGGCGCCCATCCCGATGAGGCAGCGATCGTGAATCGTGGCTCCGTGGAGCACGGCGCGGTGACCGACGGTCACCTCGTCGCCCACGGACAGCCCGGGAAGTCCGCCCGTGACGTGAAGCACGCAACCATCTTGGATATTCGTGCGGGCGCCGACGCGGATCGGACCGACGTCGCCGCGCACCACCGCGCCGTACCAAACACTCGCCCCTTCACCGAAGACAACGTCGCCCACCACGACGGCGGTGGGCGCGACGAAGACCGACGAGGGGACGACCGGCGCCTTCTCCCCGAAGGGCGCGATCAGAGGTCCTCGGTTTTCCACTGGCTACCGAAGTCCTCGGGATGGAGCCCTTCCAAGTAGCGCCGGAGTTCCTCGGCCTTCTCCTCGGGGCTCTTCTCGGCCGGCGATTCGGGAGCCGGAGTCTGAGTCGATTTTTCGAAGAGGGAGTCGATGATGAAGATCGGCGCGCGCGAACGCAGCGCGACCGCGATCGAATCGCTCGGCCGGGCGTCCACGGAAACGGGCCCGTGTCCCCCGTCGAGGAAGATGCTCGCGAAGAAAGTGCTTTCCTTGAGGTCGGTGATGACGACGCGGGAAACCTTGCCGTGCAGCCCCTCGATGATGGAGAGAAGCAGATCGTGCGTGAGGGGTCGCTGAAACTTTTTTCCCGTCAGTTCACTGTGGATCGCGCTCGCCTCCATCGGACCGATCCAGATCGGAAGGACGCGGGGTCCCTCGATTTCCTGGAGCAGCACGACAGGGCTTTTGGTCCGCTCGTCGATGGCGAGGCCCCCGACCCGGACCGGAATCATGCTCATGGAATGTGACGCGCCCGTTCCGGCTGCTTTCCTCCACCGGCTCCCGGCGGCGCATTCGTGCTGTCCGGGGGCGCGGCATCCTCCTGCATGGGGGGAGGCGCTTTCTCCATGTTCTCGAGCATCCAGCGGGCCGACGTCGCCAATTCGGAGGTCGGGTGGTGCTCCAAGAAATCCCCGAACGCCTCTTTGGCCGCCTCGTAGTCGCCGAGATCCTCGGCGTAGGTGAATCCGATCATGAAGCGCGCCTGCACCGTGACCGAGTCCTGGGGGAATTTCGCGATCACCTTCTTGTAGAGAGCGATCCGGTCGTCGGGCGAAACCGCGGCCTGCGCGTCCTTGAAGTACTCCATCGGCGTGCGGGCCGGTTCCAGCGCGACCGCGATCGAGTCGTCGAAGATGGCCGCGTTGGCGACCGTCTTGAGCGACTCCGTGAGTGCGGTCGAGAACTGCTCCTGGATCTTCCCTTCCAGATCGGAGCGGATCCGCTTCTGAACTTGATCGAACGGCTGG
This sequence comes from Candidatus Eiseniibacteriota bacterium, assembly GCA_031370645.1. Taxonomy (GTDB): domain Bacteria; phylum Eisenbacteria; class RBG-16-71-46; order SZUA-252; family SZUA-252; genus SZUA-252. The sequence continues at coordinate 35,927 of JANMQV010000199.1, read as the reverse complement.
ACGGACGCCTCCTCGAGATTGTCGACCTTGATCAGATGCCACCCCTTCGGGCCCTTGAGCGGCTGGCTGACGTCGCCTTCCTTAAGTAGGAACGCGGCGGCGACGATCGCTGGGGCGTTGCCGATGCCGGGCACTTGCTCGGCCTCCTTGGAGAGGTAACCGACAAGGCCGCCCCGCTCTTTCGTGACCGCGTCGAGCGAGTGCTGCTTGCAGACCGCGTCCCAGAGCGCGCCTTTCACGAGCCGCCCGCGAATCGTCTGCGCCTCGCGCTGCGTGTTGACCAAGATGTGGCGCACGCGGATGCGGGCCGGGATGTGGTACTCCGCGAGCGTCGAATCGTAGGTCGCGCGGACGAGCGAATCGGAAGGCTCCGGCAGCGCGGCGAGCCGGCGGTTGTAGTAGGTCCGCATCTTCGCGCTCCGAGCGGCTTTCGCGAGTTCGGCCCGGTAGCCGGGATCGTCCTCGATCCTCTCGTGTTCGGCGAGCTTGAGAATCGTCTCCTCGAAGATCAGCCGCTCGATGAGCTGACGGTAGCCGTCCGGGGTGCGAAGCCGCGCCTGGATGTCGGGCGGCGCGGTCGCGATCACCGAATCCATCTCGTGCCGTGTGAAGCGCCGGCTACCGAAAACCGCCACCGTCGGGCCGAGCGTGTCCGGTTTGCCGGGGTGCCAGACTCCGGGGCGCCCCGCGTTGCCGGCCGCCTTCGCCGTCGCGCCCGAGCCCGTTGCCGGAGCGGGCGCGCCCGAACACCCCGTCAGCGCGGAGAGCGCCGCGATCAACAGTATCGAGCCGGAGCGAAGCCGGAACGCGCTGTTCATTGACGAACGACCCAAACCTTGACCGGAGCCTCGATATCCTCGAAGAGGTGGACCGGCACGTCGAAGGCGCCGAGCGCGCGGATCGGCTCCTCGAGCCGGACGGCTTTCTTCTCGAGTTCGAAGCCCTGCGCCACGAGCGCATCGTGAATTTCCGCGGCGCTCACCGAGCCGTAGAGCTGCTCTTCCTCGCCCACCTGCACCGCGAATTGGAGCGACACCTTCGCGAGCCGATCCTTCACGGCGACGGCGTCCTGGCGGGCGCGATCGATGCGGCCCTTGTGCGCGCGATCGCGATCGCGGAAGACCGCCTGGGCGTTTCCGACCGCGGAGATCGCCTTCCGGCGCGGAAGCAGAAAGTTGCGGGCGTACCCGTCCGCGACGCGCACGGTGGCGCCCCGCTTGCCGAGTCCTGTGATGTCTTCCAGCAGAATGATTTCCATCGTCTCCTCCGATCAGGATCCGTCGCCGGTGCCGAGGGAATCGTCGATCCCCAGCACGATGCGGCGGCGGAAGTCGAACCACGCGTCGAAAAATCCGATCCCCAGAAACGCCACGAGGAGGACCGGCATCATCACCACGAGCAGGGCGATCGCCACCTGGACGACGCCGCGCATCTCGAACGCGATGGCGGTGAAGCGCGCCACCGCGAATCCTTGAATCGTGTAGGCCAGCGCCAGCGGGAAGGCGAGATTCACTCCCGCGTCGACCGCCGGTTTCATCCGCGACACGATTAGCACGAGCGCCAGGGCCATCACCCATGCGGCGGCCGGATGAACCCGCCAGGTCGAGAAGGCCTCGAACGCCGGGAACCCGTCTTCGGCCTGGAAGAGCACCGAGGCGAGCCAGCAGTTGATCGCCATCACCACGACCCACTTCAGAGCGAAGAGCGACGGCAGGAGAATCGCCCAGAGCCGCGCCGTCTCTTCGATCGCCGCCTGGAACTCCCCCGCGGTCAGTCCGAGCGTCTGAGAAACACGATGTTCGGTTTCCAGTCTCCGGATTTCTTCAAGCCGCGCCGCCAAGACCCCCGACAGATCGTGCATCCCGCCGAGGAGGAGGTATCCCCCCGCGGCGGCCAGGATCGGCGTCACCGCCAGCGCGAGCGCCGCGGAAGCCTTCACTCCCCTTCGGGCGCACGCGGCGAGCAGGAGCCCCGCCATCGCGAGCATCGCGACGAAGAAGAGCTGGGCGGGCTCGCGAACTCCGCCGGCGTAGACCGCGCCGACCGTCGCCGTGGCCGCCAGCGATCCAAAGAGGAGCCCGACCTTCCGCGTCAGCCAGAGGAGCGCCAGCGGCAGGAGCCCGTACGTCCACGGCAGGGGCGTCGGCAGATCGGCGCTCGCGAGCAGGATGAGCCCCGCTCCGAACAGGATCGCGCCGGTCGCCCGGACCGCGTCGGCGAACGCGGCCGGCCGCGGTGTGTCAGCGGCCGAATTCACTTCCTAACGGTACTGGTCGGTCGTGAAGGGAAGAAGCGCCAGAATGCGCGCCCGCTTCACGGCCTCGGTGATCTGCGACTGGTGACGCGCGCACGTTCCCGAGATGCGCCGCGGAACGATCTTGCCGCGGTCCGTGATGAACCGCGCCAAACGCCGGTCGTCCTTGTAGTCGATGCGCTCCACCTTATCGAGGCAGAGTTTGCAGAATTTGCGTCGAAACGAACGAGATTCGCCCTCGCGCGCCATGGATTCCTCCTTCGATTTCGTCTTTGTCGCGGCCCGGACGTTCCGGCTCCGCGGCTAGTCCTCGACGACGGCCGGAGCCGGCGTGGCCATCGCGTCGGGCTCGCCGCCCTCGCCGGGCAGGACCTCTGGAAGCGGCTCGTCCTTGGGCGCGATGATGCTCAGATGGCGAAGCACGCTTTCGTTCAGCCGGAAGCGGCGGTCCATCTCCGCGATCAGCGTCGGCGGGCTCTTGTGCTTCACGTGCACGTAGGTCCCGTCGCGCCGCTTGCGAATGATGTAGGCGAGCTTCTTCTTGCCCCACCGCTGCACGTCGATCACTTCGCCCCCGGCCGCCGTGATCGGCTGCGTCACTTTGTCGATTTCCTCGTTGATCCGGGTCTCCTCGAGACTCGGGTCGTAGATGATCGTGGTTTCGTAGAGCTTCATCGTCTCCTCATGCTTCGACCGGATCCTTGCCGTACCGGTTCCAGCGGTTCATGGCCTCGGTGAGGCCGAGCGCCACCGCGTCGTACGCGGCCTGCGCGGCCGCCTCGATCACGGTGGGCACGATCGCGCGCTCGTCCCCGGTGAAGGGCTCGAGCACGTATTCCTTCAAGTCCGCCGACGCGGGCGCCGGTCCTACTCCAATTCGAAGACGGGGGATTGACGTCGTCCCGGCCGCCTCCACGATCGATTCGAGGCCGTTGTGTCCCCCGTGCCCGCCACCGGGCTTCAGCCGAAGGGTTCCGAGCGGCAGATAGACGTCGTCGTAGACCACGACAATCGATCCCGCCGGCCATCCCTCCGCCATCAGCGCGCGAATCGCGAGTCCGCTCCGGTTCATGTACTGCTGCGGTTTCGCCAGCAGCGCTTCGAACCGGCCGGCCTTTCCATGTCCCCGCAGCATGCCGCCGCCGGAATCCCAGCCGGCGAACCGGTGGAGTTTCCCGGCCAGCGCGTCCAAGGCCATGAAGCCGGCGTTGTGGCGCGTGGCGGCGTACTCGGGACCCGGATTGCCGAGCCCCACGACGACCGTTCCCTCGTTAACTTTCCTTCTCTCCCTCTTCTTCCGAGCCCTTCTCCTTCTTCACAAGCTCCGGTTCGGCCGGCGTTCCCTCGGCCGGCTTCACCTCTTCGAGCACCGTCGGCGGCACGACCGTCGCGACCGTACGCTCCGCTTCGGTGTTCACCTTCACGTTGCCGATCACGAGGTCGCTCACGTGCACCGAGTCGCCGATGTTCAGGTGCGAGACGTCGACCGCGAACTTCTCGGGGATCTCGGTCGGGAGGCACTCCACTTCGACCTCTCGGAGGTTGTGCTCCAAAATGCCGCCTCCGTCCTTCACGCCCGTCGGCACGCCGACGAGAACGATCGGCACCTCGACGGTGATCCGCTCGCTGAGCGAGATGTGCTGGAGATCGACATGGAGAATCGTCCCCCGCACCGGGTGGCGCTGCACCTCGCGCAGGATCGCCTTCCGGTCGGCCGCTTCGGCCCCTTCGACCTTCAGGTCTACGATGACGTTCGAGCCCGACGCTCCGTGAAGGAGCAGTTCGAGTTCCTTCGCCTGGACCGAAATCGCGACCGGCGTTTCGCCCCGGCCGTAATAGATCGCCGGAACGTTCCCGGCTTCCCGCAGACGGCGCGCAACGCCCTTTCCGACTCCGTCGCGTCGCGTGCTCTTCAGACTTTCGATGGCCATGCCACTGCTCCTTCCGGTTTCTAAGTGTTCCGTCGCCGCACTGGCGTCAAATGAACAGCGAGCTGAGCGACTCCTCGTCGTGAATGCGGCGGATCGCCTCCGCCAAGAGCGGCGCGACCGACAGCATGCGGATCTTCGGCGGCAGCGTTCCCGCGGCGTGCGGGATGCTGTCGGTGATGACGAGTTCTCTCACCGCGGAGTCCGTGATCCTCTGAATGGCGTCGCCGCAGAGAACTCCGTGCGTCACCGCCGCGTAAATCTCCCGGGCCCCCGCGTCGCGAAGCGCGCGTGCCGCCTCCACCAAGGTGGAGCCCGTGCTCAGGATGTCGTCGAAGATGACCGCGTTCAGCCCGTCCACCTCGCCGATGATGTTCATCATCTCCACGGCGTCGGGACGAGGCCGGCGCTTGTCCACCACCGCGAGCCCCACCCCGAGCCGCTTCGCATACGCGCGCGCCATCTTCACGCTCCCGATGTCCGGGGCGATCGCGACCAAATCCTTGAGCCCGAGGCGGATGAAGTGATCCACCAGGACGGGCGCGGCGTAGAGATGGTCGAACGGAATGTCGAAGAATCCCTGAATCTGCGCCGAATGGAGATCCATCGTCATCACGCGATCCGCGCCCGCCGTCGTGATGAGATTGGCGACCAGCTTCGCCGTAATCGGCACACGCGGCTGGTCCTTCCGGTCCTGCCGCTGGAAGCCGAAGTACGGAATGACCGCCGTCACGCGTCGCGCCGAAGCGCGGCGAACGGCGTCGATCATGACAAGGAGCTCCATCAGATTCGTCGCCGGCGCGAACGTCGGCTGGAAGACGAAGATGTCCGCACCGCGAATATTCTCGTTGATCTTGACCGACGTCTCACCGTCGGCGAATTCGCTCACGGTCGCGTCGCCGAGCTGGATCCCCAGCTGCTTGCAAATCGCTTCCGCGAGCGGCCGATTCGCGTTTCCCGTGAAGAGGCGAAGGCTGCGCTCCGCCGGGAGCGGTCCCTGATCGTCCGGAGCCGGACGCGTGACCGGTATCGCGCGTCGATCGGTGGCCAGCTTCACCGTCATCCCCTCCTCCATGGTCGGTGCCAAGTATTCCCCCGTAAACGCCACGCCTGAAAAACAGAAAACGACCCAAAGCGCGATTGGCGGCCTCCGCCAATCGGGCCCGAGACGCCCGGAGGCGCTCGATGGGCCGGAGGTCAATGCCTCCGGGGCCCGCGGATCTTGAGGTCCAAACTGCCTTGAGTCGTTTCCGAAGGCTCTCGCCCTCGGAGCACATCATTCTAATTCAAGACTTCCGAAACGGGAATCGGATCGCTGACGAGGGTGTTGGGGCGGGAGGATTCGAACCTCCGGATGGGAGATCCAAAGTCTCCTGGCTTACCACTTGCCGACGCCCCAACCTAAGTCACGGGACCGGCTGAGATGAGCGATCCGTCCAGCGTCTTCGTCCGCTCCTTCTCGTATTCGTCGAGGATGCGATCCTCGATGAATTTCCTCGAATCGTTGTTGATCGGGTGCGCGATGTCCTGGTACGTGCCGTCCGGTCGCTTTCGGCTCGGCATCGCGACGAACATCCCGTTCGTCCCTTCGATGATTTTCAATCCACGAATGACGAACGCGTCGTTGAACGTCATGCTCGCGAAAGCTTTCAGCTTGTCGTCGTCCCTGAGCGAGATTCGAACTTCGGTGATCTCGAGTCCCATGCGGTCGTTCCCACCTCGAGTTCTGGACCTCGATCCTTCGAAGTCCATGGGATCCCCTGATCCCAGATGCGGACCTGATGGTCCGCTTACCGGCGTCACATCGTACGCGCCACCGTGACACCGCGCTCTCGGGTCCGCATGACGCGGACATCCGCATCACACGCGCCGATGGCTTTCGCCACCAAACGCGCCTCGTCTTCCGTTCGCGCCAGCGTGAAGAGACTCGAGCCGCTCCCCGACAAGAGAGGACCCCAGGCTCCGGCCGCGACGCACGACTGCTTCAATCGCGCAAGTAGGGGAACTTGGGATAGGACAACGTCCTCGAACGCGTTGAATCGGGCCTCTACCGCGGCCCCCACGTCCCCACTTGCCACGGCAGACGCCAGGATGCTAGCCGCAGAGCCCCGAAGTGTCAATCGGTTTCTAAGGAGTCCGTAGGCCCAACTCGTTGAAACTGCGACAGGTGGACTGACCACCACCCCCCACGTGGGGGAAAGCGGACGGAGATGCCGAAGCCGCTCCCCCCGACCCGTTCCGCGGGCCGTCCCTCCGCGTATGAAAAAGGGGATATCGGAGCCAAGTTGGGCCGCCAGCCCCTCCAGGTCCGAAGAATCGAACCCCAGGTCGAAAAGCGCGTTCGCGCCGGCCAAAAGGCCGGCCGCATCGCTGCTTCCGCCGCCCAAACCGGCCCCGACCGGGATTCGCTTGAGGAGCCGCGCCTCGACGCCTTCCTTCGCGAGGCGGGGGCGCTCCGATACGAGGAGCTCCCAGGCCCGTTCCACCAAGTTGGGACCGGGCCCCGGAATCGGACGCCCCGTCGCGACGAAGCGGAAACCGGGACGGTCGGAGCGCGCCAACTCGAGTTCGTCTTCGAGATCGATGCTTTGGAGGATCGTGTCGACCTCGTGGTAGCCGTCGGGACGGCGGCCCAGGATCCAGAGGCCGAGGTTCACTTTGCCGGGGCAGTGGACTCGGACGGCGACGGCGGGCGTGGGATCCGCGGTCCGGCGCCCTTCGTTCGATCTCGAGGCGCGCGGCTTCGCGGCGCGGGCCACGCGCGTTACGCCACCGGCCAGAGGAGGATCGCGAGCACCGCGCAACACCAGAGAACCACGTTCACCAACGTGGCCCGGTCGCGGAGCAGGTGCTCGGAGGGATTCCCTCCCTTGTGCTCGGCGTACAGGAGATAGAGGTAGCGGAAGATTCCGTAGAGGACGAACGGAATGGTGAGGTAGAGGGGCCGGCCGTGGTACTTGGCGAGCGTCTCGGGCGAGATCGTGTAGACCGAGTAGCTGATGACGGTCGCGCCGGTGACGACGGCGATCATCTGATCGAGGAGCGGGCGCGTGTAGGCTCCGAGCGCCGCGCGATGACGCGCCGCGTCGCGCTCCAGCGTTTCGAGTTCATGGAGCCGCTTCCCCGTCGCGAGGAAAAGCGCGAGGAAGAAGGCGCAGACGAGAAGCCAGGGCGAGATCGCGATGCTCTCCGGGCCGAGGTGCGTGCGGTCGCGGACCAGCTCCACGCCGGCCACAGCGCGGAGCACGAATCCGGTCGCGATGGCCGTCACGTCCAGGATCACGACCCGCTTGAGGACGACCGAATAGGCTCCGGTGAGAATCACGTAGGCGGCCGCGGCGGCCGCGAAGCGCGTTCCGAGCGCCGCCGCCGAACCGAGCCCGATCGCGAGCAGAACGGCCGCGACGACGAGCGCCACCGGAATCGGCAGGGCGCCGGACGCGATGGGGCGGTTCTGCTTCTCCGGGTGGAGCCGGTCGCGTTCCACGTCGAGGATGTCGTTGAAGAGGTAGACCGCGGAGACGGCGAGCGAGAAGGCGAAGAAGCCCGCGACCGAAGCAAGCGCGATCGAGGGATCGAGAATGCGAAGGGTGAAGATCGGCCCCGCGAAGAGGACGAGATTCTTCGTCCACTGATAGGCGCGCATGGAGCGGACGATGCCGGTAATCACGCGCGGCGCTTCTTCCGTTTCGTGGGCGTGGCGGACCTCGCGGCGTTCGCCGCCTTGGCCCGTTTCGCGCGCTTCGTGCGGCGAAGCGCCACCTCCTCCGCCGCCTCACAGCAGAGGTGCCCCGCCAGAAGGTGTACCTCCTGGATGCGGGCGGTGACGCGACTCGGCACCACGAGGCAGAGGTCGCAGCGCCGCGCGAACGCACGCCCCAAAGCGCCCGTCATCCCCATGACGCGCATACCACGAGCACGGGCGGCGGCGACCGCCGTCAGAATGTTTCGCGAGCGCCCGCTCGTCGTGAGCGCCACGAGCAGATCGCCGCGGCGTCCCAGCGCGGAGACGCTCCGCGCGAAGATTTGATCGAAGCCCATGTCGTTCCCCGTCGCGGTGAGCACGGAGGTATCGGTCGTGAGTGCCGCGGCGGCGATCGGACCCCGGTTCCGGACGAATCGAACGACCAGTTCGGTCGCGAGATGCTGCGCCTCGGCCGCGCTCCCGCCGTTTCCCACGAAGAAGACGGTCCGCCCGCGCCGCACGGTGGAAGCGACGAGGCGCGCCATCCGTTCGATCAGCGCCGCGTCGCGCTCCACAACGGTCGCAAGGACGGCCGCCGATTCGGCGAAGGCGTGCCGAACGCGCGCGCTCACGCCGCGGCCCCCGGAGCGGCGCTTCTGCCGGCGAGGTAATGATGGAGCGCCTCCTCCCAGCGCGGCATTCGCTCGCCGGTGAGACTCGCGAAGCGCTCCCCCGAGAGAACCGAGTAGGCGGGGCGCGCGGCCGGGCGGCGGAAGCGATCGGAAGGTACCGGGGTGATCGGCGTGGTGGAGCCAAGGTAGCGGGAGATCGCGACCGCGAATCCATACCACGTGGTCTCGCCGCGGTTCGTCACATGGACGATCCCCGTCGCTCCGCGTCCCAAGAGACGGGCGATTCCATGGGCGAGATCGCGCGTGTAGGTCGGCGAGCCGCGCTGGTCGTCCACGACCTCGAGCGGTTCCCCGCGCTCCAACTTGCCGGCGATCGTATCGACGAAATTCTTCCCCCCCGAGCCGAAGAGCCACGAGGTCCGCACGACGAGCGCCGTCGCGCCGCTCTCGAGCGCCGCTTTCTCGCCTTCCCACTTGGAGCGTCCGTAAGCGTTGATGGGGGCCGTCGGGTCATCCTCGAGATAGGGGGAGCCCTTCGTTCCGTCGAAGACGTAGTCCGTGCTGATCGTCGTGAAGTGGGCGCCGCGCTCCCGCGCCAAGAGCGCCACATGGCGCACCGCGTCGCGATTGCCCCGGAGCGCCGCGTCATAGTCGCTCTCGCAGCGGTCGACTTCGGTGAAGGCGGCGGCGTGGACGACCGCGTCGAACGCGATCCCGCGCGATGCCGCGCGCACGGCCGCCTCGTCGGAGAGATCCGCCTCCTCCCGTCCCCAGAGAAGGAGCGTGTGGCCGCTCGCCAGGCGCTCGGCCAAGGCGCGTCCCAGCATTCCGTTCGCTCCGGTGATCAGGATCCGCATTAGAGGACGTCCACCTGGCTCGAGTCGCCGACCATGAATCGATAGGCGGTCGGCTTCAGCTGCGAGCGCCGGATGCGGACTTCCTTCCCGATGAGGCTCGCCTCGATTCGCACCGGAATATCCTGGATGCTGCATCGCGCAAGGACGATCGAGTGCTCGATCTCGCTGTTCCGGAGTTCCACCTCGTCGTGAATGGCCGTGAAGGGACCGACATAGGAGTGCTCGATCCGGCAGCGCGCGCCGACCACGAGTGGACCGCGGAGGATCGACTCCCGCACGACGGTCCCGGGGCCGACGATTACCTCTCCCTCCAGGCGGGAGGCGGCGTCGACGTCGCCTTCGATGGAGCGCTTGGCGCGAGAGAGGACCATTCGGTTCGCCTCGAGGAGATCTTCCAGCTTGCCCGTGTCCTTCCACCAGCCGGTGACGAGGTGATGCTTCACCACGCGCCCCCGGTCGATCAACTGCTGGATGGCATCGGTGATCTCGAGCTCTCCGCGCGCCGAGGGACGGATCGCGTCGATCGCGTCGTGCACGGTGGCGTCGAACATGTAGACGCCGACGAGAGCCAGATCGGAGCGTGGCTCCTTCGGCTTCTCCTCGAGCCGGACGACGCGGTCTCCTTGGAGTTCCGCCACGCCGAATTCCTGTGGCCGCGGCACCCGCGCGAGGAGAATTTCGCAGTTCGGACGCTCGCGGCGGAATTCGTCCACGAGGGGACGAATTCCGTCCAAGATCAGGTTGTCGCCGAGGAACATGACGAACGGATCGTCGCGAAGGAAGGGGCGCGCCGTCTTCACCGCGTGCGCGAGGCCGAGGGGCTGATCCTGCCGGATGTAGGCGACCTTCACGCCGAACGCGGAACCGTCTCCCACCGCTTCGCGGATCTCGCGCTCCGTCTCTCCGACGATGATCCCGATCTCGGTGATTCCCGCGTCGCGCACCGCCTCGATGACGTAGAACAAGATCGGCTTATTCGCGACCGGAATGAGCTGCTTCGCACCGGTGTGCGTGATGGGGCGAAGCCTCGTCCCCTTGCCGCCGCTCAGGATCAAACCCTTCATGCGTCTCCTCGGTGAGGGCTCGGAATACCGGCGCGCGTCATGGGAGCGCGGGGACCGGCTGGTGAATCGCTTCGGTGAAGGGCGCCACCGGGTCGCGTTCCTCGTGCGCCGTACCGGTCACGATGAAGCGCGCGCCCGCCGCGGCCAACGCGGCCGCCTGCCCGGGCCGGCGGATGCCGCCCCCCACGACGACTGGAGTCGGCGTGGCGTCCGCGACCTCGCGGACAAGCGAAGCGGGAACGGGCGACGCGGCACCGCTCCCCGCTTCCAGGTAGACGAGCGCGAAGCCGAGGCACGCCGCCGCCTGCGCATGAGCGACGACGATCGACGCGGGCGCGGCCGGGAGCGGTTTCGTGCCCGTCACGCGAGCCACGCTCCCACCCGTCTCCGAGCCGACGAGGATGTAGGCGGTCGCGATCGACTCGACGCCGGCGGCGAGAAGCCGCGGCGCCGCCGCGACCTGCTCGTCGACGAGGAAACGCGCGTCGCGGCCCGACAAAAGGGAAAGGAAGAGCACCGCATCGACATCGGGACGCACCTGACCGGCGTTCCCCGGGAAGAGAACGAGCGGGCCTTCGAATCGGGAGCGGAGCGCGCGCAGAACCGGTGCGGGATCGCGCTCGAGCGGCGTGCTGCTTCCGAAGAGAAGGGCGTCGGTTCCGGCGAGCGTGCACTCCCCCGCAATATCCGCGGCGCGTTCCGGCGACGTCCGGTCGGGATCGACCAGGACGAAATGGGCGCACCCTTGCCGAGCCGCCGAGGCGAGGAGCGAATGGAAGACGCGATGATCGAGCGGCATCGTTCCCTAGCCCGCCTGAAGCGCGCGGAGCGCGTTCTCGCCGTCGCGTTGCAACTGTTCCATCACCTCGCGCTCCTTGGTGAGGTCTTTGAGCCCAGCCTCGGCGCGATCGGGCTTGCCGCCCCCGCGCCCTCCCGCCAGTTTCGCCGCATTGTTCGCCCAATCGCCGGCCGAGAGCACCTTCGTCAGCGCCGAGCCTACCGCCGTGGCGACGGCGGCGTACCGCTCGTTCACCGAGACGAGCGCCGTGAAGCCGTCGTGGAGTTCCTTCGCCACGAACTCGCGCGCGTCCCGCATCTCGTCCTTCGAACCGGCGTCGATTTTCGCGATCAGAAGCGGCGCGCGCCCTTCACGATCGGCATCCTCGCGCGCCTTGCGCACGGCGTCGCGGAGACGATCCTGCATCGCCTCCTTGCCCTGCTTCGCCTGCGCCTCGCGGAGCCGCTTCGCTTCGTCCTGAAGTGCCGCGATCCGTTCGGCAAGCGCGTCTCGCGGAGCGCCCAACTTCGCCGCCAATTCCCGGAGAAGCGCGCGATCGTGCTCGGCGTGCCGATGGGCCACGGCCCCGGTCACCGCTTCCACGCGGCGCGTTCCCGAGGCGACCGCCTGCTCCGCTTCGATCCGGAGATAGCCGATTTCCCCCGTCCGCCGGACATGGCAGCCGCCGCAGAGTTCGCGGCTGTAGTCGGCGATCGTCACCTGCCGCACCCGCTCGCCGTATTTCTCGCCGAAGAGCGCCATGGCGCCCTTCTCCTGCGCCTCCTTCAACGACGTCACCTCGGTCGTGACGGGGAGGTCGGCCAGAATACGGTCGTTAATCGCGGATTCGATCGCGTGGAGATCCTCGGGCGTGAGCGCTTTCCCGTGCGTGAAGTCGAATCGAAGCCGCTCCGGCGCCACGAGGGAGCCGGCCTGCTTCAAGTGGGTGCCGAGCCGCGCGCGAAGGGCGGCGTGAAGGAGATGCGTGGCAGTGTGATTCCGCTGCGTCGCGCCCCGCTTTTCAACGTCGATGGTCGCGCGGTAGGCTCCCTCGCCAGGCAGCCCTTCCACGACTTCCGCGCGATGGAGAATTCGCTCCCCGTCTTTCACGGTGTCGATCACCCGAAGGCGCACCGTGGTTCCGCCTGCCCCGGGCGCGCGCTCCACCCATCCGGTGTCGCCTACCTGTCCGCCCCCTTCCGCGTAGAACGGAGTCCGGTCGAGCGTGAACTCGATGACGCGCGCTCCACCGCCGGCCTCGCCCGCCCCGTCGATGTCGCGCCAATCGCGAATCGTGACCCCCTCCACCGCCGATTGGTCGTAGCCGACGAATTCGGAGTGGGCCCCGCTCGATAGCGTGGTCCAGGGCCCCGCCGCGACGCGGCGCGTTTCGAACTTCCCGGCCCGCCGCGCGCGATCGCGCTGCTCCTCCATGGCCGTTTCATAGGAGGGCATATCCACCGTGAAGCCGCGCTCTTTCGCCATCTCGACGGTGAGATCGATCGGAAAGCCGTACGTATCGTAGAGCGCGAAAGCGACCGCGCCGGGGAATACCGCCTGTTTCCTCTTCTCGAGATCGGCCGCCGTATCGTCGAAACGGGACATCCCCTGCTCCAGCGTCTCGGCGAAGCGCGACTCCTCCTCGTCCACGGCGGCGACAATGGCCGCCTGCTCTTTCGCGAGGTAGGCGTACTCCTCGTAGCCGCTCATCTGTTTCACCACCGTCGGCACGAGGCGCGAGAGAAACGTCCCCTGAATGCCGCAGTAGCGTCCGAGGCGCGCGGCGCGGCGAAGGAGGCGGCGAACCACGTAGCCGCGCCCTTCGTTCGACGGGCGAATCCCCTCGGCGAAGGTGAAGACGAGCGCGCGAAGATGATCGGTGATGACGCGCGAGGCGAACCGCCCTCGCTCGGACTCGGTATCCTTGGCGTTTCCGAGCCGACGCGCGGCATCGCCGATCGGGCGGAGCAGGTCGTTGTCGTAGACGCTCGGCGTCTCCTGGAGAATCATCGCCAGCCGCTCGAGTCCCATACCGGTATCGATGCCTCGGTTCGGGAGCGGCTTCCGTTCCCCCGTCGGCGCCTGGTCGAATTGCGGGAAGACGAGATTCCAGAATTCGAGATAGCGCTCGCAGTCGCACCCCGGCGCGCATTCGGGGCGGCCGCAGCCGACGCCCGGTCCCTGGTCCCAGTAGATCTCGGAGCAAGGTCCGCACGCACCCGCGCCGCCCGCCGGTCCCCAGAAGTTGTCCTTCTCGCCGAGCCTCGTCACGCGATCGGCGCCGAGTCCGATGTGCTTCGCCCAGAGGTCGAACGCTTCCTGATCGTCGCGATAGACCGACGGGAAGAGACGCTCCGGCGGCATCTTCAAGACCTGCGTGGAGAACTCCCACGCCCACTCGATCGCCTCCTTCTTGAAGTAATCGCCGAAGGAGAAATTGCCGAGCATCTCGAAGAATGTCGCGTGGCGCACGGTGACGCCGACGTTTTCGATGTCGGTCAGCCGGAGGCAGCGCTGCACCGTAACGGCGCGGCGCGTCGGGGGCGGAAGGGGCGAGGAGTAGTAGGGCTTGAACGGCACCATGCCGGCCGACGTGAAGAGGAGCGTGGGGTCGTCGAGCGGCACGAGCGGCGCCATCGGAAGATGCGGATGGCCCCGGTCCTTGAAGAAGTCGATGAAGGTTCGTCGGAGTTCGTTGCTGGTCGGACGATTCACGTCGATTCCTCGGTTGGTTCCGCTCCGACGAGATCCCGAATGGTTTCCCACGAAAAGCCGCGACGCAGGAGCGCCTGCGAGAGTTTCCTCCGCCGCTCCTCCTCCGGTCGTCCGGCGTAGCGGCGCCGAAGCGCCTCCGCGGCGACCGTCGCGCGCTCCGGTTCCGTGGCGAGGCGGCTCTCCGCCAGATCGCCGTCCCGCTCGAGGAGCGCGTCGAGTTCCTCGATCAGCGCGGCCGGAACGCCCCGGCGCTTCAATTTCGTGACGAGAAGGCGGCGGCCCTGCGGCCGTCGCGTCAACTCGGTGCGGACGAACGCGTGCAGAAACGCGCGATCGTCCAATAGAGAGACGCGGCGAAGGCGCTCGACAGCGCGCTCCACCGCGTCGGGAGCAAACCCGCGCCCGAGCAGGCGATCGACGATCTCCCGCTCGGTGCGCGGACCCCGCTCCAGCAATTTGAGAGCGGCATCCTTCGCCGCCTCTTCCGACACCGCCCGATCAGGCCGAAGCGGCATCGCCTAGATTCGAACCCGGCGCTCCCCTCGCCCTTCACCCGCTACCGCGGCGACCGCCACGGGCTCGGTCTCCGCCTTCGGGGCGCCGATGCCGAGCGCTTCGCGCATCTTGGCGTCCAACTCGGCCACGACGTCGGGATGCTCCTTCAGCCAAACGCGCGCGTTCTCGCGTCCCTGGCCGATCCGCTCCTCGCCGTAGGAGAACCAGGTGCCGCTCTTCTGCACCATGTTCTTCTCGACCGCCATGTCGAGGAGTTCCCCTTCGCGCGAAATCCCCTCGTTGTAGAGGATGTCGAACTCGGCCTCCTTGAACGGCGCCGCCACCTTGTTCTTCACGACCTTCACCTTCACGTGGCTGCCGATGACGACATCGCCGTCCTTGATGGCGCCGATGCGGCGAATGTCCATCCGGACCGAGGCGTAGAACTTGAGCGCGCGCCCGCCGGTCGTCGTCTCGGGATTCCCGAACATGACGCCGATCTGCATGCGGATCTGATTGATGAAGATGACGGTCGTCTTCGACTTGGAGATGGTGCCGGTCAATTTCCGGAGCGCCTGCGACATGAGTCGGGCCTGAAGCCCCATGTGCGAGTCGCCCATCTCGCCTTCGATCTCGGCCTTCGGCACGAGTGCCGCCACCGAGTCGATGACGATCACGTCGACGGCGCCGCTACGGACGAGGTGCTCGGCGATTTCCAGCGCCTCTTCGCCCGTGTCGGGCTGGGAGACGTGGAGGGAGTCGATGTCGACGCCGATGCGCTTGGCATACGCCGCGTCGAGGGCGTGTTCGGCGTCGATGAAGACCGCGTTTCCGCCCTGCTTCTGCGCGTGCGCGATGATGCTGAGCGTGAGCGTCGTCTTGCCCGACGACTCGGGACCGTAGATCTCGATGACGCGCCCGCGCGGAACGCCGCCGATGCCGAGGGCGACGTCGAGCCCCAGCGATCCGGTCGGGATGGCGTCGATCTGCACCCGCGCATGCTCCTCGCCGAGCTTCATGATGGCGCCCTTGCCGAACTGGCGCTCGATCTGTTGCACGGCGAGTTCGAGAGCCTTGGAGCGCTCCCCCTTACCTTCGCGATTCGTGTCTCGATTGGACGGATTCACGGCCATCTGTTCCCCCTGGTTTCTTGCTGGCGGTCCGTGCCGGGACGCCGTTCGGGTCGGGGTGATGAATTGTGGTTTGGATTCGCGAGCCGCCGCCGACGCTCCCGTCGGCTTCCGGCGATTACGCGTCGCCGGGGCTCGGATCTTCGCCGCGTCGCGGCGGTGGGAGACGCACCTCCCGGAGCGCAGTATAGCGGGCGCCGGACGGGTCGAGGTCACTTTTCATCACGACGATTCGGTCGAGGAACGCGGCCGGAGGAGAAGGCGCCGAAAGGGCATAGCCACGAAGCGCCTCGAGCCCCCGGGCCCCCTCCCGGACGCGTCCGAGCGTGAGGTGGGGCCGAAACGGCTCGTCGGCTCGGTTGAATCCGGCGCGTTCCATGCCGGCGAGGTACTCCTCCCAGTCGGCCGGAATCAGCAGGGCGACGAAGGTGCGGATGGCCATCGCCAGCCGAGGCCCCTAGGGGCGGGGGCCACCCTGGAGGTGGCGGCGGAGCAGATCGAGCGAATAGGCGGTCGCTCGGGCCGTGATTTCGGCGCGATTCCCTCCCAACACGAATCGCACGCTCCGCGCCCCCTCGGCCGAAGCGATCCCGAGGTAGCAGAGTCCGACCGGCTTGTCGGCCGATCCGCCGTCCGGCCCGGCAATGCCGGTGCTGGAAATCGCGAGGTCGGCGCCGAATCGCGCTCGCGCCCCGCTCGCCATCTGCTCGGCGACTTCCGGACTGACGGCGCCGGCCCGCTCGAGCGTCGAGGCTTCGACGCCGAGGAGATCCTGCTTGGCGCGATTCGAATAGGCGGTGACGCCGCCGAGGAAGTAGCGGCTGCTCCCCGGCACCGACGTGATCGCGCTCCCGAGGGCCCCGGCCGTGAACGATTCGGCCACCGCGAGCGTCAACCCGCGTTCCGTGAGTGCCGCCCCGATCACATCGGCGAGCGTCTGCCGTCCCCGTCCGAAGGCGGTCGAGCCCGCGGCCTCCACGACGCGCCGCTCCGCGTGATCGAGCGCCTCTTCGATCCAGGCCGAGTCGCCTCCGCTCGCCGATAGCGTCACATCGAGCCCGTTCGAATGCGGGAGGTATCCGACCCTGAGCGGAATCCCCTCGCTCTCGAGTCCGGTCAGGCGTTCGGCCAGGAGCGATTCGGAGAGCCCGATCGTTCGCACGACACGACGTCCCGTCACTGCCCCGAGCCCGAGCCCCTTCAGTCGCGGAACGACGTAATTCGCGAGCATCGTCTCGCACTCGGCGGGGACTCCGGGCAGGACGAAGACCTCGGCCTGCAGATGCGCGAAGTGAAGCCCCGGTGCCGTGCCGCGCAGGTTTTCGATCACCTGCGCGCCGCGCGGGACGAGCGCCTGCCCCTCGTTGATGGCGGGCATTTCGATCCCCCGCTCGCGGAATCGCCCCCGAATGAGGGCGAGAACGGTCTCGTCGAGGACGAGGCGACGCCGGAACACGGTGGCGATCGTCTTTCGCGTCAAATCGTCGGGTGTCGGCCCCAATCCGCCGGTCGTGATGACGATCGGCACGCGGTGGACCGCCGTGCGGAGCGCTTCGCCGAGCCGCGCGTGGTCGTCGCTGACCGTGGTGATGTAGTCGACCGGAATGCCGAGATCGCCGAGCGCGTCGATGATTCGATCGGCGTTCGTGTTCCGGCCCATCCCATTCAGAAGCTCGGTTCCGATGGAGACGATTTCGACGGACACGCGGCGGCTCCTTGCCTCTCGAGGTCGCGGGGTCTCGAATCTAGAACGGCGCGCCGGCCCAAACGGCCAGCCGAAGGACGAGATTGGTGGCGACGCCGGCCAGCACGTCGTCGGCGACGATTCCCCAGCCGCCGGGCAATTCCTGAATCTGCCGAATCGGCAGCGGCTTCACGATGTCGAAGAGTCGGAAGAGCAGAAACGCCGCGCCGAGAAAGAGGAGCGGCGATCCCGACGCGTGATTCACCCCGAGCACGGCGATGAGCATCCCCGCCACTTCGTCGATGACGATCGGATGCGCGTCGTGGCCCAAGACCTTCTCGGCCTCGCCGCTCGACCAGACCGCGAGCGGAAGAACGACGAGGAGCGCCGCGCCGAGCACGAGCGGAGAGCGGGCTGCTTCGGGGAGAAGGAGAAGCGTGACGGCGGCGGAAGCCCAGGTGGCGGGTGCGACGGGGAGCCGGCCGAGGCCGAAGCCCGTGGCGAGCGCGATGGCGAGCGGGCGCACGCGCCGGCTACCCCAGCTGCTTCAGGACCAGCTTACAGGAGAGCTTCAGCGTGTCGAAGACGCCGGTACCGCGGAACGCCACCGATTCGAAGTAGGGATGACCCTTCGGATTCAGTTCCTTCTCGAGGTCGGCGACCGAGACGACGCGCGGAAGATCGCGCTTGTTGTACTGCATGATGACCGGGATCTTCTCGATCGAGAGCCCGTGCTCCGCCAGGTTGTCGTGCATGTTCATGAGGCTCTCGATATTCGCCTCGTAGCGTTCGATTTGCGAATCGGCCACGAAGACGATCCCGTCCACGCCTTTCAAGATCAGTTTCCGGCTCGCGTTGTAATAGACCTGTCCGGGAACGGTGTAGAGGTGGAAGCGGGTGCGGAATCCGCGGATCTGTCCGAGTTCGAGCGGGAGGAAGTCGAAGAAGAGGGTGCGGTCCATCTCCGTCGCGAGGGAGATCATCTTGCCCCGCGTCTCCTGCGGGACACGCGAATAGATATGCTGCAAGTTCGTCGTCTTCCCGCAGAGGCCGGGACCGTAGTAGACGATCTTGCAGTTGATCTCGCGCGACGAATAGTTAATCAGCGACACGGGGTAACGGGACTCCTAGTCGCGGAACAGGCTGTCGATCTCGTTCTCGGCTTCCGCCGCGAAGTCGGCCCCGAGCGTGGGCGTCACGGCCTCTTCGTTCCGGTACTGGAGCTTGTCGAAGAGGCGTTCCAAGACGGTCACCAGTTCGGCCGCGGCGCGCCGCGCCTTCAGTCGAACCAAACCGAGCGATGACTTCCGATCGAACAGGATGACCAGGATCACGCGATCGGCGATCACCTGGAGAAAGAGACTTTCCTTGGTGCCTTGATGGACCAGGGTGGAGAAATCGGACTCCCCGACCATCTCAGCCAACTGCGCGTTCGCCGCGAAATCGGCGGCGGCGAGCGAGGAAAACGAGGTCACGTCGAAACCGGGGGGCTCGCCGATCGAGTTGATCAGCTGGCCGGTCTTGTCGATGAGCATCACGCTCCGCGACGA
This sequence comes from Candidatus Eiseniibacteriota bacterium, assembly GCA_031370645.1. Lineage (GTDB taxonomy): Bacteria > Eisenbacteria > RBG-16-71-46 > SZUA-252 > SZUA-252 > SZUA-252. The sequence goes on along the minus strand of JANMQV010000199.1, from coordinate 17,155 downwards.
CGCGCTCCGCATGAGCGTTTGAAGGATCTGGTTGATCGCCCAGAAATCTTCCTCGAAGAGCGCCCAGTTCCCTTTGACCATTTCGCTCCGCTCCTTTCCGGCGTCTCCCCGGCGCCGCGATTCCATGGGGGAGTTGGGCGAACCCTACGCAGCGACCTCCCGGCGGTCAAGGGGGAAATCGCCTGTTTTCAACGTCTTAGATTTATTCGCGGCCGGATTAAATTTCCTTCCGGCCGGTGATGGCGCGGGCGAGGGTGATCTGGTCGGAGAACTCGAGATCGGAGCCCATCGGCACGCCGCGGGCGATGCGAGTCACCTTCACGGGCGGCCCCGACTGGAGAAGGCGCGCGATGTAGAGTGCGGTCGCCTCTCCTTGAGCGGTGGGATTCGTGGCGACGATCAGTTCTTGGAAGGCTCCGTCGCGAACCCGCTCCAGGAGTTCGGTCAGTCGAAGCTGCTCGGGGCCGATCCCGTCGACCGGCGAGAGCGCCCCCTTCAAGACATGGTAGCGGCCGCGGAATTCGCCCGTCCGCTCGATCGCGAGGACGTCCATCGCCTGTTCCACGACGCAGAGGAGCGAGGAATCGCGCCGGGGGTCGTCGCAGAGGGCGCACGGCTGGGTCTCCGTGACATTGCCGCAGATCGTGCAGTCCTGGACTCGTTCCTTGAGATCCGTGATCGCCCGCGTGAGGCGGGCCGCCTCCTCGGGCGGGATGCGGAGCAGGTGAAAGGCGATCCGTTGCGCCGATTTCCGGCCGAGACCGGGGAGGCGGGTCAGTTCCGCGATCAGGGTCTCGAGTAGGGCGCTGGAGTACTGCACGTGGGGGCTCCCTCCTTCGGTCAGCGCATTGGCTCGCGACGACGAAACTTACGCTAGATGCCGGAGGGATCGTCTCGGCCGCCGGGTCAGGGACGAGCCTGGTAGCTCACAACCCAGTTGCGGATGATGTCGGCGTCGAGCGGCGACAACATACCCTTATCATACATGGAGCGGATCGGTCTCGTCCTATGGACCAGTGCGCAATTGGGGTTCCCGGCAATTAGATTGGGAATCGAATCGGTCCCGGTCCCGAGGAGGCTGGTCAGGGCGTCCGTGCGGTACGCACCGTCGGCGCGGGTTGGGCCGTGGCAGTCGTTGCAGTGCTCCGCCAAGAGGGGGGCCAGATCGGCGCCGTATCGAAGCCCGGCGCGGAATTCGGCCTCGGCATCCGGCTGAACTACTCCGAAGACGTCTCGGACGCCGCTCGCACGCACGACGTAGCGGGCGCCATCGTTGAGCGGTCCGCCCGAAAGAAGAAGAAGGACGACCCGGCCGAAGATCGTGTCGGCGAGTTCCGCGCTGTAGATCGCCACGGGAGCCGCCGGATTCCCTTCTTCAAGCACGGTGAAGCGGCTCGCTTCTCCGGCCGACGCCCGCGCGAGCGGCGAGGCGAATTCTACCTCCACCGCGAAGTCGTTCGCCGACGCGGCTCGGAGAGGCAGCGCTCCGGGGCCGAATCGTTTCGCGGTGTTGCAGCCCGCAAGCGCCGCGAGAAGGAGAATTGTGGCCACTGCGGCTCGGCGGTCGACGGTCAGGGGGTGCTTCCTCCCCCCCCCTCGGCGGCGCCAGACCGGCTCCAAAGTATGGCGCTCCAGTCGACGTCGACTCCCACCTGATTCTGGGTGTAGCTCGCGGGGTCGCTCGCCGGGCCCGCCGCGCTCGCAAATGAAGCCCTGTTGGCCTCGTACCGATAAAACGCGCGCACGCTCCAACGCCCCGGCAAGGCTAGGCGTAGGGCGACATCGGCGTCATGGAGGTGATCGTTGCGTTGATAATGGCTCGTATCGCTCGGGCGGTTCGAGGCGTAGTCCCTGGTCCGATATTCGTAGTCCGTCTCCCCTGTAAGCCGTCCCACCCGACCGTGGGCGAGTTCTACCTTTCCGCCCGCTCCCAGGACGACGCCCTTGTAACTCACGTCCGGATCGTCGAGCGGTACGCCGTCGCCATCGTCGGCTTTCGCGTTGCTACTCCGGTAGCCCCCAGACAATCCAAACCCCGCGCCGCTCTTGCGGTTGTTCCAGTCGAAGCCGAGCCCGCCCTCGTGCGTGTCCGAGGTCCGCTCGCTAAAATCGGCGTTGTAGTCGCGGCGTTCGAAGGAGTAGGTGAAATTCAGGCGGGACTGGCGCGTCAGTCGTTCGCGCCACGCCGCCGATGCGATGGTCAGACCGAACTCGGCGCGGCGATACTTGCTCAGGCCGGGATACGGCACGATCGCGTCCTCGTCGAAGAGCTGCCGCAAATAGAAACGCGGCAGGCGATAGGCCGAGAGCGTGAGCGCGTGATTCCTTCCGAACTCCTCCCGCCACGAGAGACTCATCGCGCGGTTGTCGGCCGTCCCATTCCTCGAATGGAACGTCCCCGTCACGCGCGCGCGGATGGTCCGACCGCCGCGCCTCCCTCGATCGTTCTCATACGCCAGGCTGACGTTCGGTTGGAAGACCGCGTCGTCGGTCGACTCGATGGAGAAACGGGTCGGCCGGGTGCCCGATTCAAAGAGTGCGATCTGATCGTTCGAATACTGGAGAATGTTGTCGTCGTACGCGGACTCGAGCCCGATCCCGAGAAGAATTCGATTCTTCTCGGCATAGGCGGGGCTCGCCAGCGTCAGGATGATGATCCATGAAATGCTCCATGTACGGCAGGTTCGCGCCATCGATCGCCTCACTCTTCGTTCCCCACGGAAGGTCGAGGGATCCGCGCGTGGATTTCCACGGACCCACGCTTCGGCTCGAGCAACTCGATCGTCACCTCGTGCCCACCTTCCGTGATCGGCACGACGGTTCGGTCGAGTTTGGATGGTACTCGATTCTTGAGGTCGACGTACGTGGCGGTGGCGGACTTCGACGTGGCGAAAGCCGCCTCGCGCGACGGACGGCTGTCGACACGCAGGGCGAGCCGGTAGCGCTGCGTCCCGCGCATCGTCGAGTCGAAATCGAGTCGGGACGAGATCTCCAGCGTCGTCGGGCCGACGACGCGGATCGTTACCGGTCCGCCGTTCAGAACGGAGTAGTATGGAATCATCTTTTGCCCTTCCGAAAGCGTCACGCTTCGCGTCGCCGCGACCGGCGCGAGCGAGACGTACGACTCGCCGGCCGCGCGACGCGGCGACGACGTCAGGATTCGCACGACCGCGCCGTTTGCTCCCTCGATCGACAGCGTGAGTTTCTGGCGCCCCGCGGGGACATTGACGATCGACGTGCGGCTCTTGCAGAGGACCTCTCCGGAGCCCTCGAGACGAGCGGCGGGAGCCGGCGAGCTTTCGGTGCGAAACTCCTTGAGTACCGTTCCAGCGATCGCGAGGCGGACCCGATAGGTGGTGGATCCGCGGTTTCCGGCTGAGAGTAGGCAGCGCGAGACAACCCGTAGGCGCGCCGGCCCATCCACGGGAATTTCGATTGGACGCCCTGGCGACACGCGGAAATAGGTACGGGGGCGATCCTTGACATAGACGCGAACCGGCGACGCGCCGGGGAGGCTCTCGACCGTATCCCAGCCCGCGGCACGAGCCGCGGTCGAAGCGACGAAGAGGGCGGTTATAACGAGGCCGATTCGAAGTGTCCTTCGAAATGTCATAAGTCGGGGCTCCGCTCGGGGTGGGGGCGGCCCAGTAACTGGTGCCGCAGGTCGAGACGCAGGACCAGCGCGTTCACGAAGAGGACCGAAGCCACCGCGGCCACGACGACCCACAACTTGTATCGGTAGCGAATGAAGAGGAGTCCTTTCCCGGGTTTGGAGGTCGCGCCCGTCTCACGATCGATGATCGAGTACGCGTGAGCCAGCTTTTCGGCGTCGAGGAGTTGAATGACCGGAATTCGCCGGTCGCCATACACGTTGATGACGCCCCGCTTCGGGTAGTTCCTCCGTGCCAGGCGGCGAGTCAGACCCGGCGGAATGAGTCGGGCGTTCTGGGCGCCGCCGAGACTCGCCACTCCGCCGCCCACGTTCACATAGGCGCGGATCGGCTTCCCTCGTACGGCAGCGACGGAGTCGTACAGAGCGACGCGAGACTTCACGCTTTCCAGGAGACTCGGATTGTCGAGGAGGACCGCGTGCGATCGTTGGATCGCGTCGAGGAGAATCTGTCGCCCCGCCGGGGAGAGTCCGCGTCCGATGTCGCCGCCGCCGCCGATTGAAGCGGCCACGCTGTGGAATGGCCAGAGACCCGCGGCGACACAGAGCGATTCCATATCGAGCCATGTCAATTCCGGGTCGGTGGACCCGAACATCGAGGAACCGACCGAGCTGACGACGATCGGCTCCGCGCCGATCGCCTTGCAGGAGGCAAGTACCGCGAGGTTAAAGCCCGGGAGCGAACCGGTCATCCCCACGGCCACAAGGTCGTCCTTGCCCACGCCCGCCTCCAAGAGCATCTGCGACACGGCGGCCGCGAAGTTCGGATGCGCTGCGAGCGCCTTCGCAGCCTGCACGCCGCGATCGGTGGTCGTGAGCGAGAACTGAGGCCCGATGACGCCGGTCTGGTCGGGGTCGTTCCTGGCATCGATGGCGATGCCCGTGGCGAGCTTCCTGCCTCGGATGACCTGCTCCGCGCGCTCCATGAGTCCGACGGCGCGCAGCTTCTTCGCGTACGCCGAGGCGTGCACCGGCTCCACGGATCGCTCCGCCAAGGCATAGGCCGAAAGCGCGAAGAGCGCCAGCCACGCGAGCGTCGCGGACGGAACCTTGGTGTTACTCATCGGATGATGTCCCCGCCGTTCAGGAGCATGAGGAGAAGGCGCACGACGACGGAGGTCGTCACCATGATGCTCAGCGTCGACACGACGCCCTGTCGGTCCATCCAGTTCGCGATCAATCCTGGAATGATGAAGCCGATCGTTTGAAATTCCAGGGCCGTGCCGTTGACGTGAAAGATCAGCAGGTCCCGCGAAACGGCTCCGAAGATGAAACCCACGAGCACGGCCACGACGATGCGTCGGCGACCGTAGACGAGGGCGTAGCGGGAGATGAGCTTGACGACGCCGAGCGTCGCGAGGCTCACGAGAATCGTGCCCGCAATCCGCATCGGCTCGTGCACCATGAGCGCCAGATAGCCCGGCACGACCATCCCACCGGCCGCGATACCGAGCGTCTCCGAGAAGATCAGACTGATGAGGAGCCCGAGCCCGATCGATTGTTCAACCATCTCGGTCGGCCCTGTTCTGGAAGTGAAGGACGATCTCCTGCCCGAGACCCACGATGTTGCCGATCCCCACGACAACGCCTCGCGACGGCACGAGGCTAAGCACGCGTTCAAAGACTTGCTCCGCGTTCTTCGCGCCGCAATCCGTGAGACGCGATGGGTCGAGACCCTGGTTCACGGCCTGAAACGCAACCAACGCGGTGCCCTCGCCCGAGAGGACCACGAGATCGGCCGGAAGCTGACGCGCGACAAGCGTGGCGATCTGACCCGACCGCTGGAGCCGGTCGGACCGGCAATTGGCTAGCACGATGCGGAGGACGCCTGGGACCACTTCGTCGAGACCAAGCCGGGTCCAGATGAGCCGCGTCGAATCGGGGTCGTTGGCCGCGAAGGCGTTCACGAAGGTGATCTCCTTCGTGCCAATGTGGACGACGTACCGGCGGAGGGCGCCCGGGTCCGGAGTCGCCTCGATCATGCCACGGAGTGAGACCTCCCGATCGACGCCGAAATGGGCGCAGACGGCCAGCGCCAACGCGACGTTCTCGGCGTGTTCCACGTAGGTGAATCGCTCGAGATCCGCCTCGGTCACGGACCCCGGTTCCACGACGTATAGCGTGGTGCCGCGCCGGCGGGCCTCCTCACGGAGCACCGATGCCCGTTCCAGCTCGGCCGTGTAGGCCACACCGCCTCGCGGTAGAGTCTGCGCCATGACCCGTGCAGCGTCGTCCACGCTCGGGCCCATTACATCCAGGTGGTCGGCGCGCACGTTGGTGATGACGCCGACCGTTGATCGGATGAGCCGCCCCTCCGTGATGGGCTGGAGCTCTGGAGCCACGGCCATGCACTCGATGACGATCGCTTCCGCCCCCTCCTCGCACGCGCGGCGCACGATCCGAGTTTGCTCGATAATATTCGGCCGGCCGACGCGGTAGACATCGACCTCGCTCCCGTCGGGAAGGATCATTCGGGCCATCGTCCCCGTGGTCTTGGCGAATGTCCGTCGCCCCGATGCCCGCAATCCGCCCGCGATCAGGCGGGTTACCGATGACTTCCCACGGGTGCCGTTTACGTGAATCCGTTCTGGAATGCGCTTCAAATTCGCGAGGTGGCGGCGATTCTCCCAGACGCCGTAGACGGCACCGACGACGAGAAGCACGGCGGGAACAATGGTCATCGCGGGATCATCGTCATCGAAGGAGCAGAACTTTAGCCGTTCTCCGGCCTGCCGGCGCTCGCAGCGACAGGAAGTAAACACCCGCCGCGGCGCGCGCACCGCTGGCGGCGCGGCCGTCCCAGAGGAGCGTGTGGGGGCCCGCCGACTCGCGCGCGGGGGCGTGGAGAAGCCGCACGCGCTCGCCGCGGACATTGTACAAGGCCACTTCCACGATTCCCGCCGTCGGGATTTCGTAGCGGACCGTGAGGATCCCTTGCCGCATGGGGAGTGGCGCTGCCTGGAGCCGGAACAGCGGCACCCCTTCCCCGCTCTCGACCCCCGTGACCGCGGAGATCGGGTATCGCGACGCCGCGGCGACACCCGCCTCGGTACCGGCGTAGATGGTCTGCAGCGCCGAGTCAAGCGCGAGTGCGCGGACGTTTAGGTTCGCCAGCCCTGATTGGCTGAAAAGCGAGAACCAGTGCGCACCCCCGTCGAGCGTTTCGTAGACGCCCGATCCGAAGACGGCCGCGAAGATCGCCTGCGGTCGGGATGGATCCTGGACCAGATCGCGAACGGACGCCAGCAGAGGGAGTCCGTTCCGGATCGGTGTCCACAAATCACCGGCATTCGTGCTCTTGACCACGCCGCTGTCGGTTCCGGCGTAGACCACGAGCGGATTGACCGCATCCACGAGGATGGCGTGAACGAACGGCGACAGAAGCCCGACGCTCTTCGCGGCCCAGGTGAGCCCTCCGTCGTCCGATCGGAAGACTCCGCTGCTGTCGCTTCCCGCGAATACCCGAAGGGGGGCGCCTGGGCCGAGCGCTAGGGCCCTCACACTGAGCAACGTCGGCAGACCGGTGGATCTGGGCGTCCAGGTCTGGGCGCCGTCCATCGATTCGAACACGCCGTTCCCCGTGCCCGCGAGTAGGTGCCCGGATTCGCCCGGCACGGCGATGAGCGGGCGCACAAAGCGGTTGGTGAGCGTGAGGCTGAGGCTGTCCGGGTCGCGCCACGACCGTCCGTCGTCATCGCTTCGGTAGACCGCGGCTCCATAGCTGGCGAGGTAGATCGTTCCGGGCGCGATCGGATCGAGAACGACGGCTCGTTCCGAGTCGTGCGAGAAGAGGGCCACCGCTCGGGTCCAACTCGCGCCGAAATCCGCGCTCGTCCAGAATTGATCCCCGAATCCGGTGCCGGCGTAGACGCTATGGGTCGACGGACGCACGGCCAGCGCGAAGCCGGCGGTAGCCAGGAGTCCCCCGTCGAGTTGGGTCCAGGAAGTCGCACGATTGTCGGAGCGGAAGACACCGGCCACACCCGTCCCGGCCCAGATCGTGGCAGAACCGCCGACTGCCAAGAGGCAATCAATCGTGGAATCGGCAAGTCCGACGCTCGATCGATGCCATAAGGAGTCGGACGCGGTCGTGACATACAGTCCCGAATCGGCCGTCCCGAAATATCGGAACGTATCCGCAAGCGCGATGGAACGCCCCCTGAACGAAGTAAGGCCCCGATTGATCCGGACCCAGGTCGTGCCTCCGTCTGGCGATTTCAGGACACCGCGGTCGAGCGTTGCGGCATACACAAAGAGCGGGTTGGCGGGATCGATCGAGATCTGTTCCACCGCGCCCATCGTGGCGGAGGTGTCGGGAACCTGGCTCCACGTCAGGCCGCCGTTGAAGCTCCTGTGCACACCGCCCCCGCCGCTCGTGGCGGCGAACAGAGTGTCCGGCTTGGTGGGGTGAAGGACCACGTCGCGCACGTTCGTGTTGGCGAGTCCAAGATTGATGGCGCTCCAGTTCTTGCCCCCGTTCACGGACTTGAAGACCCCGAGTCCGTACGTGGCCGCGTACATCGTGGCGGTACGGCTGGGATGGATCGCGATGGCCCGCACGGACTGATTTGTCGAAAGAAGCCGGTTCCAATTTACGCCGCCGTCGACGCTGAGCCAAACGCCGTCGTTCGTGCCGCAGAACAGGGAATCGGGGTAGCGGGGATTGCAGGCGAGCGCGCGGACGAACGTATTGACGAGTCCGGTTCGGGATGCCGTCCAGGTGGTCCCACCGTCGGTCGAGCGATAGACCCCCGATCCGAAGGACCCCGCCCACATTCTCGCTGGGTTAAGGGGGTCGCGGGCGATCGCCTCGATTCCCTTCGCCTTCGGACCTCGGGTGCTCCACGTCAAGTCACTGGCGACCGCGATCGTAGTCAGTAGCGGAGTCCATGCTACAAGAAACAAAATTACAGTGACTTGGCGGATCGGGCCGCGGGACTTCAAGGAGCGGGGAGGAGACATCGGGGAGGCCAGGCTCCGGGTAGGTTGCGGCGCCACGCTGACATTCCGGACCCACGAGCCCGGCCGGAGACTCATGACTATACCAGGCTCCGAGCCGCAAGTTCCACGTTACTCCGACCTAGACGATGCTTGGTCCCGCCAGTTAGAAGAGACCCGGGGGGAGGCCCATGCCGCCGGTCACGCGTTTCATTTCGGTCTCGACCATCGTCGCGACCTTCCCGCGCGCGTCGCGGCAAGCGGTCAGCACGAGATCCTCGAGGAGATCGGGCTCCTCGGGGCGCACGACTTCGGGATCGATCGAAATGGCGGTGATCTCGTTCGCGCCGTTCATCGTGACCTTCACCTTGCCGCCGCCCGACATACCGACCTGCTCCCGGCCGCGCAGTTCTTCCTGAAGCGCCGCGATCTTCGTCTGCAGGGCTTGCGCCTGTTTCATCATCTGCTGGATGTTCACGACTTCCCCTCCCGCGTCGCCGCGTCGCCGGCGCCGGCCGGACCGGCCGCCGCGCGGGCTTCCGGCGCTTCCACGACCTCACCATCGAAGAGATCGACGATCCGACGCACCAGGGAATCGCCCGCTCCGACCGCCGCGTCGGCAGCCTCCGGCGCGTGGCCGGAGACGAGCGCCTCGCGGACGTCGCGGTCGATGCGCGACCGCTGCTCGGACTGTTCGGGGCCCGAGTCGCGGACGACGCACTGGAACGCGAGTTTCCTGCCGAATCCCCGCTCCAATTCCTGCTGGATCAGCTCGCGGTTCTCTTTCATTTCGAGCATCGCCTTGTGGAACGAGTGCTCCGGGGAGAGCGCGACGTTGAACTGCGATCCCGAGATCCCGAGGAAGAATCCTTCTTCGAGGCAGGTGCCGAGGAGGAGTTTCCGCTCCTTTACCCGTTCCACGACGAAGCGCCAGCGGTCGGAGTCGCCTCCCGGCGTGGTTCCGGCGGGACCGGCGCCACTCGAGTCCTCCGAAGCGAGACCCTCGCCCGACGTGACGATGCCGAGCGCCGGCTTCGGCGTGGTGCGTGGAAGCGCTGCTTGCCCGACCGCGGGCGGTGCTACGACCGGCGCCGCGGCCGCCGGTGGCGCGGCGCGGCGTTCTGCCCGCGGCACTTCGTAGGGTGATGGATCCTCCAAGCGCGGCGGGTCGGAGGTCGCGGCGCGCGGGCCGCCTCCGCCCGAACTGCCCGATCTGCCCGATCCCGATCCCCCGCCCAATCTCGACTCGATCGACTCGAGGCGCCGGAGCAACGTATCGATCGCGCCGGCCGTCGGGAGCGTGCAGAGATCGACGAGGCAAACTTCGAACAACGCCCGAGGCGTTTCGGCGCGGCGCAACTGTCCGCGGCACTCGATCAGCATCGCGAGCATCGCGGAGAGGTCGGTCGCCTGGAATCGCGCCGCCTGAGCGGCGTAACGCTCACGGTCGGCGGGGGCCGCGTCGATCATGCTCTCGAGCGTCCGATCGACGGCGAGGAGCATGAGCTGGCGCAAGTGGTGCGTGAGGCCGTCGGCCACCTCTTCCACGTCCATGCCGCGGTCGTAGAGCCGGTCGAACGTGAGGAGCGCTTCCTTCGGTCCGCGCGCCGCGAGCGCGTCTCCGAGATCGAAATAGGCCTCGAGCCCCGCCAGACCGAGCGCCTGCGCCACCGATGCGGCGGTGACGCCGCCCTCGGAGACCGCGAGCGCCTGGTCGAGTCGCGAGAGCGCGTCGCGCACGCTCCCCTCCGCGGCGCGCGCGATCAACGCCGCCGCATCCTCGTCCAACGTCACCGACTCGGCCTTCGCCACGTTCATCAAGTGCTTCACCAGCTCCTCGCTCCGCAGGCGGCGGAACTCGAAGACCTGGCAGCGGGAGGCGATCGTCTCGGGAACTTCGAGCGCTTCGGTGGTGGCGAAAACGAAGCGGACGTGGGGAGGCGGCTCTTCGAGCGTTTTCAGCAAGGCGTTCCAGGCGAAATCGGTCAGCTGGTGCGCCTCGTCAATGATGTAGACCTTCGACTTGCCGCCCGAGGGAGCGTATTTCACGTTTTCGCGAAGGTTCCGGATCTCCTCGATACCGCGATTGGAGGCGCCGTCGATCTCGAGCACGTCGAGGGAGGAGCCGCCGGTGATCTCGGCGCAGGTGCGGCACGTGTTGCAGGGCTCCGCTTCATCGGGTTTTCGCGTTTCGCAGTTGAGCGCTTTCGCGAGGAGGCGCGCGGTGGTCGTCTTGCCGCTGCCGCGCGGTCCGGCAAAGAGGTATGCGTGCGCCACGCGATTCGTGGCGACGGCGCGCTCGAGCGTCAGGCGGACGGGGTCTTGGCCGACCAAGTCGGCGAAGATCTGCGGGCGGTACTTCCGGGCAAGAGCCAAGTGCGACACGGGTCGATCCTCAGGGGGCGAGGCGCACGGCGGGCCGCGTGACCCGTCGTTGAAACGGTACGGCCCCCCCGCAACCGGCTCGGGTCAGTCTGATCCGCGGCACATCGAGGCGATCACGGGCCGCTGCTACCTTCCGGTCCTGGCGGGGTTGGTGACTCTCAATCGCGCGGGAACTGGCCGTCAACACCAAGCCACGAGGAGGCCAATGCCCGGGCTCCGCGGGCCGAGGGCCGCTCACCCTCGGCGATGTTGCCTGGAAATCTTGGTGGAGATGAGCGGGATCGAACCGCTGACCTCCTCGTTGCGAACGAGGCGCTCTCCCAACTGAGCTACATCCCCACTTTGATCTATCTACCCGACTACCCTAACTGGCGGAGAGAGAGGGATTCGAACCCTCGAAGCACTTTCATGCTTACACGGTTTCCAACCGTGCTCCTTCAGCCACTCGGACACCTCTCCGGGAAGCCTAGGTGCACGCGCAATCCCTCGCGCGCCAACATCATAATGGCGGAGAGAGAGGGATTCGAACCCTCGAAGGGCTTGCACCCTTAGCGGTTTTCGAGACCGCCCGATTCAGCCACTCTCGCATCTCTCCGCGGAGGAGAATACGCGATCACGGCTCACTTTTCCAGGCGGTTCCTGTCGCGGCGCTTGGCTAGGAAGAAGGCCTCGAGAATCGCGCCACATTCCGCCGCCAAAACTCCGGGGACAATCTCGGCGCGGTGGTTTAGACGCAGGTCTTGTGGCACGAGCGCAAGCGAACCGCAGGCGCCCGCCTTCGGATCGCGCGCGCCGTAGACGAGGCGCGGGATCCGCGCGAGGACAATCGCCCCCGCGCACATATGGCAGGGCTCGAGCGTGACGTAGAGGGTGGTTTCTTCGAGGCGCCAACTGTTCAGCGTCTGACAGGCGGCGCCGATGGCGATGATTTCGGCGTGCGCGGTGGGATCCTGCGTCGCTTCGACGCGATTGTGGCCCCGTCCGATGATGCGGCCGCCCCAAACGACGACGGCGCCGACCGGGACTTCCCCCTCGTCGGCCGCGGCCTGGGCCTCGGCCAGCGCCGCCTCGAGAAAGCGTTCGTCCTCGGCGGCGGGGGGGACCGGGCTCACTTCGTCGGGAATTTCTTGAAGGCGTCTCGCACGAGATCCGAGGCGACGTCTTCGTAGCGCGGCGGGTCGTTCGCGCGCTTGTTCTGGATGAAGCCGGTGGCGTCGTAGCTGACGCTGCCGCTCGAGGGATCGATCTCCTGGCCGAAGCGCTGCTCGCGCGGCGCCTTCGCCCAGATGCGCTTCTTCGAGCGAATGTCGTAGCAGGCGAACGAAAGCCCGACGATCGCGTGCGACTCTCCCGCGCCGACCACCGGGACCCGGTGGTTCTCCCACTCGTTCACCTTCACGAAGAGAATCGCGTCGACCATGAGGAGCGAATCGAGGCCCCCTATGGCGGTCGAGTCGAGCGTCCCCAACTTGGACCAGCGCTCGTTCAGGAGGTACGCGCGGTTGAGCTCGTTTCGGCTGCTCAAGATCCGCTCGCTGTCCTGCGGCAAGAGGAAGGTAGCCGTCGTGGGCGGAACGCGCTTCAGCTGCTCGCGAAGGATGTCGCCCATGATCTTCGCCGCGCCGAGGTCGGGCGAGGAGTTCTCGATCGGAAGCACCGCCACGCGGATCGATTTCGCCGGCGCGGCCGGCGCTTCGGCGGCCGCGAGGGAGCGTGCGGGAGCAAACGAAACCCACCCGGTCACGGCCAGAGCAAGCGCCATGGAGGCGAGCCTACGACAGGCCGATTGCATCTTCATTGACGAGACCTCTGCGGGGATGTTCCGGCGTTCGGCTGAATCGCGCGACAGGGGGACGAAGTGGCGGGCCCAGGAGGATTTGAACCCCCAACCCTCTGATCCGTAGTCAGATACTCTATCCAATTGAGCTATGGGCCCGCGCGTCCGCGCGAAATGTCACAATGGCGGAGAGGAGAGGATTCGAACCTCCGATAGGATTTTAACCCTACAACGGTTTAGCAAACCGCCGCCTTCAGCCACTCGGCCACCTCTCCCCCATCCAGAGCCCCATTGCTGGAGCCGGGTGATCCTACAGGGGAGCCGGCCGACGGTCAAGAAGGCGCCGCCAAGCCCGTTCCACGCCTTGCGATTCCGCGCCCCCGCGCGTTCGGGACGGGCCCGCGTGCCCGCCTCCGTCTTACTTACGTACCCCCGGGACCGGGGGTTTCGCCCGTTCGGACAGCCGGAACTCCCGAAGGGTTGGCTTCGAGGTAGGGCGGCCGCCCGCCGGGCCAGGCGGGTTCGACGTGAATGAGCACCTCCACCACCTGCGGAAGCGAGTGCTGGATGTCCTCTTTCACGTCGTGCGCCAGCTTGTGGCTCTCCCGAACCGACATCTCGGGCGGGACTTCCAGGTGCATGTCGGCCACATAGTAGAGCCCCATCTTCCGCATCATCAGTTTCTCCACCCGATGAACCCCGGCTCGCGATTCCGCCACGATTCGGACCGCTTCCACCAGGTCGGGGGCAGCCGTGTGATCCATCAATTCCTGAATCGCGGGCCGGAGCATCCGCCACGCGGTGACGAGGATGATGCTGCTCGCGAGGAGGGCCGCCCAGGCGTCGGCACTCGCGAATCCGGGGCCGCCAACAAGCGCGATCGTGATTCCCACCGCGGCGAAGCCCGAGGTGATGGCGTCGCTCCGATGATGCCAGGCGTCGGCGTGGACCACCTCGCTTCCCACCTCCTGTCCGACTCGCGTCACGTAGCGGTAGAGAATCTCTTTCACCAGCACCACCCCGAGCAGCACCAACAACGTGAACGGCGCCGGTGTGCGGTGTGGCATCACGATCTCGCGGAGCGCTTCGACCGCGATGCCGATGGCGGCGGCGCAGAGGAGGATCGAGACGAGAAGTGCCGCGAGCGGCTCGGCTTTGCCATGCCCGTAGGGATGGTTGCTATCGGGAGGGCGCGAGGCGATTTGGAGTCCGCGCCAGACGATGAGCGAGCCGACGGAGTCGCCGAGCGATTCGATGGCATCGGCGATGAGGGCGTAGGAAGTCCCCACGACTCCGGCCGTCAATTTCAGGCACGCGAGGCAGAGGTTCACGGCGAGCCCGATGACGCTCGAACGCATGCCGCGTCGATAGTTCTGAGGATTGACGGGGGCCGGACCCGCGGGAGCCATGGCGCGCATGATAGACCTCCTTCATGAAATCTTCACGATTCCATGCGATGCTCTCTCGATGGCCACAGCCCACAAGACCCGGGTCCTGATCGTCGAGGACGATCCCAAGACCTCCGGATTGGTCCGGCTCTACCTCGAACACGCGGGCTACGCGGTCTCCGCGGCGGGCGACGGGCGGGAGGCGCTCCGCCTGGCCAAGAGCGATCCGCGTCCCGATCTTGTCGTGCTCGACGTGATGCTCCCCAAATTGGACGGGCTTCACGTCTGCCGCGAACTTCGCCTCACGACCGACGCCGCGATCATCCTCCTCACCGCGCGAAGCACCGAAGAGGATCGCCTGGAGGGCCTCGACCTCGGCGCCGACGACTACGTGACGAAGCCGTTCAGCCCACGCGAACTGGTGGCGCGCGTCCGGGCGGTTCTCCGCCGGCGCCCCTCGGAGAAAGCGGCGGGAGATCGCGGTGCGGGGTCGGAGCGTTCGCGACGGAGCAGCGCGGCCGATCCGGGCGAGGAGGAACGACTCGTCTCCGGCGATCTCGAGATCGATCTACGGCGACGAGCCGTACTCGCGTCGGGCCACGCCGTGGAACTGACGCCGCGCGAGTTCGACCTCCTGGCGGCGCTCCTTCGCCAGCCGGGCCGCGTCTTCACGCGCGACGACTTGGCGGCGGCCGCGTTCGGGCCCGATTTCGAGGCGACGGGGCGGACGATCGACGCCCATGTGAAGAACCTGCGCGCGAAGATCGAGCGTGACCCCGCCGCGCCTTCGCGGATCGTCACGGTCTTCGGCGTCGGCTATCGCCTCTCGGAGCCGGCCTCCGGCGGCTCTCCCCACGGCGGCGCGCGGTCGAAGCGATGATTCGAAGTCTTCGGTTCCGCCTCCTGGCCGTGGTCGCGCTCGTCTCCGCCGTCGCCGTGGTCACGGTCGTGCTCGTCTCCCGCCAAGCGGTGCAGACCGAGTTCGGGCGCTTCGAGCTGACGACGCGCGCGGTAGCGCTCGAGGACGCCGCGGAGGCGCTCCGGACGTGGGTGCGCGCCGGCGGCTCGCCCGAGGAAGCGGGCGCCCTGCTTCGCCGCTTCGATCGCCCCGGCCATCGCGCGCTCGTGCTCGTCGATTCCACCGGGCGCACACTCGCCTTCTCCTCCCCGCAGATGCGGGGCGCGCGAATCCAGGTGCTCCCGGGAGACCGGATCGAAATCGTGCACGAGCGAATCGTCGGACAAGCGCGCTCGTTCCACCGCGCCCTCGTCCTCGGCGCGCCGCACGCTCCGATCGGCGGCGAGCCGGGGGCGCCGCACGCCATGCTCTACGCGGTGCCGCTCCTCGAACCTGAAGACGGGCCGGCCGCGCCGTTCGTGCGGAGCGTGAATCGCTGGATGATCGGCGCCGTCGCCGCGGCAGGGCTTCTCGCCCTCATCGTCATGTGGCTACTGTCGCGGCGTATCGTCGGCCCGGTCGAAGCGCTGACCAGCGCCGCGCGGCGGATGGAGGGCGGCGACTGGGGGGCTCGCGTCGCGGTCGGCTCGCGCGACGAGATCGGCGACCTGAGCCACGCGTTCAATTCCATGGCCGAATCGCTCGCCCGAAACGAGACGCTACGCCGTCAATTGGTGAGCGACGTGGCCCACGAGCTCCGCACGCCACTTACCAATCTGCAAGCGCAACTCGAGGCGATCGAGGATGGGATCGTTCCGGCCGACGCGGCGTCGCTCCGCTCGCTCCACGAGGAGACGCTCCTCCTGGCGCGGCTGGTGGAAGATCTTCAAGATCTCACCCTCGCGGAAGCGGGCCGGCTTCGACTCGATCGCGCTCCCCGCTCCCCGCGGGAGGCGATGGAAGGCGTGGCCGCGGCGTTTCGAGTTCAAGCGGAGGCGCGGCGCGTGACGATCCGCGTCGAATCGTCCGATCCCCCGCTCGTCCTCGCCGACTCCGCTCGGCTATCCCAGGTGCTTCGAAATCTCGTCGGGAACGCCGTGACGCACACGCCCGACGGGGGCACGGTCACGATTTCCGCGCGCGTCGAAGGAGCGTCGGTTCGGTTCGAGGTGCGCGACACCGGAGAAGGAATCTCGCCGGAGCACCTCCCTCATGTCTTCGATCGCTTCTATCGCGCCGACGCCTCGCGTGCGCGCGCCACCGGCGGTGCCGGGCTCGGGCTCGCCATCGTGAAACATTTGGTGGAGGCGCACGGCGGCGCCGTTTCGGTCGAGAGCGTGCCGGGAAGGGGCACCGCGTTGTCCTTCACCATCCCCGCCGTCTCCGCATAGCGCTCCCCCTTCACCACTTCTTCACACTGCCGCGGTACAACTTGGCGTGATGAATCATCGGCGCCGAGCGCGCCTCATTCGCCGCGGAGGGTCAGGGTCATGAAGACGTGGGTCGTTCTCGCCCAACTTTGGATCGTCGGGGTCGTGTTCTCGGGCTGGGCCGTGCAGGCTGCCGACACGGCGCCCCACTACCCCGCGGGAGAACCGGGACGGCATGCCGAAGCGTGGTTTCAGGCGTATGGCGTGGGCGAAGGGGCGATGCGTCACTTCGTGAAGGAACACGTCGCCGCCGCGGCGCTAGCGCGGCGTCCGATGGACGCGCGGCTCGAGATCTACCGCTCGATGCACGACGAGCACGGCTCCCTCACGCCGCTACGCATCATCGAGAGCGATCCCTCGTCTGTGACGGTTCTGGCGCGCGCGGAATTCGGACCGCTGCTCTCGATTCAATTCAATTGCAATCCCGAGGTGCCGCACGGACTCTTCGGTCTCATGGTGCAGGAAGCCGAGACGGAGGACGCCGCGGGTGAACCGGCTGGGCCCGGCATCCGCCAGAAGCGCGAGGAGGAAGCACCTTCGGGCCCGCCCCTGACCGACGCCGAACTCGGGAAGTCGCTCGCCGCCATGGTCGACTCCGCTGCCGCGACGGAGGCCTTCTCCGGAGCGGTGCTCTTGTCCCGAGGCGAGACGACACTCCATCGCCGCGCC